>NZ_JAIWPT010000028.1 GCF_021191695.1 Proluteimonas luteida
GGAGCACGTATCGGATCGCCCGGATCGACAGCACGACCCGGACGGTGAACGCGGGCCGTTCGCTCGCATGACCTGTCCACCATGTCTCCGAACAGGTGTCCACCATGTGTCCGGTCCATACACCCGCGCGCGGGAGAGGGGCCAAGGTGTCTTCCGCGTTGCGGAAGACGGGGGGCTTTTTTGGGCAGGTATGATGCCGGTCGCCCGACACGGACTGCCCGATGTTCAACCGCACCACCCTCGTCATCCTCGCCATCGCCCTCGCCGGCGGCCTCGGCCTGCTGGCGGCGCAGAAATTCTTCGCCGCCACCGACCCTGCCCGGTCGCAGCCCGCGCTGCAGGTCGTGCAGCTGTATCCGCAGCCGCGCACGCTGCCGGCGTTCGCACTGCAGCAGTCCGACGGCACCCAGCTGCTGTCTGGCGAACTGGCCGGACACTGGACGCTGGTGTTCATCGGCTTCACCCATTGCCCGGATGTATGCCCGATGACGCTGACCCACCTCGCGCAGGCGCAACGGCAGTGGGAGGCCCTTCCCGAGGCGACCCGCCCGCGGGTGCTCTTCGTCTCGGTCGACCCGGAACGCGACACCCCGGCGGCACTCGGCGAGTACGCGCACGCCTTCCATCGCGACACCCTGGCCGCGACCGCGGACATCGCCACGCTGGAGCAGTTCGCGCGTTCGCTGTCGATGGTGTTCGCGAAGGTGCCGCTCGGCGACAGCGCGCCCGAAGGCGCCTACACCGTCGACCACAGCGCCTCGCTGGCGGTACTCGACCCGCAGGGCCGGATGGCCGGGGTGGTCTCGGGCAGCGTGCTCAATGCAGAGACCCCGCAACCCGACGCGATCGCCGCCGACCTGCTGCGCCTGACCGAAGGCGCCACCCCATGAGCCTCGTCACCACGCTGACCCACGTGCTGCCGCACCGCACACTGTCGTCGCTGGCGCGGCGGCTGGCGTATTCGCAGAATCCGCGCACCCGACGCTGGCTGATCGACACCGTCGTGCGCCGTTTCGGCGTCGACCTGTCGGAAGCGGCGAACCCGGACCCGGCCTCGTACGCCAGCTTCAATGCCTTCTTCACCCGCGCGCTGCGCGACGGCGCGCGCATGCCCGATCCCGATCCCGATGCGCTGCTGATGCCCGCCGACGGCCACATCAGCCAGTGCGGGCCGGTCGACGACGGCCGCATCTTCCAGGCCAAGGGCCAGTCGTTCACCACAGCCGAACTGCTCGGCGGCGAGGAGGACGCCGCGCCGTTCCGGCACGGCAGCTTCGCCACCGTGTACCTGTCGCCGCGCGACTACCACCGCGTGCACATGCCGTGGACCGGCACCCTGCGCGAGACCGTGCACGTGCCCGGGCGGCTGTTCAGCGTCGGCACCGATGCCGTCGCGCGGGTGCCGCGGCTGTTCGCGCGCAACGAGCGGCTGGTCTGCCACTTCGACACCGACTTCGGGCCGATGGTCCAGGTCATGGTCGGCGCGCTGCTGGTGTCGGGCGTGGAGACGGTCTGGAGCGGCGAGGAGATCCCCGCCTACGGCCGCCGCATCACCCGCAAGGACTACCGCGGCCGCGGCATCGTGCTGGCGCGCTTCGCCGAGATGGCGCGGTTCAACTACGGCTCGACGGTGATCACCCTGCTGCCGCCCGACGTCGCCGTGCTCGACCCGTCACTGCATGCCGAGCAGCCGGTGCGGCTGGGCCAGCGGCTGGCGACCCGGCTGCGCTCCCCCGCCTCGCCCTGAGCATGCGCGGGACGGGAACACGCGGCGCACTGCTGGCCGCAGGCGCCGCGCTGCTGGTCGCGCTGGCCGGCTGCGGCCGCAAGAGCGAGGCCGAACAGCTTGCCGCGCTGCGCGACAGCTTCACCTACAAGCGCTACCAGCAGGTCTCCGGACCGGGACTGCCGGCCGCGGTCGACGCCTATCGCAAGGCGTCCGAACTGGCCGGCGAGCCGGTCGCACCGTTCACCGCCAGCGAGCTGTGCACCGCGCGCGTGCTGCTGGCCTATGCCGCGCTGTCGGTCGACAAGCAGACCCTGACGATCGCCGAGTCCGACCTGATCGACCGTCACGACTGCGACACGCTGTCGCGTTTCGCCGCGCAGTCGCTGCGGACCGTCACCTTCCAGCGGCGCGGCTGGCACGCACTGGCGCACGAACACAGCCAGCACGATCCCGCAACGCTCGACGCGGCCCGGCAGGATGCGATGGCGCAGCTGGCAACGCTGCACCTGGTACTGATCTACGCCGGCGTGATGGACAAGCGGTGGGACGGCGTGGTGCTGCAGGTCGAGGGACTGGCCGCGCTGATCGGGACGCCGTGGCTGGGCGACATCGGACGCGCCGCCCTGGACATCCACGAAGGCCGGACACGCGACGGGCTACGACGGATCAAGCGGCTGAGCGAGAACGAGTACGTGCCCACCGAGGTGCGGACCGAACTGGCCGCGTTCATCGCCGCCATCGAAGCGGAGACCGGCAACCTCGACGACTCGGCGACGAAACTGCTGCTGCGCATGACCTGGCTGGCGATGCGCCAGTACGGCCCGGACAGCCTGCGCAAGCTGACCGGCTTCGTCGAGGACAACGCCTGGCGGCGTCTGGCCAGCGCCCCGGCCAACGCGCGCGAACGCCTGGCCGAACACTGGCGCCGCTGGCGTGGCGGCGACGATGCCGATGCCGAAGCGACGTCCGGCGCGGATGCCTGGACGCAGCCGGCCGCCCCGTAGGCCGGCCCCTGCGCCCGATCCGGCTCCGCGTCGTTCAGCGCGTGCAGCCCGCCAGGGTCAGCGTCTGTCCCTGGCGCACCGTGTAGGCCGGCGCCCGCAGGTTGTTGGCGCGCGCCAGCGTCGTGACCTCGCAGCCGTAGCGTTCGGCGATCCGGCCGAGGGTCTCGCCGCGGGCGACCCGATGGGTACGCGCCGGCGGCGGCGTGGCCGGTGCCGGTGCCGCAGCGGGCGCCTGCGCCCGGGGGGCGTCTGCCGCAGCCGCCGGCAACACCTCGACCGCGCCGGTTCGCACCACGCCGGTCCGCGGCACGCCGTTGACCAGCTCCTGCGCCAGCTGCGCGCGCGGGCCGCTGGTGCACCAGCGCCTGTACAGCCCGGCCACGCGCACGGTGCCGTTGAGCGTGGTGCCGCGCGGGATCCAGGCGTCGGCCTCGTAGCTGGGATTGAGGTTGCGCAGCACGCGCATGTAGCCGTCGCGGGTGCCGCCGTTGCCGAGGCAGATCGTCAGCTCGTAGATCGATGCCGGCCGCTCCAGCGTGAATGTCGCCGGCCGCGCGTCGACCTTGGGGAAGGTCAGGCCGTACTGCTCGGGATGCAGGTACAGCCACGCCGCGGCGATGACCATCGGCACGTAGTCCTTGGTCTCGGCCGGGAACTGGTTGAACACCGTCGGGTCCCAGAAGCTGCGGCCGTTGGCCTCGCGGTAGATCCGCAGTGCGCGGCCCTCGCCGCCGTTGTAGGCGGCCAGCCAGTACTCGATCTCCTGGCCATGCTGGGCGAAGCGTTCGTTGAGATAGACCGCGGCGGCGTCGGCGGCGGCGCGCGGGTCGTAGCGGGTATCGAAGCCGCTGCCGTCCGGGCCGAGGCCGAAGCGGCGCCCGGTCGCCGGCATGAACTGCAGCGGCCCCGCGGCACCGGCGCGCGAGCGCGCATGCACGCGGCCGTTGGACTCCTTGGCCAGGATGCCGAACAGCAGCGCCTCCGGCAGGCCGCTGCGCTTGAACGCCGGCGACATCAGGTGCTGCATGTACTGGTAGTTCTCGTGGCTGGTGATCAGCGACACCCGCATGTCGGTCAGCCAGCGGCGGATGCCTTCCTGCACCGCCGGGTTGAGCTGGACCATGCGCACGAAGTTCTCGTCCTCGCGCAGCAGCGACGCCGCGCTGGCGCGCTCGGGCACCGGGCCGGTGGGCATGCCGGTGTCGTCGACGATGGTCAGGTCGCCGTCGTCGCCCGGCACCTGGGCGTCGGCATCGGCCTTGAGCAGCCGCTTGTAGCTGGTCAGCAGCTGCGACAGGCTGCAGCCGCGTTGCTGTTCGCAGGCGACCATGATGTCTTCCATGTCCTCGAGCGCGGCGTTGCTGGCGTCGAGCCCGGCGGGGTCGTCGTTGGCCACCTGCAGCAGCGCTTCGCGGTAGCGGGCCTCGGCGGCGAGCATGCGCTGCTGCAGCGCCTCGGCGGCCTCGCGGTCGCGGCGCGACTGCGCCTGGGCATCGGTGGCGAGGCAGCCCAGCGCCAGCACGGTGGCGATGGCGCAGCTGCGTGCCAGCAGGTTCAGGGGACGGGACATTCGGATCCGGGATCGGCCAGGGGCCGGCAGGGTAGCCCCCGCCGTCGCGGCGCGGCAAGACGACACGCGCGGAGCGTGACCAGTGGCTAGAATCCACGGACACTTTTCTTCCCTTTCCTTCCCCGCACGGAACCTCCATGGACCCGATCTTCGTCGGCAAGGCCGTCACCACGCCCACCTCCGGGCCCGTCTACCTGCTGCCGAAGTTCGGCAACCGCCACGGGCTGGTCGCCGGCGCCACCGGCACCGGCAAGACGGTGACGCTGATGACGCTGGCCGAGGGGTTCTCGCGGATCGGCGTGCCGGTGTTCATGGCCGACGTCAAGGGCGACGTCGCCGGGCTGGCGGTGGCCGGCGACATCGGCGAGAAGCTGCAGCAGCGCGCCGCCGAGCTCGGCATCGACGGCTACGCGGGCGAGGCCAGCCCGGTGCTGTTCTGGGACCTGTACGGCAAGTCCGGCCACCCGGTGCGCACCACCGTCAGCGAGATGGGCCCGACCCTGCTCGGCCGCATCCTCGAACTCAACGACACCCAGTCCGGGGTGCTCGACATCGTGTTCAAGCTGGCCGACGACCGCGGTCTGCTGCTGCTCGACCTCGACGACCTGCGCGCGCTGCTGAACCTGGTCGCCGAGGAGCGCAAGACGGTCTCGACCGAGTACGGCCTGGTCAGCGCCCAGTCGATCGCCGCGATCCAGCGCGCGCTGCTGCGGCTCGACCAGGACGGCGGCCAGCACTTCTTCGGCGAGCCGGCGCTGGAACTGGCCGACCTGATGCGCACCAGCACCAACGGCCGCGGCGTCATCGGCATCCTCGCCGCCGACCAGCTGGTGCTCAAGCCGCGCCTGTACTCGACCTTCCTGCTGTGGCTGCTGTCGGAGCTGTTCGAGACGCTGCCGGAAGTCGGCGACCTGGACAAGCCGAAGCTGGTGTTCGTGTTCGACGAGGCCCACCTGCTGTTCAACGATGCCCCGGCCGCGCTGCAGCAGCGCGTCGAGCAGGTGGTGCGGCTGGTGCGCTCCAAGGGCGTGGGCGTGTACTTCTGCTCGCAGTTCCCCGACGACGTGCCGGGCAACATCCTCGGCCAGCTCGGCAACCGCGTGCAGCACGCCCTGCGCGCCTTCACCCCGCGCGACCAGAAGGCGGTGCGCACCGCGGCCGAGACCTTCGTCCCGAACCCGGCGCTGGATGTCGCCAGCGCGATCTCGCAGCTCGGCACCGGCGAGGCCTTGACCTCGATGCTGCTCGACAAGGGCGTGCCGGCACCGGTCGAGCGCACCCTGATCGCGCCGCCGCGCTGCCGCATGGGCGCGATCACCGATGCCGAACGCCAGCAGGTACGCAACGGCAGCCCGGTCGGCGGCAAGTACGACACCGCGGTCAACCGCGAGTCGGCCGCCGAGCTGCTGGCCCGGCGCGCCCAGGCGGCGACCGACGAGGCGGCCGCGCCGCCGGCCAAGGGCAGCGGGAAGCAGGCCGCCGAGGAAGGCGGCATCGGCCGCACGATCAACGAGTTCCTGTTCGGCACCAGCCGCCGCCAGGGCGTGGTGCAGGCCGCCGGCAAGCAGGCCACGCGCACGATCACCAACCGCATCGTCCGCAACATCCTCGGCAGCATCAAGCTCAAGTGATGGATCGCGGGACGGAAATCGCGCGATGAGCCGCTGGCGCCCGCCGCCGGAGAAGAGCACCGCACTGGTGACGCCCGCCGGCCATGCCCGGCTGAAGGCCGAGCTGGACGACCTGTGGCGCGTGCGCCGGCCCGAGGTCGTGCGCGCCCTGTCGGCTGCCGCGGCCGAGGGCGACCGCTCCGAGAACGCCGAGTACACCTACCGCAAGAAGCAGCTCGGCGAGATCGACCGGCGCGTGCGCTACCTGAGCAGGCGGCTGGAGGCGCTGAAGGTCGTCGACACGGTGCCGAGCGACCCCGATGCGGTGTTCTTCGGCGCCCGTGTCGAGGTCGAGCATCTCGACAGCGGCGAGCTGTCGCGCTACCGCATCGTCGGTCCCGACGAGACCGATGCCAGACAGGGCTGGATCAGCATCGATTCGCCGCTGGCGCGCGCGATGCTGAAGAAGCGCATCGACGACGAGTTCGAGGCGGCGCTGCCGGGCGGCATCGCGCGCTTCGCCGTGGTCGCGGTCGACTACGACAGCGACTGACGCCCGCATGGGCCGGTCCGGACATCGCCACGGCATATCCGCCCGCCGCAGGGCCGCGTGGCGGCCTCGCCTGCTCGCAGTGGTGCTTGCGGCAATGGCCCTGACGGCTTGCGGACGCGATTCCCCGCCACCGCCCGCCGGGTCCGCCGCGCCCATCGCGGGTGCGGCGGCGCCTCCCGCCCTGCCGGACGCGGAAGCGACGAAACGCCAGGCCCACGCCGCGCTCGCGCGCCAACTGCGCGCCTTCCCGGTCCAGCGCACCCCGGCCGCACACGACGGCCCGACCTCCGCCCGCATGGCTGCCGATGACGAACGCCTGCGGCTCGGCGCGTTCTGGAGGGTCCGCACCGACACCCATCATTTCAATGCCGACTTCCACGCCCGCGCCGAGGCGGTGCTGGCATTGCCCGGCGACGGCAGCACCGCCGCCGACGCCGCGCTGCGGCGACTGCTCGACACCGTCGATCGCCGCCTGCCGGCGTGGCAGGCACTGGTCGACTACAACGCCGCGGAACGCATGCGCGACGACGGCGGTGAGGGCGGCCGGCAACTGCTGCCGGGCTGCATCGCCGCGATCGACGCGATCGAGGCCGCGGCATGGGCCTATATCGAAACGGCCACCGACCGCACGCCTGACCACGCGTAGGAACGCGCGCGGAGACCACGGGGGCACCGCGTACGTCGGCGGCGTGAGGCCGACCTGCCGTCGCGCAATGCCTTCGGGCCACGGCGGACGCTGCCGGACTCCGCAGTCGCGCCTCCCGGCCGCCCGTAGGTCGGGGCGATGCCCCCGACACTGCAGTGCGAGGCGCTCCGCGATCAGTCGACGCGCTGCATCTCGAAGATGCCCGAGTCGGACACGGCGGTGAAATAACCCGTCGTCGAGGTGAAGTCCTTGTCCTCGAACCGCGTGCCCGGTGCCACGCTGCACAGCAGGAACGCGGGCGAGACCGCACATTGCAGGCCCGCTTCCGGGGCCACGCCCGGGAACAGCCCGGCCAGCTCGAGCCCGGTGACCGGCAGCAGCGCCAGGCCTTCGCCGCGGAACCGCGCCAGCCAGCCGCGGCCTTCCGCCGTCACCCGCAACTCCCCGCCCACGGGCATGCCCGCAGCCGCATCGCCGACCGGGCGGTAGACGCCGCTAAGCCGGTCCAGCGCACTCGCCTGCGGCGACGTCAGCGCGCAGGCCAGCAACAAGGCGACCGGTGCATGCTTCATCAGTGCGCGCTTCACGCGTCCTCCTCCACGGCCTCGCCAAAGAGGTCGTGCTCGTCGCTGCCGAGGATCTCGACGTCGACGAAATCCCCGGGCTGCAGGCCCGCATCGCGACCGTTCTGGATCTGTACCACGCCGTCGATCTCCGGTGCGTCGGCCATCGAGCGGGCGATCGCCAGCTCGCCGTCGACCACGTCGACCAGGCAGGTCTGGATCGTACCGACGCGGGCTTCGAGCTTCGCGGCCGAGATCACCGCCTGCTTCTCCATGAAGCGCGCCAGACGTTCCTGCTTCACTTCCTCGGGCACCGGGTCAGGCAGCGCGTTCGCGCCCGCGCCGTCGACCGGCGAATAGGCGAACGCGCCGACGCGGTCGAGCTGGACCTCGTCGAGGAAATCCAGCAGTTCCTCGAACTCGGCCTCGGTCTCGCCCGGGAAACCGACGATGAACGTGCTGCGGATCGCGATGTCCGGGCAGACCTCGCGCCAGCGCGCGATGCGCTCGCGGGTCTTGTCGATCGCGCCAGGGCGCTTCATCAGCTTCAGCACGCGCGGGCTGGCATGCTGCAGCGGGATGTCGAGATACGGCAGCAGCTTCGGCATGCCATCGGCATGGCACTCGGCCATCAGCGGGATGATGTCGTCGACGTGCGGGTACGGGTACACGTAGTGCAGGCGGGTCCAGACGTTGAGCTCGGACAGGCCCTCGCACAGCGCCTTCATCCGCGTCTGCCAGGCCCTGTCGCGCCAGTTGCGCTCGGCATAGCGCACGTCGACGCCATAGGCCGAGGTGTCCTGCGAGATCACCAGCAGCTCACGCACGCCGCCGCGCACCAGCCGCTCGGCCTCGCGCAGCACCTCGTCGACCGGCCGCGACACCAGGTCGCCGCGCATCGACGGGATGATGCAGAAGCTGCAGCGGTGGTTGCAGCCCTCGGAGATCTTCAGGTAGGCGTAGTGCCGCGGCGTGAGCTTGATGCCGACGTCGTCGTCGGCCGCGCGCCGCGGCACCAGGTCGATGAACGGGTCGTGCTTCGGCGGCAGCGCGGTGTGCACGGCGCGCATCACCGAGCCGTAGTCCTGCGGCCCACTGATCGACAGCACGTCCGGATGGGCGTCGCGGATCATGGTCTCGCGCTTGCCCAGGCAGCCGGTGACGATGACCCGACCGTTCTCCGCGATCGCCTCGCCGATCGCATCCAGCGATTCGGTCACCGCCGAATCGATGAAGCCGCAGGTGTTGACGACGACGACGTCGGCATCGTCGTAGCTCTGGACGATGTCGTAGCCCTCGACCCGCAACTGGGTGAGGATGCGTTCGGAGTCGACCAGCGCCTTCGGACAACCGAGGCTGACGAAACCGACCTTGGGATTGGCTGCGGACATGCGGACCCGTGGCTGGAGGCAGGACTGAAGGGCGCGTTCGACTCCCGATCACCGGCGCCCACCCCGCGGATGGACCGGCGACCGGGGAACCGGCGCGGGCAGATCGACCGCGCAGTATACCGCCGCGCCGCCCACGCCCCCGCACGGCGCGTTCCCGCCGCGGTATAGACTGGGGCGCACCCGCGACCGACGAGGCAGACCATGGGCCGTGACATCGCCGTGACCACGCCTTCCGGGCTTGTCGACGCCTGGCGCGCGGACCCGCCCTACGGCGCCGCCGCGCAGGGCGCGATCCTGGTCGTGCAGGAGATCTTCGGCGTCAACGCGCATATCCGCAGCGTGGCCGACGGATTCGCCGCCGCCGGCTACACCGCGCTGGCACCGGCGCTGTTCGACCCCGTCGCCCGCAATGTCGAGCTCGGCTACGACGACGCCGGCTTCGCGCGCGGCCGCGCGCTGGTCGAAGAACTGGGCACCGACCGCGCCCTCGGCATCCTCGCCGCCTGCCGCGCGCTGCTGCAGGCCGAGGGACACCGCCACATCGCCGTCGTCGGCTTCTGCTGGGGCGGCAGCCTCGCGTTCCTGGCCAACACCCGGCTCGGCCTGCCCGCGGTCAGCTACTACGGCGCGCGCACCATGCCGTTCATCGACGAGCCGTTGCGCGCGCAGATGCTGTTCCACTTCGGCCGCGACGACCCCAGCATCCCGCCGGGCGACATCCAGCGGCACCGCGAACGCCACCCGGACGCCGAGGTCCACGTCCACGCCGGCGGACACGCCTTCAACCGCGATGTCGATCCGCGCCACTACAACGCCGACAGCGCCGCGACCGCACGCCGCCAGACCCTGAAGTTCCTGAAGTCGGCGCTGCGCTGACCCGGAGGCCCCCGATGAACCGACAGCCGGACCCGAACGCGCCCTACACCCTCGATCCACGGCTGGCCGACGATACCCATCCCGTCGCCACCCTGGCGCTGTGCGAACTGCGGTTGATGGACGACGCCAACTATCCGTGGCTGGTCCTGGTGCCGCGCGTGGCCGACGCACGCGAGATGATCGACCTCGACCAGGCGCAGCGGCGCCAGCTGACCGAGGAGATCGACCTGACCGCGAGGCTGGTCCGCGACGTGTTCCGGCCGTTCAAGCTCAACATCGCCGCGCTCGGCAACCTGGTGCCGCAACTGCACGTGCACGTGATCGGCCGCAACCAGGACGACCCGGCCTGGCCGACGCCGGTGTGGGGCCGCGTCGCCGCACGGCCGTATTCGCCCGAGCAACTCGTCGCGCGTGTCGCGCAATTGCAGGCGGCGCTGCCGCCCTTCTGAAACCGCGCACGCGCACCACCCGCGTGCCGGCGATGAAATCATGGCCGCAGCGGCGGATCGGGAAACTGCTCAGGTGCGCGGCAGGGTCACGCCGGTCTGGCCCTGGTACTTGCCGCCGCGGTCCCGGTACGAGGTCTCGCAGACGTCGTCCGCATCCGACTGGAAGAACAGCATCTGCGCCACGCCCTCGTTGGCGTAGATGCGCGCCGGCAGCGGCGTCGTATTGCTGAATTCCAGCGTGACGTGGCCTTCCCATTCCGGCTCCAGCGGCGTCACGTTGACGATGATGCCGCAGCGCGCATAGGTGCTCTTGCCCAGGCACACGACCAGCACGTCGCGCGGAATGCGGAAGTACTCGACGGTACGCGCCAGGGCGAAGGAATTGGGCGGAATGATGCACTCGTCCGCCTCGACGTCGACGAAGCTGCCCGGATCGAAGCGCTTCGGGTCGACGATCGTCGAGTTGATGTTGGTGAAGATCTTGAACTCGCGCGAGCAGCGCACGTCGTAGCCGTAGCTCGAGGTGCCGTAGCTGACGATGCGCTGGCCGTCGGCATGCTTGACCTGCCCGACCTCGAACGGCTCGATCATGCCGCCGGGCTGTTCGGACATGCGGCGGATCCAGCGGTCGCTCTTGATGCTCATGCGATGTTCCCTGCGGCCCCAGTGGCCCGAAGCCCCGCATTGTAGGATGCGCCCCGCCACGCCGCATCCGTCCTGCCCCTGATCGGGCCCGGCATCCGCGCCATGGATGGTCCCCTCGGCACCGCGGGCGTGGCCACGCCCCCGACCGCGTGAACCCGGACACCGCGCACGTCGGCCGCGTGGGATCGACCTACGGGATCAGGGCGACCGTCTTTCCCGACCATCGGCCCAGCGCAAAGCCCTTGTCAGGACAGGTTCGCGACCAGCTCGCTCCGTGGCCGACACGCCCTACACCAGCGACGCCGAAATCGACCTCGCTGCACGCGGCCGCTTCTCCAGCTCCGCCACCAGATTGCGCGCGGCCTGCCGATAGGCCTGCGCCGCCGGCGAATCGGGCGCGGAAGCGACGATCGGCACGCCGGCATCGCCCTGCTCGCGGATGCCGATCTCCAGCGGCAGCGACCCGAGCAGCGGCACCCCGTACTGCGCCGCCATGCGCTCGCCGCCGCCGGCACCGAACAGATGCTCGACGTGCCCGCAGTTCGAGCACACGTGCTGGGCCATGTTCTCGATGATTCCCAGCACCGCGACCTCGACCTTCTCGAACATCCGCAGGGCCTTGCGCGCATCCAGCGTCGCCACGTCCTGCGGCGTGGTCACGATGACCGCGCCGGCCACCGGGATCTTCTGCGCCAGGGTCAGCTGGATGTCGCCGGTCCCCGGCGGCAGGTCGACGACCAGGTAGTCCAGGCCTTCGTCGCCGCCCCACAGCGTCTCGTTGAGCAGCTGGGTGAGCGCGGAGGTCGCCATCGGCCCGCGCCAGATCATCGGCGTATCGGCCTCGACCAGGAACCCGATCGACATCGCCTCGATCCCGTGCGCCCGCATCGGCGTGATCGACTTGCCGTCCGGGCTGTCCGGCTTGCCCGAGAGCCCCAGCATCGTCGGAATGCTCGGCCCGTAGACATCGGCGTCCAGCACCCCGACCCGCGCCCCGTCGGCCGCGAGCGCCAGCGCCAGGTTCACGGAAGTCGTTGATTTCCCGACGCCTCCCTTCCCCGCGCCGATGGCGACGAGGTTGCGGATGCGGGGGTGTGGCGAGAGCGCGCCCTGGACGGCGCGCGAATGGACGGCAAGGGACATGGGCAACAAGAACGGGATGCGGAGGCCGTGAACCGTGCGCCAGCGGCGCCGTCCGGGACCTTGTGGCGGGACCGCATTCTAGCGGCAAGCACGAGAACCGCTTGGGGAAGATCATGAAAGCCATACCACCAGACAGTTGCAAATGTTGGGGACCTGTGGCAGTAATGTTAACCGTCTGTTAAGTGCATGCACCGGGGATGAACTGTATGTGCGCCGGCGAAGGACCGCAGGCATCTCGATGGACGTACTCGACTGAAATTCTTTAGGGGATCCAATCCAATGTCTGACCGCAATCGCCTCGTCCCGAGGTTCAACCAGCTCAGTGCCGCACTCGCAAGCGCACTGATGCTTTCCGTGGCCGCGCCCGCCTTCGCCCAGGAAGAAGTAGTGGAAGTGGACGAGGAGATCGTCACGACCACGACCGCATCGGGAGAGTCGCGTACCCTCGATACCGTCACGGTCGTCGGCTCGCGCATCAAGCGCGCCGAGATCGAAGGCCCGGCGCCTGTGACCGTCTTCACCCGCGCCGACATCGATCGCGAGGGCTTCCAGACCGTCGGCGACATGCTGCAGACGCTGAACCAGCAGAGCACCGCCAACTTCACCGGCGATCTGGCCGTTACCGGATTCACACCCAATGCCCAGGTCGTCAACCTGCGTGGCATGGGCCCGGGCTATACGCTGACGCTCATCAACGGCCGCCGCCCGCCGGACTATCCGCAGCCCTACAACCGCGACAACAACGTCGTCAACGTGCGCGCGATCCCGATGGCAATCGTCGAACGGATCGAAATCCTCACCGGCGGCGCCTCGGCCATCTATGGCTCCGACGCGGTGGCTGGCGTGGTCAATATCGTGACCCGCAAGAATTATGACGGCAACCAGCTCCGCGTTACTGCCGGCACCACGGCCGAGGGTGGCGGTGATTCCGCCTCCTTCGAGTTCACCGGCGGCGCCACCGGCGACCGCTGGAGCGCCCTGTACGCGCTGCAGTACAACGCCAAGGAGCCGGTCTTCGCGACCCAGCGTCGCTTCCTGGCCGACACCCGCAACAATCCCTATGGACTGGCCGTCAACCCGAACCTGGCACTGGTGGCCCTCAGCCTCGGCGGCGTGGCGGCTGCACCGAACCACAACGCCATCTACGACGCGGCAGCATGCGATGCCTTCGGCTACACCACGGTGACGACCGAAGCCCGCGGCACCTACTGCGGCAGTTACACCCAGCCGGCTTCCCGCTCGATCTCCAACAAGGAAGACACCTGGGCGGGCTATCTGTCGGGTACGTTCGACATCAGTGACGACGTGCAGATGTACGGCAGCCTGTCGCTGTACAAGTCCAATGCCTCGTCCAGCAGCGGTACCGAATTCTGGGGAACGTCCGGGGACCGCTTCACCGCCACGCCGTCCGGCGCCGCGACCGGCTATTACTACGATGCCGCCTACGGCGATTACTTCCAGCTGCAGCGCGTGTTCAATCCGTTCGAACTCGGCGGCAACGAAGCCGCGACCACGCTTTACGACGAAAAGACCTACGACATCACCTTCGGCTTCAATGGTTCGCTCGGACGTTTCGACTGGGAAGCCAGCGCGAACTACGGCAAGTACGAATACGAAAACGATCGCCCCCGCCTGCTCGCCAAAGCCGTCCACGATTACTTCCTTGGGCCGCAGCTGGGCAATCTGGCGAATGGCGTGCCGGTGTACGAGCTGAACCTCGACCGCTGGAACAGCCCCATCACCCCGGAGATCTACCAGTCGTTCGCGACACGGGTGAAGAACGTGTCCGACACCTCGGCGGCCACGATCAACTTCAACATCGCCGGCGACCTGTTCGACCTGCCGGCAGGTCCGCTCAGCTTCGCGGCCGTACTCGAAGGTACCCGCCAGACGCAGGACCTGCGAAGCGACCCGCGTACCGACCAGTTGCGTCCGATCGACGATCAGACGATCTACAACCTGACCAGCTCCGGCGCCACCGACGGCGAACGCGACCGCTACGCGCTGGGCGTCGAGTTCCGCGTGCCGATCCTCGACTCGCTGACGGCCAACATCGCCGGTCGCTACGACAAGTACGACGACATCACCGCCGTCGACGGGGCGTTTACCAAGAACTTCGGCCTCGAGTGGCGTCCCTTCTCCAGCCTGCTGCTGCGCGGTTCATACGCGACCAGCTTCCGTGCGCCGGATATGCAGATGGTCTACGCACAGGGCGCGGCAGGGTATTCGACCGTTCTCGACGAATATGCATGCCGCTCCGGCAATTACCTGGGCCAGACCGGCGGGCCGCGTACCGTCGTGGACTGCAACCAGAACGGCGACGTGACCGTCTACCAGTCGCAGAGCCGAACCGCCGGCAACCCGTTGCTGAAGGAAGAGGAAGGCGAGAGCTGGGGCTATGGCTTCGTGTGGGACATCATCGACGACATGTCGCTGTCCGTTGACTACTACCGGATCCGCCTCGAGGACAAGGCCAGCCAGGTCACGGCCTCGTACATCCTCCAGAACGAGGCAAACTGCCGCCTGGGCGTCTACCGCGACGGTTCGCCGTTCCCGAACGGTCCGGATTCGGCGTTCTGCCAGAACATCTACTCGCTGATCACGCGTACCGACGCACCCGGCACCTCGCTGGATGGCCGCCTCCAGTCCCTCAATACCGCGTACATCAACACGGCGTATCAGGACGTGAGCGGCGTCGATGCAAACTTCCGCTACCGCCTCGATACCGATCGCATTGGCCGATTCGACATCGACCTCGGTTACACGATCCGCCTCACCGACAAGTCCAAGCAGTTCGCAGACGATGAACTCGTGGACTACCGCGACATGTGGGATTACGACCCGCGTTCGCGTGTGCGTGGTTCGCTGGGCTGGAGCTACGACGACTGGACCGTCACCCTGTTCGGCAGCCGCCTCGGCGCGAACCAGAACTGGGCCGAAACCAGCCGCCTGAAGCCGTACATCACCTACAACCTGCAGGTCGGACACCAGTTCACGCCCAACACCAAGGTCGAGTTCACGGCGATCAACCTGCTGGACAACCAGTATCGCTTCGACGACACCTATACCGCCTACCCGTACTTCTACGCATACAACGGTGCCGACCCGCTGGGTCGCCGCTTCTACGTGAGCCTGACGCACAAGTTCTGACCCTCTTCAGGTTCAGCAACGGAAAAGCCCGGTTTTTGCCGGGCTTTTCTTTGATCAAACATGCCAAGGATTACTCCATGAAACAGACGGCCGTTGTTTTTCTCGCACTGGCGCTCGGTACATTCTCGATCCACGCCGTCGCCGCGACGCCGCCCCCGATCGAGGACTTCGTCAGGCACCCCACGTACAGCAATGCCAAGATTTCGCCCTCGGGCGAATATCTCGCAATCACCGTGGACCGCGGCGACCAGGACGTGCTGACGATCATGCGCACCAGCGACCTGCAGATCCTCAAGGTCAATCAGTTGCCGGACAAGAAGAGCGTCGGCAGCTTCGAGTGGATCAGCCCCGAACGCATCATGTTCAATGCGGTGCGCAAGATGGGCGGCTACGCGCAACCGTTCCAGACCGGCGAATGGTTTGCCGTCAACGCCGACGGCTCGCAGCCCGTCCCGGTCATCTTCCGCGGGACCCTGGACGCGACACGTCGCAGCCAGACCGTCGGAAACGAGAGCTTCTCGCTGCTCGATACATTGAAGGACGATGCCCGCAGGGTCATCATGCAGTCCCGGCACCCGCGCTCCTCGGAAGGTGCCGGTACCGAAGTCGTGACGGTGGACACCGTCAGCGGTCGCCGCACGTCCATGGGGCGCGCGCCGAAGGAAAACTGCAGTGTTTCGCTCGATGCCGACAAGGCACCTCGGTTCGCGGTCTGCTCATCGAGCCGCAACGAGGAAGGCGAGTATGAAGAGCGTACGGAACTGTACCGCCGTGATGGCGGCAGGTGGACGCTGGTCAGCGCATCGCGGTCGGAGGGCAAGCACCTGTGGGTCATTCGCACGACGCCCGCGGGCACCGTCTATGCGCTGCAAAGCGATGACACCGCGCCGGAAGCCGTCGGCACCCTGAACACGGACACCGGCGAGTTCACCACGCTCTACCAGGACGAAGTAGCCGACATCTCCCGCTACATCTGGTCGTCGGACGAGAACACCTTGCTCGCCATCGTCACCGAGGCCGGCGCGCCGAAGGTCACGATGATCGACGAAACGCATCCGGAGGCGGAACTCTACGCTTCGCTGGCCGCGGCGTTCCCCGGCCAACTGGTCGATTTTTCCAGCCATACCGACGACGGCAGCCAGATCATCGTCTCGGTGTCGAGCGACAGCAATCCCGGCGAGCTCTACCTCTACGACGCGCAGACAGGCAAGGCACGTTTCCTGATGCAGGGCCGGCAGTGGCTCGACAAGGACCAGATGGCCTCGACCAGGCCATTCACGTTCAAGTCCCGAGACGGCAAGGACATCTACGGTTACCTGACCATTCCGAACGGGTCGGATGGCCGGAATCTGCCGATGATCGTCAACCCGCATGGCGGCCCCATCGGCCCGCGCGACCATTGGGGGTTCAACACCGAGTCGCAACTGCTCGCCAGTCGCGGCTATGCCGTCCTCAAGGTCAACTACCGTGGTTCCGGCGGCTATGGCAAGGCGTTCCAGGATGCCGGCCACCGCCAGTGGGCCGAGGGGATCCAGAACGACATCATCGATGCGACGAACTGGGCGATCGCGCAGGGACATGCGGATCCGGAGCGCATCTGCATCTATGGCGGCAGCTTCGGCGGCTATTCGGCACTGATGGCGCCGATCCGGGCACCGGGCCTGTTCAAGTGCACGTTCGGCTACGTCGGTGTCTACGACATCGACATGATGTTCAAGCGTGGCGACATCCCGCAGCGCGATTCCGGTCTTCGCTACCTGCGGCGTACCCATGGCACCAACGCGGCCGATTGGGCCCGCAGTTCGCCAGCCCGGCGCGCCGGTGAAGTGGGGATTCCGGTCTACCTGGCGGCAGGCGCACGTGACCAGCGGACGCCGCCGGAGCAGACCGAACTGATGAACCGGGCGCTGATCGCCGCCGGCAATCCTCCCGAAGGGATGATCATCCAGTCCGGCGAAATGCACGGGTTCTACGACGAGAAGGCCAATCTGAACCTGTATACGGAAATGCTGAAGTTCTTCTCCCGCCATATCGGCGGCAGCGTCGAAGTCGGCGAGCCAGCCGCCGCCAACTGATTGCGGTGCCGTGATGCCCTGCCCCCGCCGCGCCAGACGTGGCGGGGGCTTTTTCGTTGTCACGGCTTGCTGCCGCACCCGGTGATGGATGCAGGCCGAGCATGCGCTGAACGTGACGCCCGACTTGACGCCAACGCGATGCGGATCGGGTATATATCGCGCGACCCTTCCGGCACTCCGCCGGGAGGGACGGGCATTCCGAGGAGGGAATCCATGTTGAAGAAGAAATCGCGCCTGCTGCTGTTGCTGGCACTGCCGCTGGCCATGGTGTCGTTGTCGGCCGCGGCACAGTCGCCCGTCGGCCGCTGGAAGACCATTGACGACGAGACCGGCCGGGTGAAGTCGATCGTCGAGATCAGCCAGGCGGCCAACGGCAACCTCAGCGGCCGGGTGGTGCAGGTGCTGCAGTCCGACCGTGGGCCGAACCCGACCTGCGACAAGTGCAGCGGCGAGCGCAAGGACCAGCCGATCACCGGCATGACGATCCTGTGGGACCTCAGGCCGTCCGGCAGCGAGTGGTCCGGCGGCACGATCCTGGACCCGGCGAACGGCAAGACCTACCGGTCCAAGGCCAAACTGCTCGACGACAACCGGCTCGGGGTCTCGGGCTGCGTCGCGTTCATCTGCCGCGAACAGGTGTGGCAGCGTGAGTGATGCCGCCCGATCCGGTGCGGTGACGCGGGCCCGGCGATGCCGGGCCCTTTTCGTTGGGTGGGCTGCTTTCCCGCGATCCGATGCGGCGGAAACGGGCCGCGACGGCCAGGACCGCCAGCGCCGCATGCGATAATTTCCGGTCCTTCCCCCGCTCCCCCCGCCATGTCGCGCAAGCTGCTCGTCACCACCGCCCTGCCCTACGCCAACGGCCCGCTGCACCTCGGCCATCTGGTCGGCTACATCCAGGCCGACATCTGGGTGCGCGCGCGGCGCATGGCGGGCGACACGGTGCACTTCGTCTGCGCCGACGACACCCACGGCACGCCGATCATGCTGGCGGCCGAGAAGGCCGGCACCACGCCGGAAGCCTTCATCGCCGGCATCCAGGCTGGTCACGAACGCGATTTCGCCGGTTTCGGCGTCGCCTTCGACCATTACGATTCGACCAACTCCGACGTCAATCGCGAGACGGTCGAGGACATCTATGCGCGGCTCGTCGCCGGCGGCCACATCGCGCGCCGCGACGTCGCCCAGCTCTACGATCCGGTGCGGCAGATGTTCCTGCCCGACCGCTACGTCAAGGGCACCTGCCCCAGGTGCGGCACGCCTGACCAGTACGGCGACAACTGCGAGCACTGCGGCGCGACCTATGCGCCGAGCGAGCTGATCGATCCGGTCTCGGTGGTCAGCGGCGCGGCGCCGGAGATCCGCGAATCGGAACATTTCTTCTTCGAAGTCGGCCACTTCGAGGGCTTCCTGCGCGAATGGCTCGCCGGCGATGTCGCCAGCAGCGGCGTCAAGGCCAAGCTGCTGGAATGGCTGGACGGCGACGGCGGCCTGCGTGCCTGGGACATCTCGCGCGATGCGCCGTACTTCGGCTTCGAGATCCCAGGCCATCCCGGCAAGTTCTTCTACGTCTGGCTGGATGCGCCGATCGGCTACCTGAGCAGCTTCAAGGCGCTGTGCGCGCGCGATGGCATCGATTTCGACGCCTACCTCGGCACCGGCAGCGATGCCGAGCTGCACCACTTCATCGGCAAGGACATCGTCAACTTCCACGGCCTGTTCTGGCCGGCAATGCTGCACGGTGCCGGCATGCGCGCGCCGACGCGGCTGCACGTCAACGGCTACCTGATGGTCGACGGGGCGAAGATGTCGAAATCGCGCGGCACCTTCGTCATGGCCCGCACCTACCTGGACCAGGGCCTGCACCCGGAAGCGCTGCGCTACTACTTCGCGGCGAAATCCTCGGGTGGCGTCGACGACCTCGACCTCAACCTGGCCGACTTCGTCGCGCGGGTGAACGCGGATCTGGTCGGCAAGTTCGTCAACCTCGCCAGCCGCTGCGCCGGTTTCATCGGCAAGCGCTTCGACGGCCGCCTCGCCGCGGCACTGCCGGAGCCGGCGATGTACGCGCGCTTCATCGAGGCGCTGGCACCGGTCCGCGACGCCTATGCGCGCAACGATCCGGCCAGCGTGCTGCGCCAGGTCATGGCGCTGGCCGACGAGGCCAACCGCTACATCGACGAGCGCAAGCCGTGGGTGATCGCCAAGCAGGACGGCAGCGACGCCGAACTGCAGGCCGTGTGCACGCAGGGCCTGAACCTGTTCCGCGTGCTGGCAGGCGCCCTGCGCCCGGTGCTGCCCGGCATCGCCGATGCGGTCGATGCGTTCCTCGCCGCCCCGTCGCGCGCGTGGGCCGATCTCGACACACCGCTGCTCGACCATGCGATCGCCCCGTACACCGCGCTGTTCACCCGCATCGACCCGAAGCAGATCGACGCCATGACCGAAGCCAGCAAGGACACCATGACCGCAACGCCCGCCCCCGGAAAAGCCGCCGCCGCGCCGCCTGCTGCAGCGCAGACGCCCGCGGAGACCGATGCCGCCACGGTGTCGATCGACGACTTCGCCAGGCTCGACCTGCGCATCGGCAGGGTCGTGGCCTGCGAGGCCGTCGAGGGCTCGGACAAGCTGCTGCGCTTCGAACTCGACGCCGGCGCGCTGGGCAGGCGCCAGATCTTCTCCGGCATCCGCGCCAGCTATGCCGACCCCGGCGCGCTGGTCGGCCGCAACGTGGTGTTCATCGCCAACCTGGCGCCGCGCAAGATGCGCTTCGGCATCAGCGAGGGCATGATCCTGTCGGCCGGTTTCGACGGCGGTGCACTCGCGCTGCTCGATGCCGACGATGGCGCCGCTCCGGGCATGCCGGTCCGCTGACACGCGCCGGCACGCGCGCCGCCTGCCCGCCATGCCCACCCCCCTGCCCGCGCTCGTCGAACGCCTCGACCGGCTGCTGCCGCAGACGCAGTGCGGCCAGTGCGGCTACGCCGGTTGCCGCCCGTACGCGGAAGCGATGGCCGCGGGCCTGGCCGGCATCGACCATTGCCCGCCGGGTGGCGACGCGGGCGCCCGCGCCCTTGCCCGCGTGCTCGACGTCCCGGCGCGTCCCTACGATCGCAGCCGCGGCACCCAGACGATGGCGCAGGTTGCGGTCATCGTCGAGGCCGACTGCATCGGCTGTACCAAGTGCATCCAGGCCTGTCCGGTCGACGCGATCGTCGGCGGATCGAAGCTGATGCACACCGTCGTCGCGCCGCTTTGCACCGGCTGCGAACTGTGCGTGCCGGCCTGCCCGGTCGACTGCATCGTGCTGCAGCCAGCCCGGAACTGAACTCAGGGCGCGGCCGTCTCCGGCATGGACGGCTCCGGGACCAGGGCCGGTTCGACAACGGCCGGAAACGGAACCGTCGGATACTTCGCCGTCGCCGGTGCCGCGTCGCAGGCGGAACACACCCGCTCGACGGAATAGCCCTTCGCCGCAAGCTTGTCGACGACGCCGTCCTCGCCGAGCAGGTGCAGGGCGCCGACGACCACCAGGGTGTCGCCTGTCTCCTGCAGCATCTGCTCGAGCTTCGGCAGCCACGCGTCGTTGCGTTCGGTGTTGATGCGGGCATACAGCGCCGGGAACCGGGCGCGCATGTCCACCGCCATCTCGTTCCACAGCGTGTCGGCGTCGCCGTTGCGCCACGCGCCGTGCAGCAGTTCGATCTGGGCCTGCCCGTCCTCGGTCTGCGCCAGCGCTTCCTGCAGCATCTGCACCTGCTCGAGACGGTCCATGCCGTCGAAGAAGGCGATCTGCTGCTGCGCGGTTTCCAGGCCCGAGGTCGGCTTGCCCGCTTCGGTCGCCTGCCGGCCGAGGTTCGTGTCCAGGCCAAGCGCGGGATCGAGGCCGTAGCGCCCCAGCTCGGTCGTGGTCAGGATCAGCGATGCGAACCACGGCTCGAACATCTGCAGGGTCTGCGCGCTCATGCCCATCGCCTGCAGGGTCGGCAGGTTGGACTGCACCCAGGCGCCAAGTGCGGCGACGGTGCCGGCCGGCAGTTCATCGTCGAGCCGCGAGCCGTCACTGCGCAATCCGGCCTGCATCATCTGCGTGGCCAGCATCGGCGAAGCCATCTCGTCGGGCGCGAGCTCGAACACCACGTCGTCCACGCGCGCGAGCGCCTGGTCGACGTCGCCGGACAGGGGATAGTCGCTCGGCTTGAGGAAATGGAACGAGCCGAGCAGGAACAGCGTGCCGTGCTCGCCACGCACCTGCCACAGCAGCGGCACGGGCGGCGCCTGCGTGGCCGGAACGTCGGCGATCGCCAGCGGGTCGGCCGCGGCGGGGGTTCGCTCCGCCTGGACCAGGCCCGCGATGAGCAGGCCCGCGGCGATCAGCGGAGCCAGGAGGACACTGCGGGGCGAAGCGAAGCGCATGGAAAGATCCCTGTCTGCGGGCCGGGCGGTGCCCGGCGAAAAAACGTCAAAGCACCGGCTTGGCGTAGGCCTTCTCGCCGGCCGTGATCGCCAGGTCGAGACGGTTCTCCTGCGGCGGCAACGGGCAGGTGGCGAACGGAGTGAAGGCGCACGGCGGGTTGTAGGCGCGGTTGAAGTCGAGCACGACGTGCCCATCCGCGTCCGGCGCCGCGGTATCGAGATAGCGGCCGGCGCCGTAGCTGCCATGCCCGCTGGTCCGGTCGGCGAGGATCAGGAACAGGCCGCCCGCCTCGCCCTCGACGGCCTGCAGCGTGTAGGACGCACCGTCGCGTTCGAAGGTGACCGCGCCCGGGCAGGGCATCCGGTTGATGGTGCCGATGATGTCGGCGATCTCGATCGTGGTACCGGGCGCCGCTGGCGTGAAGCGGGCATCGATGCGCCAGTCGCGGTCGATGGGCCAGTAGTCGAGTCCCGCGAAACCGGTGCGCGTGGGCGCGTCGGCATGGCGTACCCGCAGCGCCTTGCGGTTGCCGCGTTCGATGACGCTCAGCTGGCCCTTGCCGTCGTCGAAGCCGATCGTGCCCGGGGTTTCGTCGCGGTCGGTCCGCACGCGCGCGCGGCCGCGCAGCGGCGCGCCATCGAGCGTCAACGCCGCGCCACGCTCGGGCGTGAAGAACAGCGCGTCGCCCTGCTGTTGCAGCAGGCCGAGCTTGCCGGGCCCCATCGCGATGCGCAGGCCGCTGGTCGCATCGCTGCCGACGTAGTGCGCCTTGAGTTCCAGCCAGTGCAGGCCGATCAGGCTGGTCCAGCCGTCGGGCGCGGTCAGCCGTTCCTCGCGCTGCCGCTGCCAGGACCGGGTCTCGTCGACGAAAGCCTGGTCCAGGCGCGCGGTCTCGGCGGCCGTGGCCGGATCGGCGCTGGCATCGCCGCCCGCGCAGCCCGTGAACAGCAGCGCGGCGGCCAGGGCCGGAAGGATCAGACGCATACGGCTCATCTCAACGTCCTCGCAGGAACCAGCGGTCGATGTCCGCCAGCGGGAAATGCGCCCAGGTCGGGCGGCCATGGTTGCATTGGCCGGAGCGCTCGGTCGCCTCCATCTGCCGCAGCAGGGCGTTCATCTCGGGCAGCGTCAGCCGCCGGTTGGCGCGGACCGCGCCGTGGCAAGCCATCGTCGACAGCAGTTCGTCGCGCGCCTCGCGCACGCGGCGGCTCTCGCCGTGCTCGCGCAGGTCGGCCAGCACGTCGCGCAGCAGCGCCTCGCTGTCGCCGTGGGCGAGCAGCGCCGGCACGCTGCGCAGCAGCAACGACCGCGGTCCGCTGCGCGAGACCTCGAATCCGAGCTGCGCCAGGGTGTCGGTCTCGGCCTCGGCGACATCGGCTTCGCGCTCGGATACGGCGACCGTCTGCGGCACCAGCAACGGCTGCGTGCGCAGGCCTTCACCGTCGTGCGCGGCCTTGAGCTTCTCGTAGCCGATGCGCTCGTGCGCGGCATGCATGTCGACGACGATCATGCCGTCGGCGGCCTCGCTGAGGATGTAGATGCCGTGCAGTTGCGCCACCGCATAGCCGAGTGGCGGAATCGTCGCCTCGTCCTGCGCCGGCGGCACCGGCATCCCGCGATCGGCGATGCCCGCAGCCGCCGACACGGACGCACCCGCCGCACTGCCGCCGCCATAGAGGCTCGCATAGGCCGCGCGCGCCTCGTCGACGCGCAGCGCGAGATTGGACTGCGGCATCGGCCGCGACCACGGCGAAGGCTGGGCCGGCGCGCCCGCCTGCGACTGCAGCGCCGCGTCGATGCCCGATGCCACGCCCGCCCGCGTCTCCGACAGGGCCGCGTGCAGGGTGCGGTAGACGAAGTCGTGGATCAGCCGCGCGTCGCGGAAGCGCACCTCGTGCTTGGCCGGATGCACGTTGACGTCGACGCGGGTGGGATCGAGCGAGAGGAACAGCACGTATGCCGGCTGGCGGCCGTGGAACAGCACGTCGGCATAGGCCTGGCGCACCGCGTGCGCCACGCTGCGGTCGCGGATCGACCGGCCGTTGACGTACAGATACTGCTGGTCGGCGCTCGCCCGCGAATAGGTCGGCCTGGCGATCCAGCCCTGCAGCTGCAGTCCCGCGGCGGCATGGTCGACGGGCAACGCGGCATCGGCGAAATCCTGGCCGAGCGTCTCGCCCAGGCGCGCACCGGAAAACAGCTCCTCCTCGCCCTTGTAGCGGCGCGACGGCTTGCCGTTGTGGCTCACGCGCAGTTCGACGTCCGGGCGCACCAGCGCCAGTGCGCGCAGCCATTCCTCGATGTGGCCGAGCTCGGTGCGCTCGGCGCGCAGGAACTTGCGCCGTGCCGGCACGTTGTAGAACAGGTCGCGGACCTCGACGGTGGTGCCCTGCGGATGCGCGCTGGGGGCCACGGCGCCGACGTTGCCGCCATCGACCTGCAGCGACATCGCATGGGCGTCGTCGCTGCGGCGCGAGGTCAGGGTGAAGCGGCTGACCGACGCGATCGACGGCAGCGCCTCGCCGCGGAACCCCAGCGTCGCCACCGCCTCGAGGTCGTCGAGCGAACCGATCTTGCTGGTCGCATGCCGCGACACCGCCAGCGGCAGCTCGTCGGCAGGAATGCCGCCGCCGTCGTCGCGGATCCGGATCAGGCGCACGCCGCCTTCCTCGAGGTCGATGTCGATGCGGCGCGCACCGGCGTCGAGCGCGTTCTCGACCAGTTCCTTGACGACGGACGCGGGCCGCTCGACGACTTCGCCGGCGGCGATCTGGTTGATCAGGGTATCGGGGAGTTGGCGGATCGGCACGGGGCTCGCGGCGCGGGACGCGCTGCCTGGAAATCAGTGCCGATGATAGCGGTTGCGTCGCCGCCGCGTGATGCGACCCACCGACCGGCGGGCCGGATGCGGTCGTTTCAGGGGCTGCCGCCGCTCGCTGCCGCCGCGGCCGCGCGCGCGGCGTACAGCGTGCCCGGCGGAGGCTGGTTGGTGAAGAAGGCATTGATGCCGTCGAGCACCGCGGTCGCGACCCGACGCTGGTGCGCGGGATCGAGCAGCCGCCGTTCCTCGTCGGGATTGGAGATGAAGCCGGTCTCGACCAGCATCGCCGGCATGTCGGCATTGCGCAGCACGGCGAAGTTCGCGTACTCGACGTTCGCCTTGTGAGTCTTGCCGAGATTGCGCAGCCCCGACAACACATGCTCGGCCGCGTCCTGCGAGGCCTTCATGTGGCCGCTCTGGGCCAGGTCCAGCAGCACCGACGACAGCGTGTCCTTCTCCAGCCGCACGCCGCCGACCAGGTCGGCGGTGTTCTCGCGGTCCGCCAGCCAGCGCGCCTGCTGCGACGAGGCGCCGCGCAGCGACAGGGTGTAGACCGACGAGCCGTAGGCGGCGCGGTTGAGCGCGGCGTCGGCGTGGATCGACACGAACATGTCCGCCCGCGCCTCGCGCGCGCGGCGGGCGCGCTGCGGCAGTTCGACATAGACGTCGCGGTCGCGGACCAAGTGCGCGCGCATGCC
This sequence comes from Proluteimonas luteida, assembly GCF_021191695.1. GTDB lineage: Bacteria > Pseudomonadota > Gammaproteobacteria > Xanthomonadales > Xanthomonadaceae > Luteimonas > Luteimonas luteida. Next base: position 25,341 of record NZ_JAIWPT010000028.1, read on the forward strand.
GGGCGTGGCGTTGATCTGGCGCGCCAGTTCGCGCGCGATCGACAGCACGACGTGCTTCTCGTAGGTCCCGCCCGGGCCGATCGCGCCCGGATCCTGGCCGCCGTGGCCGGCATCGATGGCGATGACCAGCGGGCGCATGCCCGGACCGGGGCGCAACGCCGGAGGCGTCGGTGCGGGGGTCGGTGCGGACGCGGCCGCGACCGGCGCGTCCACGGCCGGTGCAGGCGACGGCGTGGGGGTCGGCGCAGCGTCGGCGGCACTTGCGGGCGGGGTGGCCGCCTGCATCGAGGAAATCAGCCGGGAGGTGGCGTCGTTGGACGCGACCGCGGGATCGGCCACCGGGGCCGCCGTGGCCGGATCGGCGGCAGTGCCTGCCGATGCGGCCTGGGCGATCCGCGCGATCGGGTCGCCATCGCCGGGCCATTCGATGACCAGACGCGCGCCGTCGGGGCCGTCCTCGATCCAGGGTTGTGGCGCGACGACGCCGCTGGCGAGATCGAACACGATGCGGGTCGTGCCCGGCACCGGCTGGCCGCTGCGCACCGCCTGGACGACGCCCTTGCCACCCGGCAGGGTGACGCCGCCGCGCAGACGCGTGCCCGGCAGGTCGACGACCAGGCGATGGGGATCGGCAAGGGAGATGACCGAAAACTCGGCCCTGGCATCGAGCTTGAGTTCGGCACGGGTGCCGGTGGGACCGGTCCCGAGGTCGACGCCGCGCAGTTCCGCTCCGTAGGCGAGATTCCAGCACAGTGCCGCCACCAGCGCGATCGCCAGCATGGCCTGAGACAGGTTGATCCCCCGGATTCGCATGGCGTTAGTCAAGCACCAAGCTTTTGACAATGCAAGCGATATATCGTTGTAAATCCGGTACCTGCAGATGCTTCCTACGGGTTCGGTTCAGGAAAGGGACGCAAGCTTCCGGATGCCGCGAGGGCCTGCAGCCATGTCTCGCCCGCCGCGCTCGCGGGCAGCAGCCGCACCTGGCGGCCGTTGTCCGCCAGGGCCAGCTCGACCCGCAGGTCGGCCGCCGGCAGGGCCCGGGCGCCGCGATCGGGCCATTCGACCAGCCACAGCGCCGCATCCGCGTCGTCGAGGCCGAGGAATTCCAGCTCGCCGGCATCGCCGATGCGGTAGAGGTCCAGGTGCAGCGCCTCCCGGCCGCCGGGCAGCGGATAGCGCTCCACCAGGGTGTAGGTCGGGCTGCGCACGGTGCCGGTGATGCCGAGCGCGCGCAGCCAGCCCCTGGCCAGGGTCGACTTGCCGGCGCCGAGATCGCCGTGCAGGTGCACCACCGCCGTTGCCGGCTGGGTCGCCGCCAGTGCCCCGGCCAGTGCCCGGGTCGCGGCCTCGTCGGCAAGGAATCGCGCTATCACCCGCCCTGCCCCGGGTTCGCCAGCGGCCGCAGCGCGGCGATCAGGTCGCTGGGCAGCAGCCCGCGCTCGCCGCCGTCGCGGGCGGCGGTGTCGCCGGCGACACCGTGCAGCAACGCACCGCAGACCGCCGCCGCCTCGCTGTCCAGCCCCTGCGCCCGCAGCGCGGCGATGCAGCCGGTCAGCGCGTCGCCCATGCCGCCGACCGCCATGCCGGGATTGCCGGCCGCGACCAGCCACGGCACGCCGCCGGGCACGCAGACCAGGGTGCCCGCGCCCTTCAGCACCGCGGTGCAGCCGAAGCGCGCCGCCAGTGCGCGGACCGCGGCGGGGCGGTCGCGCTGGACGTCGGCGCTGGTCGTGCCGAGCAGGCGCGCGGCCTCGCCCGGATGCGGGGTCAGCACGGTCCGCGCCGCCAGCGGCGTCGCCGACGCCGCCAGCAGGTTCAACGCGTCGGCATCCATCACCAGCGGCGCACCCGAGCCCAGCACCTCGTCGTAGAGACCGTGCCCCCACGCACCCTGGCCGAGGCCGGGGCCGATCGCGACCACGTCGACGCCCGCCAGCAACTGCGCCAGCGCGGACGCGCTGCCGACGTCGACCGCCATCGCCTCGGGACAGCGCGCCAGCAGGGCGCCGACATGGGGTGCACGCGTGGCCACGGTGACCAGCCCGGCGCCGCTGCGCAGCGCGGCCGTGGCCGACAGCATCACCGATCCGCCCTTGCCGGCATCGCCACCGACGATCAGCACCCGGCCGGACGTGCCCTTGTGCGCATTGCGCGCGCGCGGCCGCAGCCAGTGCCCGAGATCCGCAGCCGAGACACACCGGGCGGCGACCGGGACATCCGCATACAGCGACGCCGGCACCTCCAGCGTCGCCAGCGCGAGCGCGCCGGCATGGTCGCCGCCATCGCCGGTCTGCAGGCCCACGTGCGCACCGAGGAACTGCACGGTGCGCGTGGCATGCACCGCGACGCCCGGCGCGCTGCCGCGGTCGGCATCGAAGCCGCTGGGCACGTCGAGGGCCAGCACCGGCACGGGCGCGGCATTGATCGCTTCGACCAGCGCGGCCGCCTCCCCGTCCAGCGCGCGCGACAGGCCGATGCCGAACAACGCATCGACGACCAGGTCGGCATCTGGAATGCCCGCGGCGATGACATCGACCCGCCCCCCGGCCGCGACGAAGGCGTCGCAGGCCCGCCGCGCGATCGGCGTCGCGGGCGCATGCGCATCCAGCCGGCACACGCGCACGTCGCGTCCGGCGGCCTGCATGTGGCCGGCCAGCACGTAGCCGTCGCCGCCGTTGTTGCCGGGACCGCAGACCACGACGATGCGCCGCGCGTCCGGCCAGTGCGCCAGGACGACGTGCCAGGCCGCGAGCCCGGCACGGGCCATCAGTTCGCCGGCATCGCCGCCCGTCTGCGCGATCGCCGCCGACTCCAGCGCGCGCAGCGCGGCGGTGTCGTACAGCGGCGTGCCGGGAACGCCGGGCGCATCCGGAGTGCGGGAAAGGCTCATCCGCCGAATTCTATACTTCCCGCGTCATGTTCCCGACCACGCCTCCCGCCCCGACAACCGCCAGCGCGCCCGCCGCGATCGCCGCACGCGTCAAGGCGATCGCCGGCGACATGGGCTTCCAGCGCTGCGGCATCGCCGGCATCGAGCTGGGCGAGGACGAGGCCCACCTGCGCGACTGGCTGGCGCAGGGACTGTACGGGACGATGGACTGGATGGCGCGCCACGGCGACCTGCGCGCACGCCCGGCGGAACTGCTGCCGGGCACCGTCCGGGTGATCTCGGTCGGCCTCGACTACGGCCGCAACGACGACGACAGCGCATGGCGGACGCTGGCCGACGGCAGCCGCGCCTACGTCGCGCGCTACGCGCTGGGCCGCGACTACCACAAGCTGATGCGCAACCGCCTGCAGAAACTCGCGCAGCGCATCGCCGCCGAGATCGGGCCATTCGGCCATCGCGTGTTCGTGGATTCCGCGCCGGTGCTCGAACGCGCGCTGGCGCGCAACGCCGGCCTGGGCTGGATCGGCAAGCACACCTGCCTGATCGACCGGAACGGCGGCTCGTGGTTCTTCCTCGGCGAGATCTACGTCGACGTGCCGCTGCCGGTCGACCCGCCGGCGACCGCGCACTGCGGCAGCTGCGTGCGCTGCATCGAGGTCTGCCCGACGCGCGCGATCACCGCCCCGCACCGGCTCGACGCGCGCCGCTGCATCGCCTACCTGACGATCGAGCACGACGGCGCGATCGACGCATCGCTGCGTCCGCTGATCGGCAACCGCATTTTCGGCTGCGACGACTGCCAGCTCGTCTGTCCGTGGAACAAGTTCGCCAAGCGCACCGACGAACCCGACTTCCGCGCGCGCAACGGTCTCGACACCGCCACCCTGGCCGAACTGTTCGCCTGGGACGAGGACGAATTCCTGCAGCGCACCGAAGGCTCGCCGATCCGCCGCAGCGGCCACCGCCGCTGGCTGCGCAACCTCGCGATCGCGCTCGGCAACGCGCCGGGCACGCCGGAGAACCTCGCGGCGTTGCGTTCGCGCAGGAATTCGGGCGATGCCCTGATCGACGAGCACGTCGACTGGGCGCTGCGGCGCCATGCCGCGTAGGCCGGGTCCCGACCTGCCGTCGAGCCGGCCGGACGCCACAGACCGAAGCGTCAGCTGCGGCGCGCGCGGATCTCGTCCAGCAACGCGCGGGTGACGGGGTCGGCCACGGCCACGTCGTCGCCCCGCACCGCCGGCAGCAGTTCGCCCGCGATGCGCTTGCCGAGTTCGACGCCCCACTGGTCGAAGGCGTTGATGCCCCACAGCACCGACTGTGCATAGACGCTGTGCTCGTACAGCGCGACCAGCGCGCCGAACGAACCCGGCGTCAGCCGGTCGAGCAGCAGCAGCGTCGACGGCCGGTTGCCCGGATACGACTTCTGCGGGTCTTCGGCGGAAAACCCGTTCGCCAGCGCCTCGGTCTGCGCCAGCAGGTTCGACAGCAGCGCGGCGTGGTTCTCCGCGTAGGGATTGTCGGGCGTCACCACGCCGATGAAATCGGCGGGCACGGTCTGCGTGCCCTGGTGCAGCGCCTGGAAGAAGCTGTGCTGGGAGTTGGTGCCCGGCCCGCCCCACAGCACCGGCACGGTGTCGACGCCGGCCGGCGCGCCCTCGGGCGTCACCGACTTGCCGAGACTTTCCATCACCAGTTGCTGCAGATAGGCCGGCAACAGCGCCAGACGCTCGTCGTACGGCAGCACGGCGTGCGTGGCGAGGCCGAGCGCGTTGCGGTTCCACACGCCCGACAGCGCATGCAGCACCGGCAGGTTGGCGGCCAGCGGCGCGTCGAGCACGTGCGCATCCATGTCGGCGGCGCCGGCCAGCAGCGCCTCGAACCCGTCCATGCCGATCGCCAGCGCGATCGAGAACCCGACCGACGACCACAGCGAGTAGCGGCCGCCGACCCAGTCCCACATCGGCAGCACGCGCCCGGGCGCGACGCCGAACGCCTCGGCCCTGGGCACGTTGGCGCTGACCGCATAGAGCCGCTCGCCACCACCGAGCCAGTCCCTGACGATCGCGCCGTTGAGCAGCGTTTCCTGGGTGCCGAAGGTCTTGGACACGAGGATCGCCGCGGTGCGCGCCGGGTCCAGGCCCTTGAGGATGTACTGCGCGTCGCTGCCATCGACATTGGTCAGGAAATGCACGCGGAAGCGGCCGGTGCCGAAGTCCTTCAGCGCATCGACGACGAGGCGCGGACCGAGGTCGGAGCCGCCGATGCCGACGTTGACGATGTCGGTGACATCGGACGCCTCGAGCGCGGCGACCAGCGCGGCCATGCGCGTGCGCGCCTCGAGCGCCTGCGCGTGCGCGTCGCGGGCGACGGCGGCGGTCGACAACGCCGAACGCAGCGCGACATGCAGCGCGGGACGCTGCTCGGAAGTATTGACGGTCTGCCCGTCGAACAGTGCGCGGAAGGCCTGCGGCAGTTGCGCATCTCGTGCCAGTTGCAGCAGCGCATCGCGCGCCGCATCGTCGTAGCGCTGGCGGGCGAAGCTGGCGTACAGGCCGCCGACCCGCAGCGCATAGCCGTGCGGACGCGCGCCGTCGGCCGCGACGAGGTCGGCGATGCGGCGCGTGGACAGGCGTCGCGCATGCGGCGCCAGCGTGGATTCGAACCGCTGCGCCGCCGCCGACATCAGGCCGCCTGCGCCGGGATGGTGTCGTTGGTGTGGGTCATCCGGTTCTGCCGGTCGACGTAGACCAGCTTCGGCTTGAACCCCACGGCTTCGGCCTCGTCGAGTCCACCGTAGGCGCAGATGATCACCAGATCGCCGACATCGGCCTGGTGCGCGGCGGCGCCGTTGACCGAGATGATGCCGCTGCCCTCGTCGGCGCGGATCGCGTAGGTTGCGAAGCGCTTGCCGTTGTTGATGTTGTAGATCTCGATCCGCTCGTATTCCCGGATGCCGGACATGTCGAGCAGGCGGCCGTCGATCGCGCACGACCCTTCGTAATGCAGTTCGGCGTGGGTCACGGACGCACGGTGGATCTTGGCTTTGAGCAGGGTCAGTTGCATGGCGGGAGCGGCCGGATCTCGGCGGTCTGGGCGGGAGGGGTCCCGCAGGAGTCGAAAAGTATAGGGTCGATCTTCCGCATCGCAACATGCGCCCCGGCCGCATCGGGCGGGGATTCAGTGTTGCACGGGCACTCCGGCCAGGCTGAATTCGAGGTTGTCGATCAGCCGCGTGGCGCCCAGCCGCGCGGCGACCAGGGCCACGCCGGCATGGTCCCGGCCGGGCACGAACGTCGCGAGCGTCGGCGCGCGCACCACCGCGTAGTCGACGTCGAATCCGGCCGTCCGCAGGCGCGCCGCCGCCGCCTGTTCCACGGCGTCGACGTCGCCACCGCCGCGCAGTTCGTCGCCCATCGCCTGCAACGTGCGATACAGCGCCGGCGCGATTGCGCGCTGCGCGGCGTCGAGATACTGGTTGCGCGAACTCAGCGCGAGGCCATCGGGCGCACGCGCGATCGCCACCGGCAACAATTCCACCGGGAACGCGAGATCGGCGACCAGATGGGCGATCACCGTCAGTTGCTGGTAGTCCTTGCGGCCGAACGCGGCGACGTCGGGCTGGACCTGATTGAACAGGCGCGAGACGACGGTCGCCACGCCGTCGAAGTGCCCGGGGCGATGCGCACCGTCGAGCACCTCGGTGATGCCGGGCACGCGCACGGTGACGGCGTTCGCCAGGCCCAGCGGATACATCGTCTCCACCGACGGCATCCACAGCAGGTCGCAGCCCGCGGCCTCGAGTCCGGCCGCATCCGCTTCCGGCGTGCGCGGATAGCGCGCGTAGTCCTCGTTCGGGCCGAACTGCGTCGGATTGACGAACACGCTGGCGACGACCCGGTCGACGCGCGCGCGCAGCGCCTCGACCAGCGAGAAGTGGCCGGCATGCAGGTTGCCCATCGTCGGCACCAGGCCCACGCGCAGGCCTTCGCGCTTCCAGTGCGCGACGCGCGCGCGCAGCGGTTCGAGCTCCTGGACGATGTCGATCACGGCTGATCCTGCGGCACGGCGAAGCGGCGATTTTCGCAGATCCGTCGACGCCCGGTCAGCGCGCGTGTTGTGGCAGGCCATCGTCGATCACGTAGTAGTCGCCCTGCTCGGAGACGAAGATGTGCATGTGCAGGTGGGTGCCGGTCGGTGTATCGAAGGCCCCCATCGCCACCGCGATCTTCGCGCCGCCGACCGGTGCCCAGAACAAAGAAGCACCGCACCGACCGCAGAATCCGCGGCGCACGCGCTCCGAACTGGCGTACCAGCACAGCGCGGCCTGCGGGTCGTGGATCGTCAATGCCTCGACCGGCACGTCGGTCGAGGCGAACACGTGTCCGGATGACTTGCGGCAGGCGACGCAATGACAGGCATCCGGCGCCGCGAGTTCGGCCGCGACCTCGAATCGCACATCGCCACACAGGCAGCTGCCGCAGTGCATCGTCCGTTACCGGTAGGAGTGTTCTGGGCCGGGAAAGCTGCCGTCGCGCACGGCCTCGACGTAGGCGCGCACCGCGCCGTCGACCGAGCCGCCGGCGGCGAGGAAATCGCGTACGAACTTCGGCCGCCGGTGCCCGCTGTCGAGGCCGAGCAGGTCGTGCAGCACCAGCACCTGGCCGTCGCAACCGGGCCCGGCACCGATGCCGATCGTCGGCACCGGCGACGCGTCGGTGATGCCGGCCGCCAGCGACGCCGGCACGCCTTCGAGCACGATCAGCGCGGCGCCGGCCTCGGCCACCGCCAGCGCCTCGTCGCGCAGCGCCTGCGCGGCCGCGTCGCCGCGGCCCTGCACCTTGAAGCCGCCGAAGCGCAGCACCGACTGCGGCGTCAGGCCCAGGTGCGCGCACACCGGAATCTCGCGCTCGACCAGGAAGCGGATGACGTCGAGCTTGTTCGCGCCGCCGCCCTCGAGCTTGACCATGCCCGCGCCGGCCTGCAGTAGCCGCGTGGACGCATCGAGCGCGCGTCCGGGCGTCGCGTCGGCCTGGAACGGCAGGTCGGCGACGACCAGTGCGCGGCGCACCGCACGCGCGACGCAGGCGGTGTGGTAGGCGATGTCGTCGACGGTCACCGGCAGCGTCGAGCCGTGCCCCTGCACCACCATGCCCAGCGAATCGCCGACCAGCAGCAGGTCGACGCCGGCGTTGTCGAGCACGCGCGCGAACCCGGCATCGTAGGCGGTCAGCATCGCCAGCCTGCGGCCGGCATCGCGGGCTTCGAACAGCGCGGGCACGGTGACCGGCGCGGCAACGGATGGGGTCGTCATCGCGCTAGCGTACCGCTTCGATGCCGCCGCGATCCACGCCGGCCAGTGCATCCGCGGCCGGCCCGATGCCGGGAATCACCGCGTCGGGCGCGATTTCCAGCAACGGCACCAGCGCGAACGCGCGCTGGTGCAGATGCGGATGCGGCACGCACAGGCCCGCCTGCGCGACCCTCAGGTCGCCGTGCAGCAGCAGGTCGAGGTCCAGCGTGCGCGGCCCCCAGCGGTCGCCGGCATCGACCGCGCGGGTCCGGCCGAAACGCTGTTCGATCGCGAGCAGCGCGTCCAGCAGCGCGCGCGGTGCCAGCGGCGTGTCGAATCCCGCGACGGCATTGATGAAATCAGGCTGGTCGCGACGGCCCCAGGCCGGCGTGCGGTACAGCGACGACAGCACGAACCCCTGCGTGCCCGGCAGCCCGGCAAGCACCTGCGCGGCCGCGGGCAGCGTCGCCGCGGCATCGCCGAGGTTGCCGCCGAGACCGACGAACGCCCGCGCCATGGAAGACGCCTGCATGTGGCCGGCCGCGGCCGATCAGCTGCTGGCAACCGGACGCCGGCGACGCCGGCGCCGGCGCGGCGCGGCGCCCTCGCTGCCGTCGTCGTCGGCCGGGAACTGCGCGATCGCATGGTCCGGGTCGCTCTGGGCCTCGCTCCAGAACGCCACGTCCTCGGCATGCTCGTCCGACGCCGCCTCGCGCAGCACCAGGAAATCGAACGCGGCGCGGAAGCGCGGATGCGCCAGGGTCCGCGTGACCCGCTTGCGCTGGCGCTGCGGGAACCGCGCCTGCAGCAGCCAGATCTCCTGCATCGGCAGCGAGAACCGGCGCGGCAGCGCGATCGTCGACAGCTGGTGCACGGTCACCCGGTCGGCGGCGCGACGCTGCGCATCGATCAACTGCACGCCATCGGCGCGCAGCTTCATCAGCGTGCGGCAGTAGGCCGGCCACAGCAGCGTGGCGAACAGGAACGCCGGCGACACGGGTTCGTCGGCCGCCACCCGCGCATCGGTCGATGCCAGCCCGGCGATGACCATGTCGCGCAATGCCCCGCTGCGGTTGGCGGCCAGCGCGGCGGCCGATTCCGGGAACAGCGCCGGCAGCAGGCCATGCCGCTCCAGCCCCTCGAAACCGGCGACGGCATGGCCGGACAGGAACAGCTTCAGGCATTCCTCGAACAGCCGGGCGGGCGCGGCCTCGCCGAGCAGCGGGGCCAGCCTCGGGATCGGCTCAGCCGTGCCGGGCGCGATGCTGAAACCGAGCTTCGCCGCCAGGCGTATCGCCCGCAGCATGCGCACCGGGTCCTCGCGGTAGCGCGTCTCGGGATCGCCGATCAGGCGCAGCACCCGGTTCTGCACGTCCTCGAAACCGCCGGTGTAGTCGCGGACCGAGAAATCGGAAATCGCGTAGTACAGCGCGTTGGCGGTGAAGTCGCGGCGCACCGCGTCGTCCTCGATCGTGCCGTAGACGTTGTCGCGCAGCAGGCGGCCGCCGTCGTGGACCTCGCGGTCGCCGCTGCCGTCGTCGACGTTGGCGCGGAAGGTCGCGACCTCGATGATCTCGCGGCCGAACACCACGTGCGCCAGGCGGAACCGGCGGCCGATCAGGCGGCAGTTGCGGAACAGCGCCTTGACCTGCTCCGGCGTCGCGTCGGTGGCGACGTCGAAATCCTTGGGCGCCAGGCCCACCAGCAGGTCGCGGACGGCGCCGCCCACCAGATAGGCCTCATGGCCTGCCTCGTGCAGCCGGTAGAGCACGCGCAGCGCGCTCTGGCTGATCTGCTTGCGGGAGATCGAATGCTGGTCTCGCGGAATCGTCCGCAGCGCGGCGACCGGGAGGTTCGGATTGGGGGCGTGCATCAAGTGAAGATTTTTCCTGTCAGGCACCTGCTCCGGCGCCGATATCGTTGCTATACTAGCAAGCTGCACGCACCTGACGATGCCTGCAGCCGGTCGTCCAACCGGTGCCGCCCGCCGGCAACCCCCTGCTCCCTTCGTCTAGAGGCCTAGGACGTGGCCCTCTCAAGGCTAAAACACGGGTTCGAATCCCGTAGGGAGCGCCAATCATGAAAAAGGCCCGTGCCGCCAGGCGCGGGCCT
>NZ_JAIWPT010000029.1 GCF_021191695.1 Proluteimonas luteida
ACCTGTTCCTCGGCCAGGACAGCGCGATGTGCCACCACCCGACCTTCGATTTCGACGACGACCTGCTGCCGGTCGCGGTGAGCGTGTTCGCGCGCATCGTGCAGCGGCGCCTCGGCTGACCCGTCCGGAGAAAGCGCCCACACCCACGGGCGCTTCAGCTGCGCTGGGCTATAGTCGCGGCCGATCCGGACCATGGATGCCGATGACTGACGCCCCGACCGACGGCGCCGACGTGCGCCACGCCCCGCCGCCGCGCCGCCTGCGCCCGGGCCTGCTGCTGCTCGCATGCCTCGCCGCCTGGCTGCCGCCGGCGGTGTCCGCGCAGGACGCCGCGCTGCGCGCCGCATTCGAGGCCGCAGACCGCGGCCAGCCGATTCCCGCCGCGTTCGATGCCCACCCTGCGCGCGGCTGGCTCGAGTTCGCGGCGCTGCGGCGCAATCTCGACACCCTGCCGACCGCGCAGGCCGATGCGTTCCTGGCCCGCTACCGCGACCAGCCGGTCGCGTCCGCATTCCGCGAGGCGTGGCTGCGCGCGCTGGCCAAGCGCGGCGACTGGGCCGGCGTACGCGCCGCATGGTCGCCGTCGATCACCTCGACCGCACTGCAGTGCATCGAACTCGACGCACGCCAGCGCAGCGCCGGCATCGACGCGCAGTGGACTCGCGAGGCGCAGGCGATCTGGCGCAGCACCGGCAAGTCGCTGCCCGACGAATGCGACCCGCCGCTGGCCGCGCTGGCCGGCAACGGCGGCCTCGACGACGCGCTGCGCTGGGAGCGCTTCGACCTGGCGGCGGCCGATGGCGACGCGACGATGATGCGCGCGATCGCGCGCGGCCTGTCGGCGTCGCAGCAGGCGCTGGCCAACGACTACGCCGCCTTCATGCAGGCGCCGCATGCGCGCGCGGCGCAATGGCCCGCGACCGCACGCAGCCGCGAGGTCGCCTCGCAGGGACTGGCGAAGTTCGCCAAGGACGATCCGCTCGCGGCCGAGGCGCAGCTGCCGGCGCTCGCCGATGCGCTGGGCCTGTCCGACGCGCAGCGCAACCGCGTGCTCTACCAGGCGGCGCTGTGGACGGTCGCCTCCTACCTGCCCGATTCGGCGCGGCTGCTCAACCGCGTGCCCGACGCCGCCTACGACGAGCGCCTGCACGAATGGCGCGTGCGCGAGGCCCTGGCGCGCAGCGACTGGCCGGCGGCGCTGGCCGCGATCCGCAGGATGGGGGCCGAACAGCGCGGCCAGTCGCGCTGGACCTGGTTCCAGGCGCGGCTGGCCGAGCTGACCGGCGACGCCGCCGGCGCGCAGCCGCTGTACCGCGACGCGGCGACGAAATCCGACTTCCACGGCTTCCTCGCCGCCGACCGGCTGGACCAGCCCTACGCACTGTGCCCGTGGGACTTCAATCCCGCCGACGCGGCGAAGGCGCGCATCGCCGGCGATCCCGGCATCGTGCGCGCGATGGCGCTGTACCGCGCCGACCGCCCGGTCTGGGCGACCCGCGAATGGAGCCACGCGCTGTCGAATTTCGACGACGACCAGCGCCGCATCGCGGTACTGGTGGCGCAGGAGAACGGCTGGTACGACCGCGGCGTGTTCGGCCTCGGCCGCCAGCCCGACGAGATGCGGCTCTACACCCTGCGCTTCCCGCTGACCCAGCAGGCGCTGATCGAGCGCGAATCGCGGCGTCACGGCCTCGACCCGGCGTGGGTCGCCGCCGAGATCCGCGCCGAGAGCACGTTCAACCCGAACGCGCGCTCGCCGGCCAACGCGCGCGGCCTGATGCAGGTGCTGCCCACGACCGCCGCCGCGGTCGCCGGCCGCCTCGGCCTGCCGTGGCGCGGCGCCGACAGCCTGTACGACCCGGACACCAACGTCGCCATCGGCACCGCGTACCTGCGCGAGAAGAAGGACATGTACGGCGCCCCGCACGTCGCGATCGCCGCCTACAACGCCGGGCCGACGCCGACCGGGCGCTGGCTGGCGCAGCGCCCGGACATGGACGCCGACTTCTGGATCGAGACCATCAGCTACCGCGAGACCCGCGAGTACGTCGCCCGCGTGCTGGCCTTCAGCGTGCTCTACGACTGGCGCATGTACGGGCAGGCGGTGCCGGTGACCGCACGCATGCAGGGCGACACCGGCGCCAGGCGCAAGGCATTCGCATGTCCGGCCGCGGGCTGACCAGTGTCGTGACACGCGACACCGGGGCCGTGCGGTGAAGATCTACCTCGTCGGCGGCGCGGTCCGCGACCGGCTGCTCGGGCTGCCGCCGGGCGACCGCGACTACGTCGTCGTCGGCGAGACCCAGGACACGATGGAGGCCGCGGGCTTCCGCGCGATCGGCCGCGATTTCCCGGTGTTCCTGCATCCCGGCACCCACGAGGAGCACGCGCTGGCGCGCACCGAGCGCAAGTCCGGGCGCGGCCATCGCGGCTTCGTCGTCGACGCCGATCCGTCGGTGACGCTGGAGGAGGACCTGCAGCGGCGCGACTTCACCATCAACGCGATCGCCGAGGACGCGGACGGCAACCTGGTCGACCCCCATGGCGGCGTGGCCGACATCGCGGCGCGGGTGCTGCGCCACGTCGGCCCGGCGTTCGCCGAGGACCCGCTGCGGGTACTGCGCGCGGCCCGGTTCATGGCCCGCTTCGCGCCGCTGGGCTTCCGCGTCGCCGACGAGACGATGGCGCTGATGCGCGCGATGGTCGCCGCCGGCGAACTGGACACGCTGACGCCGGAGCGCGTCTGGCAGGAGCTGTCGCGCGCGCTGGCGTCGGCGCAGCCGTCGGCGTTCCTGCGCACCCTGCACGACTGCGGCGCGCTGGCGGTGGTGCTGCCCGAGGTCGACGCGCTGTACGGTGTGCCGCAGCACGCCGAATACCACCCCGAGATCGACACCGGCGTGCACCAGGAGCTGGTCAGCGACATGGCCGCGCGGCTCGCGCCCGGCGACGCGCTGATCGGCTTCGCCGCGCTGACCCACGACCTCGGCAAGGCGCTGACGCCGAAGGACGAACTGCCGCGCCACATCGGCCACGAACACGCCGGGCTCAAGCCGCTGGCGGCGTTGTGCGATCGCCTGCGGGTGCCGGCGGCGCACCGCGAACTGGCGATGATCGCCTGCCGCGAGCACCTCAACGTGCATCGCATCGACGAACTGCGCGACGCCACCGTGTACGACCTGATCGCGCGCTGCGACGGCTTCCGCAAACCCGAACGCATCGGCCAGCTGGCGACCGTGTGCGAGGCCGACAAGCGCGGCCGCCTGGGCAGCGCGGACGCGGCCTATCCGCAAGGACGGACCCTGCGCCGCGCGCACGCCGCCGCGCTGGCCGTGCACGCGCGCGACCTGGCCGCGGACGGCGTCACCGGCCCTGCGCTCGGCGAGGCGTTGCGCAAGGCGCGGATCGCGGCGATCGCCGCTGCGCGCAGGGTCGCGCCCGGCGATGGTGGCGACGCCGGACAGGAGAGCCGGCGCTTGTGACGCCTGCCACCGCGACCTACCCTGAACGCCTGTCCACCCGGAGTTCCCCCATGCGCGTCCTGTTCGCCGCTGCACTGCTGCTGTTGGCTGCCGCCTGTTCGTCCCCGTCGCAGGCCCCGGGCGCTCCCGATACCGCGGTCGACGCCGCTGCGACGCCCGCCGATGCGCCGGCGGACGCAGCCGCCGACCTGCCGCTGGTCGGCGGTGACGTCGACGAACACGGCTGCAGGGGCTCGGCCGGCTACGCCTGGTGCGCGCACACCGCGCAATGCGAACGGCCGTGGGAACTGGCCGGCCGCGAAGGTTTCGAGAATTCGGAAGCCGGCTTCGCCGCCTACTGCGCCGCGCCCGCCGTCGAATGAGGCCGACGGCCGCGGGCGTGGCTACAGCCGCGCCTGCAGCGCCATCGCCGCGGCCGGGTTGCGCGCCTTGGCCGCGCCGATGAAGTAGATGAAGACCGCGCGCGGCCGCACCGGCATCGCATCGCGCGCGTCGACGTAGGGCAGGTCGCCCGGCGCTTCGCCGCGCGCCCACTGGTGCGCGCGCGCGGCCCAGGCGTCGAGCTGCAGCCCGGGGTAGCCCTCGCGATGCTGCTCGCGGCTGGCCATCAGCCGCGCGTAGACGAAATCGCCGGTCAGGTCGGCGAACGAGGGATGCTCCGCCGAGTCGGTGAACACCGTCGGCACGCCATGCTGGCGCGCCAGCGCGAGGTAGGCCCGTGACCGGAAGCCGGGATGCCGCACTTCCAGCACGTGCCGCAGCGCCACGCCGTCGAGTTCGCGCGGCAGCAGATCGAGGAAGGCGGCGACATCGTCGTGGTCGAAGGCGCGCCGCGGATCCAGCTGCCACAGCAGCGGCCCGAGCCGGCTGCCCAGCTCGGCGATGCCGCCGTGCACGAAGGCCGCGACCTGGCGGCCGGTGCCGGCCAGCGAGCGTGCGCGGACGATGTGCCGCGGCGCCTTCAGCGAGAACACGAAGCCCTCCGGCGTCTCGTCGCGCCAGCGCGCATAGACCTCGGGCGGCTGCGCGCCGTAGAACGTGCCGTTGATCTCGATCGCGGTCAGGTGCCGGCTGGCGTATTCCAGCTCGCGCCGGTGCACCAGCCCCTTCGGATAGAAGTTGTCGCGCCACGGCGCGAACGTCCAGCCGCCGATGCCGGTGCGGATGCCGTCGACCGGCCGCGGGCTCGTATCGAACAGGTCCATGCCGCTACCGCCCGGGCCAGCGTGGCATGTCGCCCGATCCGCCGGTCGCGTGCATGGCCGTCACGTGGCGGGCGCGTGCCGGCGCAGCAGTGCGTGCAGCCCGGCGAGTTCGGGATACCGCGGCAGCACCGCGTCGAGATAGCCGAGGAACCTGGGCGCGTCGGCGACGTAGCGCGGCTTGCCGTCGCGATGGTGCAGGCGGGCGAAGATGCCCAGCACCTTCAGGTGCCGCTGCACGCCGATCAGGTCGACATCGCGGCGGAACTGCGCCAGTTCCGGCACGGGCAAGCCGGCGACCGCGGCGCGGACGTGGTAGTCGGCGACCCAGCCATCGATGCGCGCCTGCGGCCAGCTTGCGAACGCGTCCTTGCACAGGCTCAGCACGTCGTAGGCGATCGGACCGCGCACCGCGTCCTGGAAATCCAGCACGGCCACGCCGGATTCGACCGGCATGAGATTGCGCAGCATGAAATCGCGGTGCACGAACACCTGCGCCTGGGCCAGCGCGGCCTCGACCAGCACCTTGCCGGCCGCGTCCAGCGCGGCGCGCGCCGGCGGGTCCAGTCGCACGCCCAGGTGCGTGCCGAGGTACCAGGTGTCGAACAGCGACAGCTCGCGCAGCAGCAGCGCGGCATCGTAGGCGGGCAGGTCGTCCGCGCACGGCATCGCCTGGATCGACAGCAGTTGGGTCAGGGCGGCGTCGAACATCGCATCACGCGCGTCCGCGTCCGGCTGCCGCTGCAGCACCTGCAGGCAGGTCTCGGCGCCCAGGTCCTCGAGCAGCAGGAAACCGGCATCGACATCGCGCGCCAGCACGCGCGGAACGCGCACGCCGCCCGCCTCGAGCCGGTCGCGGATGCGCAGCCACGGACGCACGTCTTCCAGCGCCGGCGGCGAATCCATGACGATGCGGGTGCCGCCGCGCGTGTCCGCGCGCCAGTAGCTGCGGAATCCGGCGTCGGCCGACGCGCGCGCCAGCGTCAGCGCCGGATCGCCGGCAGCGGCGCGGGCCCAGGCCAGGCGCGCATCCGCGCGGTCGGCATCGGGGGAAGGCGGCGCTGGACGTGCGGACATGGAAACCGGCCGGGAGGAGGAAGCGCGATTATCGTCCAATCGGCACCCGACGCGGACCGCGGCCGTCGCCCACGCTCACCCTCGCCGCGCCTGGCCCCGGGTATCGATCCGCAGCAGCAGATCGCGCCACGGCGTCAGCCGCGTCGCCAGTCCGGCGACGACGCCCAGGGTATTGGCCAGCGCGTCCATCGGGTCCTGCATGCGGTCGTCGGTCAGCGCGCCCTGCGCATGCTCCAGGCCGATGCCGAGCAGCACCAGCGCGATGCCGGCCCCCAGCAGCGACGACCAGCGCGCGTAGAGCTGCACCGCGCACGCGGCGAGCACGAAGTAGGCGAGGAAATGGCCGAGCTTGTCGCCGTCCTGCACGTCCGGCATCGGCGGCGGCGGCATCAGCGACAGCACCACGACCGTCGCGATCGCCGCGCACCACAGCCCACACCACAACCACGGCCGGCGCAGCGGCTTGAGCGCGCGGCCAAGCCGCGGACGGCGCGCGCCGTTCACAGGCGGTAGCTCAGGTCGCCGATCAGGAACGCGTGTTCGAAATCGACGTCGCGCGCGAAGCCGATCGCCTGGAACGCCTCGCCCATCTCGCCGGGCAGGGTCAGCTTCTTCGCCTGCTGGCGCAGCGCATAGCGCGCGGCCTCGTCGATCGCTTCGGCCTCGTGCGCCGCCAGCCGCTGCTCGAGCCGGTTGCCCAGCAACAGCGAGGTCTGGTTGCAGTAGCCGGCGAAATCGAAGCCGGCGTGGGTACCGGCCTCGGCCAGCGCGGTGAAGTCGACCGACGCGGTGAGGTCGAGCAGGCCGGGCAGGGCGAATACGTCGCTGGACACCTGGTGCCGGAAGAATCCGCGCAGGGTGCCGTCGCTGCGGTCGTCGCGGTAGTACTCGCGGCGCGGATAGCCATAGTCGACGAACAGCATCGCCCCGCGGCGCAGTCCGCCCGACACCGCCTGCACCCAGTACGGCAGCTGCGGCAGCACCTCGGAGCGGTAGCCGTCGGGAAACGGCGCGCCGCGCTGCTGCTCGATGTGGCGCACCGCCGACGACAGCAACGCGTCGGCCGGCTGCAACGTGCGCGAGAAACCGCGGGCAGAAGCACCGCCATCGTCGCCGGCGGTGACATATTCCTCGAACACCTGGCCCTCGGCGATGACGAAGCGCGGCGTCGGCAGCGCATCGACGACCTCGTTGGCGAACAGCACCCCGCGCCAGTCCGACGGCATCGGCCCGTCGAGCCACTGCACGCGCGCGAACAGGTCCGCGGGCAGGCGCTGCTGCAGGTGCGCGCGCTGGCGCTCGCGCAGGTCGGCGCTGGGCTCGAGGATCGCGTAGCGCGCCGGCGCGGCGCCGAGCGCGGCCAGGTGCGCCAGTGCGTCGCCGGCGAACGCGCCGCTGCCACCGCCGATCTCCAGCACGTGGGTGTCGCCCGTATCGGCGGGATCGTCGCGCAGCTGCTGCAGCACCGGCGCGAACGCCTCGGCGATGCACTCGGCGAACAGCGACCCGAGCTCGGGCGCGGTGACGAAATCGCCGGCCGGGCCGAACTTCGCCGCGCCCGCGCTGTAATAGCCCAGGCCCGGCGCATACAGCGCCAGCTCCATGAAACGCCAGAACGGAATCGCGCCGCCGGCCTCGGCGATCTGCGCCAGGATCAGCTGGCGCAGGCGTTCGCTGTGGGCCAGGGCGTCTTCGGAAACGGTCGGGTCGGACATGGGACGGCAATCGCGACGACAATGCACAGCATACCGAGATCGCCCGGAGTGCCGCATGCATCCACATCCCCCGGTCGCGCTGATCACCGGCGCCGCCCGCCGCCTCGGCGCGGCGACCGCGCGCCACCTGCATGCGCAGGGCTACGCCATCGCCCTGCATTGCCATACCTCGCGCGCCGAGGCCGATGCGCTGGCCGCCGAACTCGAGACCGCGCGGACCGGCAGCGTGCAGGTGCTGCAGGCCGATCTGGCACAGTTCGACCGCCTGCCCGAGCTGGTGGCCGTCGCGGTCGGCCGGTTCGGCCGGCTCGACGCGCTGGTCAACAACGCCTCGGCATTCTTCGAGACCCCGTTCGGCACGACGACGCCGGCCCAGTGGGACGCGCTGCTGGCGACCAACCTGCGCGCGCCGTATTTCCTCGCCCAGGCCGCGGCGCCGCACCTGCGCGCCACGCGCGGGGCGATCGTCAACCTGTCGGACATCCACGCGCGGGAACCGCGGGCCGGCCTCGGCGTGTACGCGATCACCAAGGGCGCGCTGGATGCGATGACGCGCGTGCTCGCCGTCGAACTGGCGCCCGGGGTCCGGGTCAACGGCGTGGCCCCCGGCGCGATCCTGTGGCCGGAACACGCGGCCGATCCCGGGCTGCAGGCGCAGCTGCTGGCGCGCACCCCGCTGGGCCGCACCGGCGAGCCCGACGACATCGCCGCCGCCGTGCACTACCTGATCGCCGGCGCGACCTACAGCACCGGCACCACACTCACCGTCGACGGGGGGCGGCTGGCCTGAGAGGCCGGCGCTCGCCTCCCGCGACCGGCTGTGAGGCCGGGTACCCCCAGGCCTCCGGTCATCCGCCGGCGCTGCCCCCGGGCTGAAGATAGACGCGCTCGACACGATACGCGGACGTCGCGTCGCGCTCACCGGCCTCGATCGCCACGCGCAGCCCTCCGGCCGGCTCCGGCAGATAGCGATAGCGTGCCTCGAACCCATCGGCGGCCTGCAGCCACAGTTCCAGCACGCCGTCGACGTCCTGCGCGATCGCCCGGACACCGCCCTCGAGTTCGACCGGGTCGCCCTGCAGCGGCACCAGCGTCTGGCGACGGCCATCGCGGCTGGCGAAAATCAGCGTTGCCTGCATCCGCTGTATCAGCAGGCCCTGCGCCAGCGGGGCGGCGAAGGCGAATTCCGGGCGCAGCAACCGCGCCTGCGGCAGGGCGTCGGTATCGGGGCGAGCACCCGGCGCAGGCGCACCGCCGGGTCCGTCCCGGTTGCGCCGACCTTCCGGAGGTGGACCACCCGGCCCGCCCGCGGGCGGCCCCTTGCCGTCGGGACCGCCCGCGGGCGATGGGCCATGCCGTTCGCGGGACGGAGGATGGGACGCCGCCGCCGGCACCTGCCCGCGCATCCGTACATCGGCGGCATCGGCAAGCCGCTGGTTCTCCTGGACGTCGGCGCGCCACACGCCATCGATCGAGAGCGCCGGCGGCGCGGCCGAAGCGATCGGAAGCGCGGTCGCCAGCGCCAGGAACCCACATGCGACGCGGGATCGGATGTTCAAGACAGGATTTCCGTTCGGGGATCCGCCGATGTAGCAGTTCCGCTTGTCAGCAGTGTGCCGGCGTGTGGCAATCCCGCCCGAAAGGTCCGCGACCTCCCCTCAGGCCGGAAGCGTCACCGCCTCGAAGATCGTGTCGAAATCCGGATGCACTGCCCACAGCTGGCCCAGCGTGCGCCCGTCGACCGGGTGCCGCCAGTCGGGCGCGATGCCGGCCGCGGGCTTGAGCACGAAGGCATGCCGCAGTTCGTCGCGGGGGATGCGCAGATGGCCCGCGCCGCTGCAGACCAGGTCGTCGTAGAGGACGATGTCGATGTCCAGGGTACGGTCGCTGTGGCGCGGGCCGCTGCGGTCGCGGCCGTGCGCGTCCTCGAGCGCGTGCAGCCGGTCGTTGAGCGCCGCGGGCGACAGCTCCGTGTCGATGACGGCCGCGGCGTTGAGGAAGTCGGGGCCGTCGTAGCCGACCGCCGGAAACCGGTAGACCGGCGAGACCCGCACCGGGCCGAACGCTTCGCGCAGCGCGGCGATCGCCGCGCGCAGGTGCACGCGCGGCGCGATGTTGCTGCCGAGGCTCAGGCAGGCGCGTGCCATCGTGGGCTCCGGTCAGGCCGCGGGTGATGCGTCGCCGCCGGGCAGGCGCGCGGTGGCCGGCGGCGGCGACACGTCCGCGGGCGTATCGGCCTGATGCAGGTTGACCTCCAGCGGCGCGTCGCTGTTGTCCTGGAACAGCTTCAGGCCGAACTCGGGCAGCAGCGCGATCAGATGATCGAAGATGTCCGACTGCGTGTTCTCGTGGCCGACCCAGCCGGTGTCGCTGGTGAAGCAGTAGATCTCCAGCGGCAGGCCCTGCGCGGTCGGCTGCAGCTGCCGCACCAGCAGGATCAGGTCCTGGTTGATGCCCGGATGGTTGCGCAGGTAGTGGTTGACGTAGGCCCGGAACGTGCCGAGGTTGGTCACCCGGCGCGCGTTGACCGGCTCGGCGCCGCGCTCGGCCAGCTTCGCGTTCCACGCCTCGAGCTCGCGCGCCTTCTCGTCGAGGTAGTCGTCGAGCAGCACGAAGCGGCGGAAGCGCGCGACTTCATCCGGCTCGAGGAAGCGCACGCTGTGCTGGTCGAGGAACAGCGCGCGCTTGATCCGGCGGCCGCCGCCCTCGAACATCGGCCGCCAGTTCTTGAACGCGTCGCTGACCAGTTTCTTGGTCGGCACCGTGGTCACGGTGCGGTCCCAGTTGCGCACGGTGATGGTGTGCAGGGCGATGTCGATGACGTCGCCGTCGGCGTTCTGGCTGGGCATCTCGATCCAGTCGCCGATGCGCACGCGGCCGTCGTTGCTGATCTGCACGCTGGCCACCAGCGACAGGATGGTGTCCTGGAAGATCAGCATCAGCACCGCGGTCATCGCGCCGAGGCCGGTGAGGATGTGCAGGAACTGGGCGCCGATCAGGGTCGCGATGATCGAGATGCCGACCAGCACGAACATGATGATCTTCACGACCTGGAAATAGCCCTTGATCGGCTTGTTCTGCGCATCGGGCCGACGCTCGTAGGCGTGGTTGATGGTATCGAGCAGGCGCGAGACCGACAGTGCGACGGTCAGCACGACGAATGCCTGGCACAGCGCGCGCACCACGGTGACGACCTCCGGCGGCAGGTCCGGCACCACGCCGATGCCGGCCGAGATCACCAGCGCCGGCACCACGTTGGCCAGCCGCGGGATCACCCGCAGCTGCACCGCGTGGTTGTGGTCGCGGCCGCCCAGCGGCGTGGCCCGCAGCACCCGCAGCAGGCCGCGCAGCAGCACGCGCTTGGTCACCCAGTTGGCCAGCCACGCCGCCAGCAGCAGTCCGGCCAGCACGACCAGGGTGTAGGCCCAGGGATACGGCGCGAGCACCGCCTGCAGATGGTCCAGCTGTTGTCGCATCAATCCACTCCGTCAACGCGCACGCGTGCGCTCGATGATCACGCCGACCGCGCGTGCACCACGCACCGCGCCCGGCTTGCTGAGCTTCAAGCGTAACCACTCGACGTTGAACTCCTCGATCACGAGCGCCGCGCAGCGTTCGGCCAGGGTCTCGACCAGGCCGAAATCCGAGGCCGACACGTAATCGATCAGGCGCTTGCTGACGGCCTTGTAGTCCAGGGTCTTCGCGATGTCGTCGCTGGCCGCGGGCACCCGGTTGTCGAACGTCATCTCCAGGTCGAACAGCAGCGGCTGGCGGATGCGCCGCTCCCAGTCGTAGATGCCGATCAGCGCCTCGATCTCGAGGCCTTCGATGAAGACTTTGTCCATGGGTCGGGGATTCGGAATTGGGGATTCGGGATGCGCAGGCCGCGACAGCTTAGCGGGTTGCGGCGTTTTCCAATCCCGAATCCCCGTTCCCGAATCCCGCCGCTGTCGCCAGCGGCGGCAGCGAGGCCATGTCCCAGCGCGGCGTCACGTGCACCGCCGCGTCGGCCTGCTGCCCGGCCTCGAGCCGCAGCGCGCCGGCGAAGGCGATCATCGCGCCGTTGTCGGTGCACAGCGCCGGGCGCGGGAAGCACACGCGTCCCGCCCGGCGCCGCGCGTCGGCCTGCAGTTTGGCCCGCAGCTGCCGGTTGGCCCCGACGCCGCCGGCCACGACCAGCGTGTCGCAGCCGGCGGCGTCGAGCGCGCGCGCGCACTTGATCGCCAGCGTGTCGACCACCGCGTCCTCGAAGCCGCGGGCGATGTCGGCGCGCGTCGCCTCCGACCGGTCGCTGCCCTGCCAGGCCAGGAGCACCTGGGTCTTGAGCCCGCTGAAGCTGAAATCCAGGCCCGGCCGGTTGGTCATCGGCCGGGGAAACGCGAACGCCCCGGGCGTGCCCTGCGCGGCCAGCGCGGCCAGCTGCGGGCCGCCGGGATACGGCAGGCCCATCATCTTCGCGGTCTTGTCGAAGGCCTCGCCGGCGGCGTCGTCGAGGGTCTCGCCGAGCAGCCGGTAGCTGCCGATCGCATCGACGGCCACCAGCTGAGTATGCCCGCCCGAAACCAGCAGCGCGACGAACGGCGGCTCGGGGGGATCGTCCTCCATCAGCGGCGCCAGCAGGTGCCCCTCCATGTGGTGCACGCCGATCGCCGGCACCTCCAGCGCCCACGCCAGCGATCGCGCCACGCCGGCGCCGACCAGCAGCGCGCCGACCAGGCCGGGACCGGCGGTGTAGGCGACGCCATCGATGTCGCGCACGTCCATGCCGGCCTCGGCCAGGGTCTGCCGGACCAGCGGCAGCAGCTTGCGCACGTGGTCGCGGCTGGCCAGTTCCGGCACCACGCCGCCGTACTCGGCGTGCAGCGCGATCTGGCTGTAGACCGCATGCGCGCGCAGCCCGCCGGCGCCGCCGATCGCGGTGTCGTAGACGGCCACGCCGGTTTCGTCGCAGGAGGTTTCGATGCCGAGGACTTTCATGGGGACCGGAGATTGCGGGAGAAGGGGGCAGGCGCGACCGCTGGGCCGCGGGCCGGGCAGGGCCGGCGCCACGGCCCGGATCGCGCCGCGGGCGGACCCGCTTGCACGCACCACGGGGGTGCGGCTATCATACGCGGCTCGCCGGGCCGGAGCCCGGTGGAATGCGAGTTCGCAAGTCGATCCGACCCGGTCAGCGCCGGTCGGACGGTCAAATCCCCGGAGATTCCATGCCAAGCGTCAAAGTCCGCGAAAACGAACCCTTCGAGTTTGCGCTGCGCCGTTTCAAGCGCACCTGCGAAAAGGCGGGCGTGCTCGCTGAAACCCGCAAGCGCGAGTTCTACGAGAAGCCGACCCAGGAGCGCAAGCGCAAGGCCGCTGCCGCCGTGAAGCGTCAGGCCCGTCGCGTCTCGCGCGACGTCACCAAGCGCCAGCGCCTGTACTGATCGGCGCGACCGGGCGGCACCCCGCCCGGCCTGATCGTTTGTTGATGCAAAAGCCGGCTGCGCCCACGCGCTGCCGGCTTTTTGTCGTGCTGCCGTCCATGGCGGCGGCCCTCTCGGGGGCCGGCATCGCGCCCGGCGCTTCCCGGCGGCCGCGCCCGCAGGCCGACAGCCCTCCCCACCGACCATACGGACACCCGCCATGCCCCTGAAGCAGCAACTCACCGACGACATGAAGGCCGCCATGAAGGGCGGCGACAGGCACACGCTCGGCGTGATCCGGCTGATCAATGCCGCGATCAAGCAGCGCGAGGTCGACGAACGCATCGAGCTCGACGACACCGCGGTGATCGCGATCCTCGACAAGATGGTCAAGCAGCGCCGCGATTCGGTGGCGCAGTACGAGGCCGCCAACCGCGAGGACCTGGCGTCGGTCGAGCGCGAGGAGATCGTGGTCATCGAGCGCTACCTCCCCGCCAAGCTGGGCGAGGCGGAGATCGTCGAGGCGATCGCCGCGGCGAAGGCCGAGACCGGCGCCAGCGGCCCGGCCGACATCGGCAGGCTGATGGGCGTGCTCAAGCCCAGGCTCGCCGGCAAGGCCGACATGGGCGAGGTCTCGCGGCTGGTGAAGCAGTCGCTGGCATGACCGTGGACACGCGCCCCGGCGTCGTGCTGCGCCCGGCGCGACGCGACGACGTGGCGCTGATCCTGGCGTTCGTCCGCGAACTGGCCGACTACGAGCGCATGCCCGACGCGGTCGTCGCCGACGAGGCGGCGCTCGCCGACGGGCTGTTCGGCCCGGCGCCCGGCGCCGAGGTGCTGATCGCCGAGGTCGACGGCGTGCCGGCCGGCTTCGCGTTGTTCTTCCACAACTACTCGACGTTCCTCGGACGCCGCGGACTGTATCTCGAGGACCTGTACGTCCGGCCCGCGTTCCGCGGCCAGGGCCTCGGCCGGCGCCTCATGCGGCACTTGGCCGCACTGGCGCTCGCGCGCGGCTGCGGCCGTTTCGAGTGGTCGGTGCTGGACTGGAATGCGCCGGCGATCGGCTTCTACCGGACCCTCGGCGCCGTCGGCCAGGACGAATGGACCGTGCAGCGCGTCGAGGGCAAGGCGCTGCGCCGGCTCGCTGCGGGCGCGGCCGACGACTGATCCCGGCACGCCGCATCGCGGCCCGGCGTGCCGCAAGTCCCGTCACACGCCCGTACGCGCGACTGTTTACCGTGGCGGCGACGTCGCACGGACGCGGATGCGGCCCTCCCGGCGTCCACGATGTCCCCGCCCCGTCCTCCGCTTCCGTCCGCCGCATGACCACATCGTCCGACCCGACCGACCCCACCGATCCGATCGACACCGCCACCGACGCCGTCGTCCCGCGCACGCGCTGGCACCGCGCCCGCCATCGCGTCGACAAGGTGGTCGACCGCGTCCAGGACAGCCTGCCGGTCGCCCTGGTCAAGCGCTTCGTCGAGATCGACCTGCTGACCCACGCGGCATCGCTGTCCTTCTACATGCTGATCTCGCTGGCGCCACTGCTGGTGCTGGTGCTGTGGATCACCGCGTCGCTGTACCCATCGGCGCAGGAAGCGCTGCTCGTGCAGATCGGCGAGCTGGCCGGCAGCGGCGCCCAGGCCGTCGCCGCGACCGTGCTGCAGAACGCCACGGAGCAGCCCGACGTCGGCTCGCTGGCCGGGCTGTGGAGCACGCTGCTGCTGTTCGTCGGCGCGACGGTGGTCTTCGCGCGGCTGCAGGGCACGCTGAACCTGATCTTCCACACCGACGGCGACCAGCTGGCGGGCGGCATCGTCGCGTTCCTGCGCAAGCGCGTGTTCTCGTTCGGCGTGGTGTTCGCGCTGGGCTTCCTGCTGCTGGCCTCCACGCTGGCGACGACGGTGCTGGAGGTGGTGTTCGCCAACGTGCCGTCGCTGCTGCCGCTGCTGGGCAACGTCACCGGTTTCGTGCTCTATGCGCTGGCGTTCGCGCTGATGTACCACTACCTGCCCGACCGCCGCGTGCGCTGGCGCCAGGCGCTGTTCGGCGGCGCGATCACCGCCGCGCTGTTCGTGCTGGGCCGCTGGGCGATCGGCGTCTACATCGCCCGGGCCGCGCCCGGCAGCGCCTACGGCTCGTTCGGCACCCTGGTGATCCTGCTGGTCTGGATGTACTACGCGGCGACGATCTTCTTCGTCGGCGCGCTGATCACCGCGGTCATCGACGAGCGCCTGCGCCGCGCGTCGGTCGAACGCGCATTGGCCAAACGCGCGCAGCGGCAGGGGGCGACCAGTGCGGCTGCCGCAGCAACCGCCGCGCCGCCGCCGACAGACGCCCACCGCCCCGGGGCGGGCTGAGGCCCTCGCCGCGGCGCAGCCGCGACCCCACATCCGCCGCGGCCGGGCTTGCCATGCATGGCATCCTATCGCCTGCATGGCCCGCTTCTCCCGCATCCGCACCTCCGCCGCCACGCGCCGCAACCGACGCGTGGCGCGGCCGTGCGCGGCGCGGCCGGCGCCACCCGGGGCCGTTTGACATGGCCCGCATCCCCGACGCCTTCATCGACGACCTGCTCGCCCGGACGGACATCGTCGAGGTGATCAACGCGCGCGTGCCGCTCAAGCGCCAGGGCAAGGAGTATTCCGCGCGCTGCCCGTTCCACGACGAGCGCTCGGCGAGCTTCACCGTGTCGCCGACCAAGCAGTTCTACCACTGCTTCGGCTGCGGCGCGCACGGTACCGCGATCTCGTTCCTGATGAACTACGACCGGCTCGAGTTCCTCGACGCGGTCGACGAGCTGGCCCGGCGCGCCGGCATGGAAATCCCGCGCGACAACCCGCAGCAGCGCGCGCCGCAGTCCGACAGCGCGCCGATGTACGACGCGCTCGACGCCGCCGCGCGCTTCTTCCGCAGGCAGCTCGCGGCCAGCGAAAGCGCCCGCGCCTATCTCGACCGCCGCGACGTCGATGCCGCGGTCCGCGAACAGTTCGCGATCGGCTACGCGCCCGACGGCTTCTCGGCGCTGAAGGACGCGCTGGGCACCGATCCACGCCGGGTCGCGCTGCTGGAGAAAGTCGGCCTGCTGTCGAAGAACGACCGCGGCCACAGCTACGACAAGTTCCGCGACCGCATCGTCTTCCCGATCCACGACCGGCGCGGCCGGGTGATCGCGTTCGGCGGCCGGGTGCTCGGGCCCGAGGATTCGCCCAAGTACCTCAACTCGCCGGAAACCCCGCTGTTCCACAAGGGCCGCGAGCTCTACGGCCTGTGGCAGGTACGCCAGGCCAACCAGAGGATCGAGCGGCTGGTCGTCGTCGAGGGCTACATGGACGTCGTCGCGCTGTTCCAGCACGGCGTGCCGCAGGCGGTCGCGACCCTGGGCACCGCGACCACGCCCGACCACGCCGAACTGCTGTTCCGCAACGCCCCGGACGTGTATTTCTGCTTCGACGGCGACGCCGCGGGCCGCCGCGCCGCGGAGAAGGCGATGGCCTCGGTCCTGCCGCGCATGCGCGACGGCCGCCAGGCGTTCTTCCTGTTCCTGCCCGACGGCGAGGACCCGGACACCATCGTGCGCAACGAGGGCGCCGCCGGCTTCGAGGCGCGGCTGCAGGACGCCACGCCGCTGTCGACGTTCTTCTTCGACGCCACCGGCGAGGGCATCAACCTGTCGACGCTCGACGGCAAAGCACGGCTGGCGGAACGCGCCAGGCCGCTGCTGGCGCAGATTCCCGACGGTGCCTTCGGCGACCTGATGCGCCAGCGGCTGACCGAACTCACCGGCGTCGGCGCGGCCGCCGCGCCGCCTGCGCCGCCACCAAGGCCGATGCGCGGCGGCCGCGGCGCGCCCGCGCCCAAGCG
Organism: Proluteimonas luteida; assembly: GCF_021191695.1. GTDB lineage: Bacteria > Pseudomonadota > Gammaproteobacteria > Xanthomonadales > Xanthomonadaceae > Luteimonas > Luteimonas luteida. The sequence continues at coordinate 16,746 of NZ_JAIWPT010000029.1, forward strand.
CAGCCTGGTACGCCACGCGATCGCGCTGCTGCTGCAGAAGCCGGCGCTGGCACTGGAACTGCAGCCGCCGTACCCCTTCGTCGCCCTGCGCCAGCCGGGCATCGACCTGCTGACCGAGATCATCGCCGTGGTCAGCATGCGCCCGGACATCAACAGCGGCATGCTGCTGGCGCATTTCGACGAACGCGCCGAGGCGCCCGCGCTGCGCAAGCTGGCCAGCCAGACGCTGCCCGGCGACGAGGCCAGCTGGCGCGAGGAACTGCTCGACGCGATCCACCAGCTCGACCTGCAGGTGCTGCGGCAGCGGCTGGAGGAACTGCAGGAGCTGCAGCGCAACCGCACCATCGACGACGCCGGCAAGCAGGAGCTGCGCACGCTCTACGCCACGCTCGCCAGCCGCTGACACCGGCTCGTCGCGGCGATGCCGGCCGCGCCGCGGCCACGCCCCGACAAGGTGCGGACCGCACCGGATTCCGTGACCGGGTTCCGGGCCGTCGACACATCGTTAACCTCGCCGCTGCTCTGATCGCGCTCAAGGGGGATCGACCGGTGGTGCCGGCGCACGTCCCACCGTGCGGCCCGCCCGTCCATCCAGAACCATGTCGTGCCTGCGCTTGGCGCAGGCGACACGGTGCCCTGCCCCATGTTTCTTGTCCGATCTCCCCTTCGACAGGTACCGCGCCATGTCCATCGCCCCCCGCTTCGCCCCCCGGATCCTGCGCCGCGCGCGCCCGCTCGCCGCAATGCTGGCCATCGCCACGTTGCTGTTCGCGGGCTGTGCCCGGGACACCACGCCCCCGCTCGTCAAGCCGCTGCATGTGGACCTGACGACGCCGGTCGACGAGCAGGTCGACCTGGCCTGGCCGCTGGCCGACGGGACGCCCGTGGCCGAGCACGCCATCGACCAGCCGCGCCAGGTCACGCTGCGGCTGCCGAACGGCAAGCTGCTGTCGACGCCCTCCACCCGCATCGCCTTCCGCCAGCAGGACGGCCTGCTGGTCAGCGTCAACGTGACCCCGGCCGCCGGTGCGCAGGCGCACGAGGCCGCGCTGGCACAGGTGCGCGGCCTGCTCGACGACAACCAGCTGCTCGACCCGGGCCTGGCGCGCACGCTCGACAGCTGGGCGCCCGGCACCGGAGACAGCCAGTCGACCCGGCTGGTGGTCAACAACGTCGACGTGATGGTCGCGCTGCGCCAGGACCCGAAAACCGGCTGGCAGACCACCTTCGACTTCGAGCCGCGCAGCTGCCTGATGCCTCCCAGCTTCACCGGCGGCAATCCCGACGCCTGCCTGCACGTGACGCCGGGCGAGAACGCCGTCGCCGCCGACGTGCGGGGCTGACCGCCCTGCCGGATCCGGCGGTCGGACGCCGGCCGCCGCGGCGATCCCGGCGGCGGTGCCACGCCGATTTCCGTCGTCCGCCGCAGCGCGTAGCATGCAGCGTGATCCGGCCGGCACCCGCGCCGGATCGGGCCCGGCGCGGAATCCCTCCGCAGCCGCGATGCGCCACCACCGGAGCACGACGCGATGGCAAAGAGCCTCGACAAGAAGAAAGAGACCAAGAAGAAGCCGGTCAAGACCCTGAAGGAAAAACGCGCCGAGAAGGCCGCGAAGAAGGGCTGACGATGGCCTGCGCCGGACGACGCGTCCCGTCGGACGGCGGATCCACCCTCGCAGAGCGGGTCCCGACCCGCCACCCCGAGGCCGGCAATGCGTGTGGCGGATCGCGATCCGCCACACGCGCAGTCCGGCGCACCCGGCACACGACGCTCAGCCGATCCGCTGGAACTCCAGCCCGCCGGCCGCGCCGCCCGCCACGGGCAGCCACGGCAGCAGCCAGTGGTCGACCAGCAGGAACGCGAACAGCGCCATCAGGTAGACCACCGAGTAGTTGAACATCCGCATCGCGAAGAACTCGTCCGGCGGGTCGAGCATGCGCCACGCGTACCACAGGAACACCAGGCCGAGCACGACCGCGCCGCCGAGGTAGAACAGGCCGCTCATGCCGATCGCCGTCGGCAGCAGCGTGACCAGCACCAGCAGCACGGTGTAGATCAGGATCTGCCAGCGGGTGTAGGCGACGCCGTGCGTGACCGGCAGCATCGGCACCAGCGCGCGCGCGTAGTCCTCGCGGCGGAAGATCGCCAGCGCCCAGAAGTGCGGCGGCGTCCAGACGAAGATGATCAGCACCAGCAGCAGCGCATGGGCCCAGTCCCATTGCCCGGTCATGCCGGTCACCGCGGCCCAGCCCAGCAGCGGCGGCGCGGCGCCGGCGATGCCGCCGATGACGATGTTCTGCGGCGTCGCGCGCTTCAGGAAACCGGTGTAGACGACCGCATAGCCGATCAGCGAGGCGAACGTCAGGCCGGCGGTCAGCGGGTTCACCAATAGCACCAGGATCGCCATCGACGCGGCGCCCAGCCCCAGCGCGAACACCAGCACCTGGACCGGCCGCAGCGCGCCGGTGGCCAGCGGCCGGTGCGCGGTGCGGGCCATGACCTTGTCGATGCGCTGGTCGATCAGGTGGTTGATCGCCGCGGCCGACGCCGCCGCCAGCCAGATGCCGAGCAGGCCGAACACGCCCTCGCGCAGGGGCGGCAGCCCCGGCACCGCAAGGAACATGCCCACCAGCGCGGTGAAGACGATCAGCGCGACGACCCGCGGCTTGGTCAGCGCCCAGTACTGGCCTGCGTTGCCGGCCACGTCAGTCGGGCCGCTTCAGCCGCGCCAGCAGCGACACCAGCACGAACAGCAGCAGCGCGGCGCCGCCGTTGTGCAGCACCGCCACCCACAGCGGCAGCGCCAGCTTGACGTTGAGCACGCCGAGCGCGACCTGGGCCAGCGTCAGCAGGGCCAGCGCCACCGCCCAGCCGCGCAGGCCGGGCGTGCGCAGCAGCCGCGCGGCGAAGGCGATCAGGTACGCGAACACCACCACCGCCATCATCCGGTGCGCCATCTGGATCGCGATGCGCGCCGCGCCGTCGAGCACGCCGCCCTCGTAGTCGACGCCGACCCCGCGCCACAGCACGAAGCCCTCGCGGTAGTCCGCGTCCGGCCACCACTGGGCCATGCACTGCGGGAAATCGATCCAGTGCGGCTCGGACGTGATCCAGCCGCCGGCGCCGCAGGCCAGCGCGGCGTAGTTCGCGCTGACCCAGCCGCCGAGCGCGATCTGCACGCCGACCAGCGCCAGTCCCGCGACGACCCAACGCCGCAGCACCGGCGCATCGACCAGCACGATCGGGCGGACCGTCGCCCGCCACGCCATCCACAGCAGCAGCGAGAACGTCAGCATGCCGCCGAGCAGGTGGCCCATGACGATGATCGGCTTGAGCAGCAGCGTGACCGTCCATTTGCCGAGCAGCGCCTGGAAGATCACCACCGCCAGGGTCAGTACCGCCGCGCGCGCGAGGTCGACGTTGGACCAGCGCAGCGCCGCGAACAGCAGCAGCGCCTCGCCCAGCGCGGCGATGCCCAGCGCCGCCAGCGTGTGGCCACGCATGTACAGCGGGATCGCCAGTGCGACCAGCAGCGACGCACCGACCACCTGGGCGATGCCGAAGCGGCGCCGGCGCACCGCGATCAGCGCCAGCGTCAGCACCAGCACGCCCAGACCGGCGGCGAGATGGCGATGCACCTGCTCGCGCCAGGCGCGGTGGGCCTCGAACGGGCGGATCGCGCTGGCGGCGTGGCCGGCCACGTCCTCGGCCGCCTGCGGCCACGCCGCACGGCCGTAGCAGGTCGGCCAGTCCGGGCAGCTCAGGCCCGCGTCGGACAGCCGCACGAACGCGCCGAACACGATCACGCACAGCGTCAACGCGACCGTGAACCACGCGATGCGGTGGAAATGCCGATGAACAGCCGGCCGCTGATGGACCGCGGGCTTGAACGCGCTGCCGCGCGCGGGAGGGGACGGGGAGTGCATCACTTCAGTTTCAACAGCTTGGCCATGTCCGCGCGCAGGTGGCCCGGATCGAAGCCCGGGGCATAGCGCAGGATCACGAACCCGTTCGGGTCCACGACGTAGGCGGGAACGCCATTGTCCGCCTCCCCGGCAGCGCCGTCGACACGTGGCAGCGCGGCGCGCAGCGCGGGATCGGGCGCGATCTCGCGCCAGGCGCTGTTGCGCACCGCGCCCTCGGGCACGTCGCCGACCCACAGGATGTCGACGTGGTCGGCATTGCGGCCGAACAGCTGCCAGACCAGGTCCAGCTCGCGCGCCAGCTCGATGCAGGCCGCGGCGCAGCCGGCCGGCGGCGCCACGACGATGCGCCAGCGACGTTCGGCGGGCCGCCACAGGTACTCGCCGCCGGTCGCCAGCATCGGCACGACCCCGCGCAGGTCGCCCGGCGGATCGAGCAGCTCGCCATGGTTCTGCATGCCGGCGGGCCGCCAGCCCGAGAAGCGCAGCGCGCCGGCGACCAGCGCGCTGCCGAGGAACAGCACGACGATCGCGACCAGCAGCAGGCGGTTGCGGTTGCGCTCGGCGTCGGGGACGGGGGCATTCATCGGCGGGATGTCCGGAAGGTCAGGATCAGCGCGGTGGCCAGCACCGCCAGGGCGAGCCCGAACCACTGCACCGCGTAGCCGAGATGCTTCTCGGGCGGCAGCGTGTTGGGCAGGATGTCGAGATCGCGGGCGTAGCCCAGCGGCAACGCCGGATCGAGCCTGAGCACGCGCAGCGGCGGCGCATCCAGGCGCGCGGCGGCGGCGATCGCCGCGGGGTCGAGGCGGGTCATCAGGAACGCGGCGCCGTCGCCCAGCGCGGGACCGAGTGCCAGGCCCGGCGACGGCGGCGGCGCGAGCAGCCCGCGCACGACCTGCGGACGGTCGACCAGGCCGGCACCGGACACGATCTCCGCCGCCGGCAACCGCGTGGCCCGGTCCGCGATCGGCGCCCAGCCCAGATCGACCAGCAGCGGCGCCCCGTCGTCGGGCGCGAACAGCCGGTAGACACGCAGGCCCGGCTGGCCGTCGTGGACCTGGTTGTCGAGCACGAAGGCGCGTTCGCCGGTGAAGCGGCCTGGCCCCTGCACCCAATCGTAATCGAGGCGACGCGTGGCGTCCGCCGCCAGCGTCAGCGGAGCCGGGTCGCGCTCGGCCAGCACCTGCGCGACCGCATCGAGCATGGCCCGCTTCTCGTGCATGCGCGACAGCTGCCACTGGCCCAGCGCCGCGAAACCGGCCATCAGCGCGACGGCGAGCGTCCAGCCGGCGATGCGGGTGCCGCGCCGGCTCACGCCGGGGTTCCCGCAAGCTGCGACAATCGGCTCACGCCCCGCCCACGCCGGAGACCGCCATGGTCATGAACGACTCGCTGAAGACGCTGCTGATCATCGCGTTCGTGCTGCTCATCCTGTGGAACCTCGGTGCGGGCCTGTACTACATGCTGACCGACAGGGGCCGCAGCGACCGCACCGTCAAGGCGCTGACCCGGCGCATCGGCCTGTCGGTCGCGCTGATCCTGCTGGTGCTGCTGGCGATCGGGATGGGATGGATCAGGCCGCATGGGGTCTACGGCTGAGGCCGCCGGCCCCACGCGGCGGGATTGGGGATTGGGGATTCGAAAAGGCGGGCAAGCAGACTGCTTTCTCCAATTCCGAATCCCCTATCCCGACTCCCGTTCGTCTGCGTCGTCGTCAGACGACGTAGACGAACAGGAACAGGATCAGCCACACCACGTCGACGAAGTGCCAGTACCAGGCCACGGCCTCGAACGCGAAATGGTTCTCCCTGCTGAAGTGGCCGCGGAAGCAGCGCAGCCAGATGACGATCAGCATGATCGTGCCGAGCGTCACGTGCGCGCCGTGGAAGCCGGTCAGCATGAAGAACGTCGAGCCGTAGATGCCCGAGCCCAGGGTCAGGTTGAGGTCGCGGTAGGCGTGGACGTATTCCTCGATCTGGAAGAACAGGAACACGCAGCCGAGCAGGATCGTCGCGCCGAGGAACACCAGCAGCCGGGTGCGTTGCGCGGCGCGCAGCGCGTGGTGGGCGATGGTGATGGTCACGCCCGAGGCCAGCAGGATCAGCGTGTTGAGCAGCGGCAGGCCCCAGGCCGGGATGGTCTGGAAGCTGCCGCCGACCGCGCCCGGGCCGGACGTCGGCCAGGCCGCGCTGTAGCCGTCCCACAGCACCGAGTTGGTCATCACGCCCGAGCCCTCGCCGCCGAGCCACGGCAGCGCCAGCGTGCGCGCGTAGAACAGCGCGCCGAAGAACGCGGCGAAGAACATGATTTCCGAGAAGATGAACCAGACCATGCCCATGCGGAAGGACACGTCGACCTGCCGGTTGTAGTAACCCGAGACCGACTCGAGGATCACGTCGGCGAACCACTTGAACAGGATCAACGCCAGGCCCGCGGCACCGACGAAGAACGTCGTCCTGCCCCAGCTGGCCTCGTTGAACCAGCTCGCCAGCCCCAGCATCGTGACGAACAGGAACACCGAGGCGAACACCGGCCACTTGCTGTCGTGCGGCACGAAGTAGATGTCGGCGTCTTTGTGCTCGGGATGGACGTGGGCCATGGCGGTATCCGGTTTGCGTGCGGCGGGTGGCGGGGCAGGGTCGAAGCGCGCGTCAGGGCGCGGCCGCCGGCCCCGGGGTTCCGCGTCCGGACGCCGCATGGGCGGCCAGGCGCGAGGTCAGCACATCGTTCTTGAAGAAGGTGTAGGACAGGGTGACGGTGTTGACGTCCTTCGGCAGCGACGGGTCGATGATGAAACGTACCGGCATGTCGCGGGTCTCGCCCGCTTCCAGCGTCTGCGCGGTGAAGCAGAAGCACTCGGTCTTCTGGAAATAGCCGGAGGCGCGCGCCGGCGCCACCGACGGCGTGGCGCTGCCGACGATCGGCCGCGCGCTGTCGTTGTGCGCGTAGTAGGTGGTCTCGTACTGCTCGCCCACGCGCACCTGCATCCGGGTCTGGTTGGGGCGGAACGACCACGGCAGGTGCGAGTTGACGCTGGCGTCGAACTCCACCGTCACCACCCGCGCCTCGTCCGCCGCGGCCGTCGTCGCCGGCGCGACGGCCGCGCTGTTGTCCAGGCGGATGCCGAACACCTTCTCGCAGGCGATGCGGTACAGCGGCACCAGCGAGAAGGTGAAGGCGAAGGCGGCCACCGACACCGCGACCAGCTTGCCGATACCCAGGCCCTTCTTCGCCTGCGCGCTCATCGCCCGATCACTCCCGACAGGATGAAGGCGACATAGATGCCCGCCGCGATCAGCGCGACGATGCCCGCGGTGCGGCGCGCGCGGCGGCGGCGCGCGGCGAGGTCGTCGTTGGCGTCTGGCGTGGGCATGGCGGCCTGCATCGCGTCCGTCGGCTCAGTGGCTGATGTCGTCGTGGGCCAGGTCGCCGGGCTTGATCACCGGTGGCGTGGCGAAGGTGTGGTGCGGCGCGGGCGAGGGCACCGTCCACTCCAGGCCCTTGGCGCCTTCCCAGGCGCGCGCGGCGGCGGGCGCGCCCTTCTTCAGCGAATGCAGCAGGATCGCCGCCATCATGAACGGCGTGACGAACATGCCGAACGCGCCGACCGAGCTGATCAGGTTCCAGTCGGCGAACACGACGTTGTAGTCGGGGATGCGCCGCGGCATGCCGGCCAGGCCGAGGAAGTGCTGCGGGAAGAACAGCAGGTTGACGAACACGATCGTCCACCAGAAATGCACCTTGGCCCAGAACTCGCTGTACATGCGGCCCGACCACTTCGGCCACCAGTAGTACACCGCGGCGATGATGCCGAACAGCGCGCCGGTGACCAGCACGTAGTGGAAATGGGCGACGACGAAGTAGGTGTCGTGGTACTGGAAGTCGGCCGGCACGATCGCCAGCATCAGGCCCGAGAAGCCGCCGATGGTGAACAGGATGACGAACGCGACCGACCACAGCATCGGCGCCTCGAACGTCAGCGAGCCCTTCCACATCGTGCTGACCCAGTTGAACACCTTCACGCCGGTCGGGATCGAGATCAGCATCGTCGCGAACATGAAGTAGATCTCGCCGCCCAGCGGCATGCCCACGGTGAACATGTGGTGGGCCCAGACGATGAAGCTCAGGAACGCGATCGCAGCCGTCGCGTAGACCATCGCCTGGTAGCCGAACAGTGGCTTGCGGCTGAAGGTCGGGATGATCTCGCTGACCACGCCGAACGCCGGCAGGATCATGATGTAGACCTCGGGATGGCCGAAGAACCAAAAGATGTGCTGGTACATCACCGGGTCGCCGCCGCCGGCGGCGTTGAAGAACGAGGTCATGAAGAACTTGTCGGTCAGCAGCATCGTGACCGCGCCGGCCAGCACCGGCATCACCGCGATCAGCAGGAACGCGGTGATCAGCCAGGTCCAGCAGAAGATCGGCATCTTCAGCAGGTCCACGCCCGGCGCGCGCATGTTGAGGATGGTCGCGATGACGTTGATCGCGCCCATGATCGAGCTGATGCCCATCATGTGGATGGCGAAGATCGTCAGCGACACGCTGTTGCCGCCCTGCAGCGACAGCGGCGGATACAGCGTCCAGCCGCCGGCCGGGCCGCCGCCGGGCAGGAACAGCGTCATCAGCAGCAGGGTGAAGGCGAACGGCAGGATCCAGAACGACCAGTTGTTCATGCGCGGCAGCGCCATGTCCGGCGCGCCGATCTGCAGCGGGATCATCCAGTTGGCCAGGCCCACGAAAGCCGGCATCACGCCGCCGAAGATCATCACCAGCGCGTGCATGGTGGTCATCTGGTTGAAGAACGTCGGGCTGACATGCTGCAGGCCCGGGGCGGCGAGTTCGGTGCGGATGATCACGCTCATGCCCGCGCCGATGATGAACATCACGAACGAGAACAGCAGGTACAGCGTGCCGATGTCCTTGTGGTTCGTGGAGAAGAACCAGCGCTGGACGAACCCCTGCTTGTGGGCATGCGTGTCGTGGTGGTCGTGCGCGGCGGTACCGGTATGCGTGGACATGAGCTGCGGGCCTCGGAATCGATCAGCCGGCCGCGGGCGCGGCGGGTGCGGATGGGGTCTGCGCGGCGGCCGGGGCATCCCCGTCCGCCTGCTCAGGTGCCGGCGCGGGCGCGGGCTCGGCCGGTGGCGCGTTCTTCGCCTTCTCGGCGGCGAGCCAGCTGTCGAATTCCTCGCGCGGCAGCGCGCGCACGACGATCGGCATGAAGCCGTGGTCCTTGCCGCACAGCTCGGCGCACTGGCCGCGATAGATGCCCGGCTCGAGGATCTCGGTCCAGGCCTCGTTGACCAGGCCCGGGATCGCGTCCTGCTTCCAGCCCAGCGCCGGCACCCACCAGGAGTGGATCACGTCGTCGGCGGTGACCACGAAGCGGATCTTGGTATCGGTGGGCAGCACCAGCGGGTTGTCGACGTCGAGCAGATAGGCCGGATGCGCGTCGATCTCGGCACGGGTGCTGCCGCGGTTCTGGCGCAGGCGGTCGCTTTCGCGGTCGAGACGGCTGGTGATCGCCACGTCCTCGCCCATGTACTCGTACTTCCACATCCACTGGATGCCGGTCACCTTGACCGTCATCTCCGAGTCGCGGGTGTCGTACATGGCGATCAGCTTCTTGGTCGCCGGCACCGCCATGATGACCAGCAGCACCACCGGCACCACCGTCCAGATGATCTCGGCGGTGGTGTTGTGGCTGAACTGCGCCGCGACCGCGCCCCTGGACTTGCGGAACTTGAACATCGCGTAGGCCATCGCGGCGAACACGATCACGCCGATGGCCACGCAGATCCACAGCGCCAGCATGTGCGCCTCGTAGGCATGCTGCGAGGACGCGGTGACGCCGCGGCCCATGTTGAGCTGCCAGGGCTTGGGATCGGCGGATTGCGCGGCAGCGCCGGCGGACATCGCCAAGGCCGCGACGCCCATCATCCATTGCTTGAAACGACCGGCTTGCATCACATCGAACCCCAAGTGCCTGAGCTGGCGTTGGCTGGCGGGAACGCATCCGTCCTCGCCCCGGCAGGGGCAGAAAATCGTGCGCAGGAGCGGCGGCGTGCTGCGTAAAACCACAGCATCGTAGCCGTGGCCGGCATTTACGGGCAAGCTGGCCCCGGATGCCGCACTGCGGCATTTCCCCGGACGCCTGCCGGCCGCGCTCCGGCCGGCCGGGACCGTGCGCCGCGGCGCCCGCCGGCCGGGGCAGCGTCGCCCCGTTGCGCCGGCGGTTGCCGGGCCGGCCGGTCGCCTGGCGGACGCGGCCTGCCGACGGCTTCCACCTGACCGTTTCGGCCTATCCGGCAGCGCCTGACACGCCCTAGAATCGCGGCCTCGTCTCCGCCTGCCGGATCGCCCCTTGAACGCCAGCCCCCTGCCCGCCGCGCCGCCGGTCCTTCCCTCGTCGCTGCGCGCCGCGATCACCGCGGCCTGGACCCGCGACGAGACCACCCATGTGCGCGAGCTGCTGGCCCAGGCGCGCACCCCGGTGCCCGGCTGGGGCGAGGCCGACCGTGCCGCGATCCAGGCCACCGCCGCCGACCTGGTGCGCCGCGTGCGCCGGCGCGCGCAGGACCAGGGCGCGATCGAGGCCTTCATGCAGCAGTACGACCTCGGCAGCGAGGAAGGCGTGCTGCTGATGTGCGTGGCCGAGGCGCTGCTGCGCATCCCCGACCAGGACACCGCCGACCGGCTGATCCGCGACAAGCTGGGCGAGGCCGACTGGAAGAAGCACCTCGGCCAGTCCGACTCGGTGCTGGTCAACGCCTCGACCTGGGGCCTGATGCTGACCGGCCGCCTGGTCGACCTGGCCGACGACACCCGGCGCAACGTGCACAACGCCTTCCAGCGCCTGATCGGCCGGGTCGGCGAACCGGTGATCCGGCTCGCGGTGCGCCAGGCCATGCGGATCATGGGCCACCAGTTCGTCATGGGCCGGACCATCGGCGAGGCGCTGGCGCGTAGCCGCAAGGGCGCCAATGCCGCGTACCGCTATTCGTTCGACATGCTCGGCGAGGCCGCGCTGACCCAGGCCGACGCCGACCGTTATCTGGAGGCCTACCGCAAGGCGATCGACGCGATCGGCGGCACCGGGCCGTTCGCTGACGAGATCGTTGCGCCGTCGATCTCGGTCAAGCTGTCGGCGCTGCATCCGCGCTACGAGCATGCCAAGCACGAACGCGTACTGGCCGAGCTGGCGCCGCGGCTGCTGGACCTCGCGCAGCGGGCCAGGGACCATCGCATCGGCCTGACCATCGATGCCGAGGAAGCCGACCGGCTGGAACTGTCGCTCGACGTCATCGAGGCCGCGCTGACCGATCCCTCGCTGGCCGGCTGGCACGGCTTCGGCATCGTCGTGCAGGCCTACCAGAAGCGTGCGCCGTTCGTCATCGACTGGATCGCCGCGCTGGCCCGCGCGCACGGCCGGCGCATCCCGGTGCGCCTGGTCAAGGGCGCGTACTGGGACAGCGAGGTCAAGCGCGCGCAGGTCGAGGGCCACCCGGGCTATCCGGTCTTCACCCGCAAGCCCAGCACCGACGTCAGCTATCTGGCCAACGCGTGCCGGCTGCTGTCGGCGACCGACGCGATCTACCCGATGTTCGCCACCCACAACGCGCACACCATCGCCGCGGTGCATCGGATGGCGCAAGCGTTGCTGCCGGACACCTCTCCCTCCGGGAGAGGTCGGAACGGCGCAGCCGTTCCGGGTGAGGGCGCCGCGTCCGAAGTGCCCCCATCCGCCCCTCCGGGGCACCTCGCCTCGCGCCCCAGCCCTGCGGCGCAGCGCGCAGGGCGTTCAGGCATGCACGAGCCAATGGCTCGTGAGCCGCATGCCTTCACCCCGCAGGCGGGGGAAGGGAACCGGCGCAAACAGTATTCATTCGAATTCCAGAAGCTCCACGGCATGGGCGACGACCTCTACGCCGAGGTGATCCCCGCGGACCGCCTCGACGTGCCCTGCCGCGTCTACGCCCCGGTGGGTTCGCACGAGGACCTGTTGCCCTACCTGGTGCGGCGCCTGCTCGAGAACGGCGCCAACTCCAGCTTCGTCAACCGCATCAGCGACGAGGACGTCGCGATCGACGACCTGATCCGCGACCCGGTCGAGGTCGTCGCCGGTTTCGACGCCGTTCCCCACCCCCGCATTCCGCTGCCGGTCGACCTCTACCGCAGCCAGTCGCACGACAGGAGCAATTCCATGGGCGTCAACCTCGCCAACGACGCGCAGCTCGCCGCACTCGCCGAGCAGATCCGGGCCGCGACCGGTCCGTGGACCGCCGCCCCGCTGGTGCCGGGCGCCACGACGTCGGGCGACACCGTGACCGTGACCAGCCCGGCCGATCGCCGCGTGCAGGTCGGCCAGTGGCAGGCCGCCGACAGCGCCACCGTCGAACAGGCATTGCGCAACGCCAGCGAGGCGCACGCGGACTGGAACGCGTTGCCGGCCGCCTCGCGCGCGGCGATCCTCGAACACGCCGCCGACCTGCTGGAGGCGCGCACCGCCGCGTTCGTCGCGATGTGCACGCGCGAGGCCGGCAAGACGATTCCCGACGGCATCGCCGAAGTGCGCGAGGCGGTCGATTTCCTGCGCTACTACGCCGGCGAGGCGCGCCGCCTGTTCGTCGTCGAAGCGCTGCCCGGCCCGACCGGCGAGTCGAACACGCTGCAGCTGTCGGGCCGCGGCGTGTTCGTCTGCATCAGCCCGTGGAACTTCCCGCTGGCGATCTTCGCCGGCCAGATCGCCGCCGCGCTGGTGGCCGGCAACACCGTCATCGCCAAGGCCGCCGAGCAGACCACGCTGGTCGGCCATGCCGCGGTCAGGCTGCTGCACGAGGCCGGCGTGCCCGAGCGCGTGCTGCAGTACGTGCCCGGCGACGGCGCGAGCGTCGGCGCCGCGCTGACCGCCGACCCGCGCGTGGCCGGCGTGGTGTTCACCGGCTCCAACGCGACCGCGCTGGCGATCAACCGCGCCCTGGCCGCGCGCGACGGCGCGATCGGCACCCTGATCGCCGAGACCGGCGGCCAGAACGCGCTGATCGCCGACTCCTCGGCGCTGCCCGAGCAGTTGGTCAAGGATGCGCTGGCCTCCGCCTTCACCTCGGCCGGCCAGCGCTGCTCGGCCGCGCGCGTGCTGTTCGTGCAGGACGACATCGCCGACAAGGTCATCGACATGCTGGCGGGCGCGATGCAGGAACTCACCGTCGGCGACCCCGCGCTGCTGTCGACCGACGTCGGCCCGGTGATCGACGCCGACGCGCTGCGCATGCTCGAAGCCCACGCCGAGCGCATGGCCGGCGAGGCCCGCCTGATCGCGACCACGCCGCTCGGCCCGGACGCCGCGCACGGCACCTTCTTCGCCCCGCGCGCCTGGGAACTGCAGTCGCTGTCGCAGCTGCAGCGCGAGAACTTCGGCCCGGCGCTGCACGTGATCCGCTGGAAGTCCGACCGGCTCGACGCGGTCATCGATGCGATCAACGGCACCGGCTACGGCCTGACCCTGGGCATCCACTCGCGCATCGACGAGACCGTCGAGAGGATCACCGCGCGCGCCCGCGTCGGCAACGTCTACGTCAACCGCAACCAGATCGGCGCGGTCGTCGGCGTGCAGCCCTTCGGCGGCCAGCGCCTGTCCGGCACCGGCCCCAAGGCCGGCGGCCCGCACTACCTGCCGCGCTTCACCACCGAGAAGACCGTGACCGTCAACACCACGGCGGCCGGCGGCAATGCCAGCCTGCTGACGCTGGGCGAGTAGAGCGGAACCTGACTCCCCCGGAGTCCGGCTCCGGGAGAATTCTCCGGCCCAGCAAGCGCGGCGCTACGCCGCCATTTCCCGTAGATGAGGATCTTGTCCCGCTGTCGCGCGTGAGGCTTCCCGGAAGGACGTGATGATCCCAATTTGATTGCATAGCTAATCAAGTGCGGGTAGGATCGGCGTATGTTCGAAAGCTGCCTCTACTTCAACACGGCGGCGTTGGCGCGCCAGCTCGAACGCTGGTGGGCCGCCGCGTTCGCGCCGTTCGGCCTGACGCCGTCCCAGGCCTTCCTGCTGCGGACGGTGCTGCAGCATCCCGGTCTGGCACCGTTCGAGATCGCCGACATGCAGGTGATCGCCCGGCCCACCGCGACCCGCCTGCTCGACGCGCTCGAATCCAAAGGATTGCTGGTCCGCAAGGCCTCGGCGCACGACGGTCGTGCGCAGACGATCCATCCCACGCCCGCTGCGCAAGCGATGCGCGAAGCGCTCAACCAGGCCAGCGCCGGTGCGACCCGGAGAATCAAGCGGCGGATCGGCGACGACGCCTTCTCAGCCGCCGTCGTCGGCGTCCGCAACATCCGGTCCGCAATGGAATGAGCCGCTTCCACTCCGCTTATATAGTTGCATTGCTAATCAAAAGGAACTCGCCGTGCCCATCCTCAAAGTGAAGATCGCCACAACCCAATCCACCGTCCCGGCCGCGGTCGTTGCCTCGACGCTGTCGGAGCTGACCACCCGGATCCTCGGCAAGGATCCGGCGGTCACGTCGATCCTGGTCGAATACGTCGACCCTGCAGACTGGTTCGTGGGCGGCCGCCCGCTGGTCGAACAGGGCAGGAGCAGTATCTACTTCGACATCAAGATCACCGACGAGACCAATACCAAACAGCAGAAAGCCGACTACATCCGCGAAGCATTCGAGGCGTTCTCGCGCCTGTTCGGCGACCTGCACGAGGAGAGCTACATCCATGTCGAGGACGTGCGCGCGGCGGCCTACGGCTATGGCGGCAGGACCCAGGAATGGCGCTTCCACAATTCCGCCTGACCGCGATCGGTGCCGCATCCACGGGACCGGATCCGCGGCAGGAACGTACCATGGCCCTCCCCCACACACGGAACCACGGCCGCCATGGCCTTCGACGCCTTTGCCCTGATCCTGGCGATGCTCGCGCTGGGCATGCTGTTCGCGCGGCTGCGGGTGATGCCCGGCAACGCCGCCGAGGTGCTGAACCTGGTGGTGCTGCATGTCTGCCTGCCGGCGGCGGTGCTGCTGCACGTGCCGAAGCTGCATTTCGACAGCGCACTGTTGGGCCTGGCGGCGACGCCGTGGCTGCTTGCGCTGGCGACCGTGATGCTGGTGCTGCCGCTGGCGCGGTGGCTGCGCCTGCGCCGCGACGAGGCCGCGGTGCTGCTGCTGTGCGTGGCGCTGGGCAACAGCAGCTTCATCGGCTATCCGATGGTCGCGGCCTTGCTTGGCGCCGACGCGGTCGCCTACGCGGTGGTCTACGACCAGTTCGGCACCTTCGTGCTGCTGTCGACGTTCGGGCTGACGGTGATCGCGCGCAGCAGCGGCGACGCGGCGCCGGGCTGGCGCGACATCGTGCGCCGGATCCTGCGCTTTCCGCCGCTGTGGGCGCTGCTGTTCGGGCTGACGCTGATGCCCGAGGCGCCGCCGACGTGGATCGCCTCGGCGCTGGGCAGCCTTGCGGCAGCGCTGCTGCCGCTGGTGATGCTGGCGGTGGGGTTGTCGATCCAATTGCGCATGCCGCGCGACGAACTCCGGCCGCTGGCGGCCGGCCTGCTGCTGAAACTGCTGGTGATGCCGGCGCTGGCGCTGCCGCTGTCGCTGCTGTTCGGCATGCAGGGCACGATGCTGCAGGTCAACGTGCTGGAATCGGCGATGCCCGGGATGATCACCGCGGCGGCGCTGGCGATCGCGCACGGCCTGGCACCGCGACTGGCGGCTGCGCTGATCGGCTACGGCATCCTGATGTCGCTGGTCACGCTGCCGGCATGGGCGTGGCTGCTGGGACGCATCGCATAGGTCCACGCCGCCTTGCCCCACCAACGCCAGAGGTAGGGCGGGTCTCGACCCGCCACGTCGGGCGACACAATGGCGGGTCGAGACCC
>NZ_JAIWPT010000002.1 GCF_021191695.1 Proluteimonas luteida
GAGCAGCAGATCCGGAACATCGAGCGATTGCTCGCCGAACACATCGACAGTGACCCGGACCTGCGTGAGCGCCGCGACCTGCTCGACAGCATCCCCGGCATCGGCCAGACCACGGCCGCCGCCCTGCTGGCCTCGCTCGGCTCTCTGGCGCGCTACAGCGACGTCAGCCAGATCGTGGCCCATGCCGGCCTCAACCCGGCCCAGCGCCAATCCGGCAAGTACCAGGGCAAGGTCCGCATCTCGCGCATCGGCGATGCCGTCCTGCGTGCCAGGCTCTACATGCCGGCGATCGTGGCCAAACGCCACAATCCGGTCCTGGCCGCCTTCGCAGAGCGTCTGGCCGAACGCGGCAAGCCCGGCAAGGTCATCGTCTGCGCCGTCATGCGCAAGCTCCTCCACCTGGTCTGGGGCGTCCTGCGTTCGGGCAAGCCATTCGATCCCCAGCACGCCATTGCATAGGCCGCCGCAAGACGGTATCTACGCACCGACATGCCGGTGCAAGAATCGTCAATGCTCCCGATCACCAACGAACGCGGCGAATCGCTTGTCGCCATCCACACGGGCAGCGCCGGACTGCCGCCAGACCTGCCTGCCACATCCTTTGCCCTGGTCCTCGCCCGCCACGATGGCGACGTGCTGCTCGTGCGCAACAGGTCGCGCGGCGTCTGGGAGCTGCCCGGCGGCTGGATCGATCCCGGCGAATCCGCCGAGCGCTGCGCCCGCCGCGAACTGGCCGAAGAGTCCGGCCAGACGCCCGGCCGACTGCGCCTGGCGGCATGGCTGGTCCTGGACCGCCCGGATGGCGACGGACCGGCGCGCATCTTCGGCGCGCTGTTCCTGGCGCAGATCACGGACATCGCCGGTTTCGCCCCGACGTCGGAAATCGCCCGCCTGCTCTGGACGCCGGCCGCGCAGCTGCCAACCGGCATTTCGGCGATCGACGCGGCATTGATCGCGCGTTTCGCCGAGATGAAACCGGCCTGAGCGTTCTCCACCACAGCATGCCGCACGATCCGGAAGAAGCCCGGTGCGCACTTGGTGCCCGGGTCGGGAAGATCGGACGCATCGCCGCGTAGCCGCCGATACGCAGGCCGCAGGTCGGGCCACGCGCCCGACGCAGGCGCGCCCGTCTTCCGGCATCCCGTGCGTCGGGCGCGTTGGCCCGACCTACGCGATACGGATCCTTCCGTGCGATCGACGATCGCGCGTCACAGCGCCCTGGCCGCCTCGACGATCTTCTCGACGGTGATGCCGAAGTGCCGGAACAGCTGGTCGGCCGGGGCCGAGGCGCCGAAGCTGTCGATGCCGATGACGGCGCCGTCGAGCCCGACGTACGCGCGCCAGAAGCCGGTGACGCCGGCTTCGATCGCGACGCGCCTGCGCACGGCGCCGGGCAGCACCGACTCGCGGTACGCCGCATCCTGGCGGTCGAACACGTCGGTCGACGGCATCGACACCACGCGCACGCCGTCGCCGAGCTGCTCGGCCGCCTGCATCGCCAGGCCCACTTCCGAGCCGGTCGCGATCAGGATGACCTCGGGCGTGCCGGCCGAATGCTTCAGCACGTAGCCGCCGCGGGCGATGTCGGCCACCTGCGCGGCGTCGCGCGCCTGGTGCGGCAGGTTCTGGCGCGAGAACACCAGGCAGCTGGGGCCGTCGGTACGGGTGATCGCGGCCTTCCACGCCACCGCCGACTCGACCGCGTCGCAGGGGCGCCAGACGTCGTTGTTGGGGATGTAGCGCAACGACGCCAGGTGCTCGACCGGCTGGTGGGTCGGGCCATCCTCGCCGAGGCCGATCGAGTCATGGGTGTAGACGTGGATCGCGTGCGCGGGGATCAGCGCGCTCATGCGCACGGCGTTGCGCGCGTAGTCGCTGAATACCAGGAACGTCGCGTCGAACGGGATGAAGCCGCCGTGCAGCGCCAGGCCGTTGGCGATCGCGGTCATGCCGAACTCGCGCACGCCGTAGTAGACGTAGTTGGCGTTGGCGTCGGCGCTGGCCGCGGACCTGCTGCCCTTCCACAGGGTCAGGTTGGAATGCGCGAGGTCGGCCGAGCCGCCGATCAGTTCCGGCAGCAGCGGCGCGAAGGCCTCGATCGCCATCTGCGAGGCCTTGCGCGAGGCGATCGTCGGGCCTTCGGCCTGCAGCTTGCCGATGAACGCGTCGGCCGCCTCGACGAACCCGGCCGGCAGTTCGCCGTGCGAGCGGCGCACCAGTTCGGCGGCGGCTTCGGGATGGGCGTCGCGGTAGGCCTCGAACAACGCGTTCCATTCGGCCTCGCGTTCCAGGCCGGCGCGGGTCGCGCGCCAGGCCTCGCGGATCGCCTCGGGCACCTCGAACGGGCCATGGGTCCAGCCGAGCGCGGCGCGGGTGGCATCGGACTCGTCCTTGCCCAGCGGCGCGCCATGCGAGGATTCCTTGCCGGCGCGGTTCGGCGAGCCGTAGCCGATCGTCGTGCGGCAGCACACCAGCACCGGCCGGTCGTCACTGGACACCGCCTCGCTGATCGCGCGCGAGATCGCCTCGCTGTCGTGGCCGTCGACGCCGCGGATCACGCGCCAGCCGTAGGCCTCGAAGCGCGCCGGGGTATCGTCGGTGAACCAGCCCTCGGTGTTGCCGTCGATCGAGATGTGGTTGTCGTCCCAGAACGCGACCAGCTTGCCCAGGCCCAGGGTGCCGGCCAGCGACGCGGCCTCGTGCGAGATGCCTTCCATCAGGCAGCCGTCGCCCAGGAACACCCAGGTGCGGTGGTCGACGACGGCGAAACCGGGACGGTTGAAGCGCTGCGCCAGCAGGCGCTCGGCCAGGGCGAAGCCCACCGCGTTGGCGAATCCCTGGCCGAGCGGTCCGGTGGTGGTCTCCACGCCGGGCGTCTCGTGGCGCTCGGGATGGCCGGCGGTGCGGCTGTGCAGCTGGCGGAAGTTCTTCAGCTCCTCCAGCGGCAGGTCGTAGCCCGACAGGTGCAGCAGCGCGTACTGCAGCATCGAGCCGTGGCCGTTGGACAGCACGAAGCGGTCGCGGTTGAACCACTGCGGATTGCCGGGGTTGTGGCGGAGGAAGTCGTTCCACAGCACCTCGGCGATGTCGGCCATGCCCATCGGCATGCCGGGATGGCCGGACTTGGCGGCATCGACGGCGTCGATGGCGAGGAAACGGATGGCGTTGGCGAGTTCGCGACGGGTCGGCGTGGTCATGGACGGGCGGGCGGCGGCGGGGACGGGAGCCGGCTATTGTCCCATGCCCGCGGAATCGCTGCCGGTGCGGTGTCCGCCGCCGCACTCTGCCCACCACCGCCGCGCGACCGCGCGCGACGGCGGGGGTGCCCGCCGTGGCGCTCAGTGCGGCCCGGGCACCGCCGCGGCCGGGGTGCCGTCGACAGCGGCGCCTCCGTTGCCGTTTCCGTCCTCGTCCTCGTCGCGCTCGCCCTTCGACACCAGCGCGGCGATGCCGAGGTCGCCGGTGACGTTGACCGTGGTCCGGCACATGTCGAGGAAATGGTTGACGCCCAGCACCAGGCCGATGCCCTCGGCCGGCACCCCGACCATCGTGCAGATCAGCGCCACCACCGGCAGCGAGCCCGAGGGCACGCCGGCGGTGCCGATGCCGCCGAGGATGCAGACCAGCATCACCAGCACCTGCTGGCCGAACGACAGGTCGACGCCGAAGAACTGCGCCAGGAAGATCACCGTCACGCCCTCGAACAGCGCGGTACCGTTCTGGTTGGCGGTCGCGCCGATGGTCAGCACGAACCGCGAGACCTTGCGCGGCAGGTGCAGGTTCTCGTCGGCGACCCGCAGCGCGGTCGGCAGCGTGGCGTTGCTCGACGCGGTGGAGAACGCCAGCAGCATCGCCTCCTGCACGCCGCGGAAGAACTTCAGCGGCGACCAGCCGCCGACCAGGCGCAGCGCCAGCGAATAGGTCACCACCATGTGCAGCGCCAGCGCGCCGACCACGACCAGCACGTAGGCCCCGAGCCGGATCAGCAGGTCCCAGCCGAACACCACGGCGAGGTTGAACATGAAGCAGAACACCGCGATCGGGGCGAGCCGGATCACCAGGCCGATCAGCGTCATCGAGACCTCGAACAGGCCCTCGATGCCGCGCTTGAGCGTGGCGATCGCATCGGACCTCGGCGCCAGCACCAGGCCGATGCCGAACATCAGCGCGAAGAACATCAGCGCCAGGATGTTGGCGTTGTCCGAGGCCGCGCCGACCACGTTCTGCGGCACGATCGACAGCAGCATCTCCATGCCCTTGGCGCCGGTGCGGCTGTCGCTGACGATCGCGGCGGTGCGCTCGGCGCCTTCGCTGAGCAGTTGCTGCGCCAGCGCCGGATCGACGCCGGCGCCGGGCCGGAACAGGTTGACCATGACCAGGCCGACCAGCACCGCGATGCCCGACAGCAGCACCGTCCAGGCCAGCGTGCGCCAGCCGATGCGGCCCAGCGACGCGACGTCGCCCATCTCCGAGACGCCGACCACCAGCGCCGAGAACAGCAACGGCACGATCAGCATGAAGATCAGGCTCAGGAACAGCGTGCCCAGCGGCTGGGTGACATAGGCGACGAGGTTGTCGATCACCGGCCGGCAATGCCACGGCGCGGGATCGGCGGCGCAGGCGGCGGATGCCGGGTCGCCGAACGTCCAGGCCGACAGCCCGCTGTAATGCGCGACCAGGCCCAGGACCAGACCGGCGACGAAGCCGATGGCGATCTTCCAGTGCAGCGGCATGCGACGGCGCTCGGCGGTTGTCACCATGGGCGGATCTTTTCCTGAAGTCGGGAGTGGGAAATGCGCCGTGCCGCGCAACACGCTGGAGTCGCGACACGCATCGAATGCCAGACCCTAGCAGAAGCGGCCTCGCCCCAGAACCTGCCCGTGCCTCGATGTGCGCCACGCGGCCGCTGGATCGCCCCGCATCCGGCGCTGCGATCAGCGCTGCGGATACAGCGGCGGCAGGCCGGCCTGCAGCACCGGTGCGGCGGCGGCGGCGAGGTCGGCGCCATCCCGGAACGCCGCGCGCAGCCGCGCACGCGCGGCGACCACGTCGCCGCCGGCCCAGCGCGCCTGCTGCCACTGGTCGAGCGCGGCGCGCTGCTGCGGATCGCGCAGGCGCGCGCGCAGTGCATCGATCGATGGCGCCGGCGGCGACGTCAACGCACGCAGTGCCGCCGAGACCTCGTCCTGGCCGCCGGTCTGCAGCAGCTGCAGCAATGCACGATGCGGCGCAACCGGCGGTGACGTCGGAGAATACGGTGACGACGCGGCCGCGTCCGCCGCGACACTCGGCATTGCCGTGGGCCTGCGCCGGCGCAGACCGGCCCACAGCCACAGGCCCGCGACCAGCAGCGGGATGCAGGCAAGCACCGGCAGCGCGATACGGCCGCCACGCCACGCGCCGCCGCCGGCATCCGCGGCAACGCTATCCGGGCCCCTGGCGGCCGGCCTCGTGTCCACGGCGGGCATATCGGCGGAGCCGCTGCCCGGCGCCACGTCCAGCGTGACCATGGGCAGGGCCGTGGTCCGGGCGATGCCCGCGCGCGCGTCCCACCAGTCGATGCGCGGACCGGCGATGCGCAACGGGCCCGCATGCGAGGGCACGATCGAGAACCGCCGCCGCAGCAGCACCTGCGGGCGGCCATTGTCGAAGGTCTCGTCGAATTCCGCCGGCTCGGGGAATACCTGGGCACCGTCGACGTCGGGCAGGACCAGCTCGGGCAGCGGCGCGGCGGTGCTGCCGTCGTAGCGGACCTCGGCCACCAGCGTGGTCGCCTGTCCGACCCCGGCCGTATCCGGTGCGTCCAGCCAACGGCCATCGACCCCGTACAGCGGCAGCCACGGCTGCGGCGCGCCGGCCGGGATCGGCTGCACGTCGAGCACGCTCGGCGGCCCGTTGGCGTCGAGCCGGCGCGGGCCCCGGCTGAACGGGCTGCGGTCGAGCATGTCGCCGAACATGCCGCCACCGCCGATGCCGCGTCCCTCGAAACGCGCGCCGGGCACGGTCAGCGGCCCGCTGCGCTCGGGCACCAGCAGGAAGCGCCGCTCCAGCACCTGGTAGCGGGTTCCGCCGATGTCGCGCTGGTACTGGACGTCGCTGCCGACGCGCTGCAGCGTCGCACCGTCCGGCAGCGGCTGGTCGAGCTGCCCGGACACCAGTTGCGCGGCGTAGTACAAGCGCAGCGTGTAGCCCACCGCCTGCTGGACGTAGGGCGACTGCGCATCGACCTCGGATTCGATGAAGGCCGGCGCGCCGTCATGCGCCGCGGCGATGCGGGCCGGCGCGACGCTGAGCTGCAGCGGCGCGGTGGTCGCGTTCCCCAGCCGCAGCGCCGGCACCGTCAGCACGCCTTCGCGCCGCGGCCGCAACGCAACGGCATACAGCGTGCGCTCGCTGCGCCGGCCGTTGACCAGCTCGACCTGGCGCCGGCTGGTATGGCCGCTGGTCTCGAAATTGCGGTCGAGCGGCGTCCAGTCCGGTACATCCACGCCGGGCCCGGTGGTCTCGACGTTGAGCGTCGCGGTCTCGCCGAAGGCGATGCGGTCGCGATCGAGCCAGGCACGCACGCGGTCCTGCGCCGCGGCGCTGCCGCAGGCCAGCAGCGCAAGCAGCAACAGCCACGGCCAGCCACGGCGGATGCGTCGGCTCATGGCTGCGCACCCTGGCGGCGCTCGTGCTGCAGGCGGAACTTGGCCCGCAGCAATCCACCCGGATCGTCCGGCAGGCGACGCAGCGTTGCCGCATTGGCTTCGCGGCGCTCGCGCTCGGCGGCGGTCTCGCTGGGCGCATCGGTGGCTTCGGCGCCTTCCGAGCCCGGCTCGGCGCCGGCCTGGCCGGCATCGAGCGCACGCTGGATCTGCGCGCGCAGCTCGGCATCGGCAGCCTGCTGATCCTGCTGGCCTGCCGGCGTCCCGGGCTCGCTGCCGGCGTCGTCGGCATCGGGCTGGCCGGGCTCACCCCGTGGAGGCTCGGGCGCGGGCTGGCCGGACTGCGGCGGCGGGGATTGCGACGGTGGCGCCTGCGACGGCGCGCCCTCGCCACTGTCCCCGGGGGCGCCGCCGGAAGTGTCGTCGCCGGGCTGCGGTTGTCCGCGCGAATCCTGCCCTGCATTCCCTGGTGGCGGTTTGCGCGCCTTCGCGGCTTCCACCGCCTGCCGGTTCGCGATCGCGTCCTCCATGCCCGGCTGCAACGACAGCGCCTCGTCGTAGGCGCGGATCGCCTCGTCGTAGCGGCCGGCCTTGGCCAGCGCGTTGCCACGGTTGTAGGCGGCATCGGCGCCGGGCACGCCGCGCCAGCGCTGCACCGCCTCGTCGTAGCGACCGCCGCGGTAGGCCGCATTGCCCTGCTCGAGCTGCCGGTGCGCGGCCTGGTCGGCGCGCCGCCACAGCGTGCCGCGCGGCGCGTCATCGGCCGCCATGGTGTCGGGTGCAGGCGTTGGGCGCGACGCCTGCGCATGCGCCGGCTGCAGCGACAGGCCCGCGGCAAGCACCAGCACCGCGACCACGGCGCCACGCCGGAACGCCAGCAGGCCCAGCGCCAGCAACGGCAACAGCAGCCAGTAGCCTTCGTCGCGCCAGCTGCGCGCGCCGCTTTCGGACGTCGCAGGCGACGCGTTCCCGCCCGCCTGCGGATCCAGCACGTCCAGTGCGCGCAGGTCGGCGGGATCGGCGGTCATCGCGTGATAGCGGCCACCGCCGGCGCGGGCCAGCGCCTGCAGCGACGCGGCGTCGAGCCGCGCGAGGCCGTCGCCCGCGGGGTGTGGTGCGCCGGCCGGCGTCCCCACGCCCAGTGCCGACACCGTGTAACCGGCACGCCGTGCGGATGCGGCCTCCTGCACGGCATCGCCGTCGGCATGGTCGCTGACCAGCAGGATCTGGCCGCTGGATGCGCCCGCCTGCCGCAGCAACCGTGTCGCCTGGGCGATCGCACGGTCGCCGCGGCTGCCGTCGACCGGCATCACCGTCGGCGACAGGGCATCGAGATACAGCGCGACGTTGCGCACGTCGTCGGTCAGGGGCGCGACCGTGAACGCATCGTCGGCATAGGCCAGCATCGCCACCTGCCCGCCGCTGCGCTGCGCGAGCAGCGCCGCCAGCTTGGCGCGCACCTGCAGCAGCCGCGACGGCGGCAGGTCGCCGGCCTCGATCGACGACGACAGGTCCAGCGCGAGCACCAGCGGGACGTTCGCACCCTGCAACGGCTGCGCGGCCTGCCGCCATGCCGGCCCGGCCAGCGCCAGCACCACCAGCGCGCCACCGAGCAGCAGCGCCGACAGGGCCGCGATGCCGCGCCGCCCAGGCCCCGTCTCGACCAGGTGCGGCAGCAGGTGCGGATCGACGCTGTCGCGCCAGGCGTTGTCGGCGCGGCGCCGGGCCTGCCAGGCCCAGACCAGCAGCGGCAGGGCCAGCAGCAGCCACAGCCACTGCGGACGCAGGAAATGCACGGCATCGAACGCGGTCATCGCGCCACCTCCGCCACGTCCCCACCCCCGTCGTTGCCGTCGCCGCGCCCACGCCAGCGCCGCCACGGCAGCAGCGCGAGCAGCGCGACGACGGCGGCCGCGGCCAGCGGAACCGGATAGCGTTCGATCCGCGGCCGCAACTGCGGCCCTGGCAGCTCGACCGGTTCGAGCCGGTCGATCTCGGCATAGATGCCCGCCAGTTCGGCGGTGTCGCGCGCACGGAACGCGCGGCCGCCGGTCATGTCGGCGATCTCGCGCAGCACCGCCTCGTCGATCATCGGCTCGCCACCGAGCGGCATGCGGAAGCCGAACACCGACAGCGCGCCCTCGTCGCTGCCGAAGGCGATCGTGTGCACGCGCACGTCGGCATCGCGCGCCAGTTCGGCCGCCTTCAGCGGCGACAGCTGGCCGGCATTGTTGACGCCGTCGGTGAGCAGGATCAGCACCCGCTGGCCCTGCGGTTGCTGCTGCAGGCGCTTGACCGACAGCCCGATCGCGTCGCCGATCGCGGTCTCGCGGCCGACCAGGCCGACCACGGTGTCCTCGAGCTGCTGCTCGACGCTCGCGCGGTCGCGGGTCATCGGCGTCATCGCATACGCGCGCTGGCCGAACACGACCAGTCCGATGCGGTCGCCGTCGCGGCGCTCGAGGAAATCGGCGATCACCGCCTTGGCGGCGGTCAGGCGGTCGACGACGCGGCGGCCGATCAGCATGTCCTCCTCGCCCATGCTGACCGACAGGTCCACGGCCAGCATCAGGTCGCGCGCCGACTGCGGCGGCGCCACCGGCTCGCCAAGCTGCTGCGGGCGCGCCGCGGCGACGCACAGCAACGCCCAGGCCAGCCACAGCAGCCACGGCATGCCGGCGCCGCGCCCCGCGCTGCCGGAAGCCGCCAGCGTCGCCAGCGGGGTGCCGGCGGGCATGCGCAACGCGGCGCCGCGCGCACGCAGCGGCGGCGCGAACCGCCACACCAGCCAAGGCAGCGGGATCAGCAGCAACAGCGCCGGCCAGGCGAATCCGCCTGCGCCATCGGCCAGCCACGCGGACCACCACGCGCTCATCGCCGTCCCGCCATCAGCGCGGCGAAACGGCTGCGCGCGGCCGCTTCGACGGCGGCGACATCGACATCGCCGGCATCGCGCCGGAACGGGCCGTCGCGCAGTGCGGCGCCGATGCCATGTTCGAACACCGGCGGCCGCATGCCCCGGTCGAGGAAACGCAGCCAGTCGTCGCCCTGCAGGCGGTCCGCCTGCGGGTCGGCCCGCCGCGACGCGCGGCGCAGCAGCGCGGACATCGCCGCGAGCCGCGCCGCGGGATCGTCGATACCCGCCAGTTGCGCGTCGAACAGATCCCGGTAGCGGCGCAGCTGCCGGCGCCGGCGCCAGGCCAGCACGCCGATCGCGATCGCGGCCAGCAACAGCACCGCGGCCAGCAGCCACCAGCCGGGGGCCGGCGGCCACCACGACGGTGGCGGCGGCTGGTGGATGTCGCGCAGCACGAGATCCGGCGCCTGCATCGTCATGCCGCCTTGGGCCGTCCGAACAGCGGCAGCCAGGCATCGCCGGGCGTATCGGTCGACAGCATGGCCGCACGCACGCCGCGCGCATGCAGCATCGCCAGCGCGGCATCGAGCGGATCGGCGAACGCCTGCCGCCAGCGCGCGCGCTGCGGCGCGGCGGCGAGGTCCAGTTCGAGCCGGTTGCCGTCCTGGGTGAAGGCGAGCCGCCTGCGCGGCGGCTCGCGTTCCAGCGGGTCGCTGAGCAGCAGCACCAGCACCTCGTTGTGCGCGGCCAGTGCGGTCCAGCGTTCGGGCGCGATCGCGGCCACGCTGCCGGGGTCGGCCAGCACCAGCATCCGCGAGCCGGGGCGCAGCAGGCGCCGGGCATGGTCGAGCGCGACCGCGAGGCCCAGGTCGTCGGCCGGCGGCGCGGTGTACCAGCGCACCAGCGCGTCGAGTACGCGCAAGGCGCCGCGCGGGCCGTTGCCCGGCGGCACCGGCGGTTCGGACACGGTGCCGCGCAACGCGGCGATACGGTCGCCCTCGGCCACCGCGGCCCAGGCGGCGATCGCGCCGGCGCGCGCCGCCTGCACCGACTTGAAGCGTTGCCGGGTGCCGAAATACAGCGCCGGGGCAGTATCGGCGACGATCAGGCTCAGGCGTTCGCGCTCGACCTGGAAGGTCTTGGTATGCGCGCGCCCGGTGCGCGCGGTGACCCGCCAGTCGATGTGGCGGGCATCGTCGCCGGCCACGTACTCGCGCGACTCGGCGTATTCCATGCCATGCCCGCGCTGCAAGGCCAGCGCCTGCTGGCGCACGCCCGCGCTCGCCCGCCGCGCGCCGCCACGCCCACGCGGCACCGTCCGCAACGCGAGCAGTTCGGCCAGCGTGGGCACGATGCCCTCGTTCACGCGAGGCTACCCGTAGGAGCGCCCCTTGGGCGCGATGCGTTTTTCGACCTCC
The DNA here is from genome assembly GCF_021191695.1 of Proluteimonas luteida. Taxonomy (GTDB): domain Bacteria; phylum Pseudomonadota; class Gammaproteobacteria; order Xanthomonadales; family Xanthomonadaceae; genus Luteimonas; species Luteimonas luteida. The sequence continues at coordinate 10,923 of NZ_JAIWPT010000002.1, forward strand.
GGCGCGGCCAAGAGCATCGCGCCCAAGAGGCGCTCCTACAAAAGCAGCTCGCCGCACGGATCACGGCAACGGCACCTGGTCCAGCAGCGCGGCGACCAGGCGGTCGCCGTCCCAGCCTTCGGCCGTGGCCTCGTAGCTCGGCAGCACGCGATGGCGCAGCACGTCCGGCGCGATCGCGCGGACGTCGTCGGGGGTCACGAAATCGCGCCCGGCCAGCCAAGCGCTGGCGCGCGCGCAGCGCTCCAGCGCGATCGACCCGCGCGGGCTCGCGCCCCAGGCGATGCGCCGGGCCAATGCCGGGTCGTAGGGCGTGGCGTCGCGCGAGGCCAGCACCAGCTCGACCAGGTAACGCTCGACCGCCGGCGCCAGGTGCACCTCCAGCACTGCCCGCCGCGCCGCGAACACGGCCTCCAGCGGCAGGCGCTCGGGCACGGCCTCGTCCGCGTCCAGCAGCGCCAGCGCGCGCTCGCGCGCCAGCGCCAGGATGCGGATCTCCGCATCGGCCTCGGGGTAGCCGATGCGCACGTGCATCAGGAACCGGTCCAGCTGCGCCTCGGGCAGCGGGAAGGTGCCCTCCTGCTCGATCGGGTTCTGGGTCGCCATCACCAGGAACAGCTGCGGCAGCCGGTAGGTCTGCCGGCCGACGGTCACCTGGCGTTCGCCCATCGCCTCCAGCAGCGCCGACTGCACCTTGGCCGGCGCCCGGTTGATCTCGTCGGCCAGCAGCAGCGGATGGAAGATCGGCCCGGCCTGGAACTCGAAGCGTCCGTCCTGGGGCCGCCAGATCTCGGTGCCGGTCAGGTCGGCGGGCAGCAGGTCCGGCGTGAACTGCACCCGGGCGAAGTCCGCCTCCAGGCGCGCGGCCAGCGCACGGATCGCCGTGGTCTTGGCCAGCCCCGGCGCGCCCTCGACCAGCAGGTGCCCATCGGCCAGCAGCGCGACCAGCAGCCGGTCGACCAGCCGCGACTGGCCGATGATCTCGGTCGACAGGGCCTCGCGCAGCGCCGAGAACCGGGCATGCAGATCGGAGGCGTGCGGCTCGGCGGGATTGCCTGTGTCGGGGGACATGTCTCGGACCATTGTCGGCGCCCACTGCGCCAGGCCCAGTTTGACCGGTCCTGCCCGGCTTGGTTCAACCGCAGCGAAACGGGGCGCGCGCTGCGCCGGTTCCGGAGACGGGAGCAGGAATGGAAACGGGGCCCGAAGGCCCCGTTCGATGCAACTGCCGCAGTGGTCGACTCAACCCGCCGGACGCTGCGCGACCCGCATGACCTTCGGGGTCACGAAGATCAGCAATTCGGCTTTTTCCTTCTCACGGGTCCGGCTCTTGAACAGGTTGCCGAGGATCGGCAGATCGCCAAGGAACGGCACCTTCGACAGATCGTTGGTGTCACGGAACTCGTAGACGCCGCCGATCGCAACGGTCTGGCCATCGTCGACCAGCACCGCAGTCGTCACGTTGCGCTTGCTGATCAGCGGCACCCGGCCGATTTCGGAGTAAACCTCGTAACCTTGGATCTCATCTTTCTTGATGTCCATCGCCAGGAACACACGGCCGTCGTTGGTAATCGTAGGCGTGACCTTGAGCTCGAGCAGCACGTCCTTGAACTCGACCGTCGGAATACTATTGCTCTGGCCACCGGTCACAGTAATGTAGCCGACTTCCTGGCCTTGGCTGATCGTCGCCTCGCGCTGGTTGCTGGTGACGATGCGCGGATTGGAGATCACCTCACCGCGACCTTCGCGCTGCAGCGCAGACAGTTCGACGTTCCAGTCGATGCTATTGCCGAGGATGGTGAAGCCAAGCGCCGGCGCACCACCCTGCAGCGCCGGCAGACTGACATTGAGCCCGTTGCCGACACCGCCATTCGAGCCAAGGGCGCCACCGAAATCGACGCGGTCCGCACTGCCGCTGACCCCAAACTTGGCACCGATATCCCGCGCAAACGATTCGTTGGCGATGACGATACGGGCCTCGATGACCACCTGGTCGACCGGCTTGTCGAGCAGGTCCACCAGGCGCCGGACTTCAGCCACCCGCTGCGGGATGTCGATGACCAGCAGGGTGTTGGTGCGGCGGTCGAAGCTGATACTGCCGCGCGAGGACAGGAAGCCGCGGTTCTGCGAGTTGCCGCCACCGCCACCGCCACCGCCGCTCTTGCTCTCGTCGGTCAACAGCTTGGCCACGTCCTCGGCATTGCCGTAGCTGATCGGGATGTACTCGGTGACCATCTCCGCGCGCTCTTCGATCGCCAGGCGCGCATCCTCGCGGGCCTGCTCGAACTGCGCGATCTCGCTCTGCGGGGCCACCCAGATCACGTTGCCGCTGCGGCGCTTGTCCAGGCCCTTGGCCTGCAGCACGATGTCCAGCGCCTGGTCCCACGGCACGTTGGTCAGGCGCAGGGTCGCGCTGCCGCCGACGCTGTCGCTGGCGACGATGTTGAGGTCGGACTCGTCGGCGATCAGCTGCAGCACCGTGCGCACCGGGATGTCCTGGAAGTTGAACGTCACCGGGGAGCCGCTGTAGGCGCGCGCGCCCGGGATGTCGGCACTGGATGCCTGGCCCATCGTCGCCGCGGTGCTGGCGGCGCCGACCGCGCGGTCGGTGGCCGCGGCGCGCGGCACGATCTCGACGATGTAGTCGCGGCCGGTCTGGTAGGCCAGCGGTTCGAAGTTGCCCTGCGCGCTGAGCACGATCTGCGCACCGTCCGCCCCTTCGCGGGCGTCGATGCGCTGCACCGGCGTGGCGAAGTCGGTGACGTTCAGCGGCCGCTGCAGGCTGGCCGGCAGCGTCGCGCTGCCGAGGTTGACGATCACGCTGCCGCCCTGCGTGCGCAGGTCGGGCGCGGCGCCATCGCCGTCGAAACGCAGGATCAGCTTGCCGGAGCCGCCGTCGCCGCGCCGGAAATCGACGTCGGTCACCGACACCGCCGGTACCGCCGCGGTGGCCGCCTGGGCCATGGCAAAGGTGTGGCTGCCACCCTGCGCCGCCGCGGGCTGCGCCGCATGGACGCCCCCGAAGGCGGCGATCGAACCGATCGCCAGGCCGAGCAGTCCGGCCCGCATCGGGCTCCGGACGCGATTCGGCTGCGGGCGTCGCGCGTTGCTAACGGTCATCATGCTTCCCCTCATCATTTGTCTTCAAGCGCGATCGACGCAGGCCGTTCCAGCCAGCCGCCTGCCCCGTCGGGAACGAGTTCCACCAGTTCGATCCGGTCTGCACTGACCGAGGTGACCCGGCCGTCATTCTGTCCCAGGTAGTCACCCGGCGCGACGCGGTGGGTGATCTTGTCCGGCGCCAGCAGCAGCGCCACCATGCGCGGTCCCGTGTGCAGGGTGCCGACCATGCCCAGGCTGTCGAGCGGGAACTGCTCCAGCGTCTGCTTGCGGCGGTTCGAATCCGGGCGCGGACCGCTGCCGCTGTCGGCATCGGTGAACGCGTCGCTGAAGGGATCGCGGATCCCCTGCGCGGAGTACTCGAAGGTCTCGAACTGCTGCATCACCGGCAGCGGATCGAGCGGCGGCGCGGGCCGCATGCGCACCTCCTCGACCCACTGCTGCAGGTTCGGCGCACCGCCCGGCTTGCTGGTGATGCCGCGACCGCAACCGGTCGCCAGCAGCACGGCCGCGGCCATCGCCAGTGCACCGCCGATCTTGGGATTGATGCTCATCAGCGCGCTCCTCCGGCAGCCGCGGCGGCCTGCTCCTGCGCCGCGGTCTCTTCCTCGTCGAGGTAGCGGTAGGTCTTGACGGTACCGACCAGCTCGAGGCTCGAGTTCGGGCCGATCGCGGACAGGGTGTTGTTGCCGCCGCCACCGCGGGGCTTCAGCGAGATGTCGTGCATGGTCATGATGACCACGCGCGGCAGCGACGCGACGCCGCTGACGAAGGCGCCGAACTGGTGGTAGGTGCCGACCATGCGCAGCGCGATCGGCTGCTCGGCGTAGAACTCCTTGGGCGCCTCTTCGCCGGGCTTGAACAGGTCGTTCTGGATGCCGGTGGCGATCGCCGTCTGCGAGATGTCGGTGATCAGGTCGGGCATCTCGGTGCGGCTGGGCAGCTGGCGCAGCATCTGCTGCAGCTGCTGCTCCATCTGCGCGAGCTGCTGCTTGAGCGGCTCGAGGTTGGCGGCGCGGCCCTGCTTGGTCTCGAAGTCCTGGCGCAGCGTGGCTTCCTGCGATTCCAGGCTCTTGAGCTGGTCGCCCTTCTCGCGCGTCAGCACGTACCACAGCAACCCGAACACCAGCAGCCCGACCAGCACGCAGGCGCCGATCTTGTACTCCAGCGGCCAGGCGCCGGCATTGTTGATGTCCAGCTCGCGCAGCGACATTTTCTTCTTGCTCACGAGGCGGCTCCTTCATCGCTGGCGGCCGGAGCGGCGGGTTCCGCAGGCGTGGCGGCCGGATCGGCTGCATCTTCGGACGCGGCGGCCTCGGCCGGCCCGGTGTCCGTCTCGTCCGCGTCGCCCTCGGCCTTCTTGTCCGGCGTCGACAGCTGCACGCTGAGCTGGAACGAATACGGCAGGCCCGCCACGCCGTCCTTCGCCTCGATCACCGACAGCCGCGGGCTCTTCATCCAGCCCGAGCTCTCCAGGTTGCGCATGTAGTTGCTGACCCGCGCGTTGGACTGCGAACGCCCCTCGAGCGTCAGCGTCTGGCCTTCCTGCTTGAGCGAGGTCAGCAGCACGCCGTCGGGAATCGTGCGCACCAGCGAATCGAACAGGTGGACCATCTGCGAGCGGTTGCCCTGCAACTGCTCGATGACGTCCTTGCGCGCCAGCAGCCGGCCCTTCTGCCGGTCGAGCTCGTCGATCTCGGCGATCTGCTTGTCGACCTCGGCGATCTGCTGCTGCAGGAACGCGTTGCGGGCCTGCTGGCCGCTGATCTGGCCGTTGTAGTACATGTTGACCAGGAACCACAGCACCAGCCCCGCCAGTACCGCGAGGGCGATCATCATGCCGAACTCTTTCTGCCGCAGCTTGCGCCGTTCGGCGCGCCACGGGAGGAGGTTGATCCGTGCCATCAGTCGAAGCTCCTCAGCGCGAGGCCGCAGGCGATCATCAGCGCCGGGGCGTCCTGGGCCAGCGCATGCGCCTGGACGCGCGGCCCCAGCGTCATCTGCGCCAGCGGATTGGCCAGCACCGTCTGCACGCCGATCTGTTCCTCGACCATGTCGGCGACGCCGGGAATCGACGCGCAGCCGCCGGCCAGCACGATCTGGTCGACGCGGTTGAAATCGCTGCCGGCGTAGAAGAACTGCAGCAGCCGGCTGACCTGCTGGACCAGCGCCTCCTTGAACGGCTCCAGCACCTCGACCTCGTAGCTTTCCGGCAGGCCGCCCTGGCGCTTGGCCAGGCCCGCCTCCTCGTAGCTCAGCCCGTAGCGGCGCATGACCTCGTCGGTCAGCTGCTTGCCGCCGAACACCTGCTCGCGCGAATAGACGCTGCGGCCATGGCGAAGCACGTTGAGCGTGGTCATCGTCGCGCCGACGTCGACCAGCGCCACCACGCCGTCGGCCGGGATGCTCAGGGTGCCGGCGATCAGCGCGAACGCGTTCTCGACCGCGAAGGCCTCCACGTCGATGACCTTGGCCGTCAGCCCGCCCAGCTCCAGGGCCGAGGCGCGCAGTTCGACGTTCTCCGAGCGCGAGGCCGCCAGCAGCACCTGCACCATCTCGGCGTTGCCGGGCATCGCGCCCAGCACCTCGAAGTCGAGGTTCACTTCCTCGATCGGATAGGGAATGTAGTTGACCGCCTCCAGCTCGACCTGCGACTCCAGGTCGTCCTCGTCGAGGTCGGCCGGCATCGGGATGGTCTTGGTGATGACCGCCGACCCGGCGACGGCCGCCGCGGCGTGCTTGGCCTTCGAGCCCGAGCGCGAGACCGCGCGGCGGATCGCCTCGCCGACCGCCTCGACCTCGACGATGTTCTTCTCCACCACCGCGTTGGGTGGCAGCGGCTCCACCGCGTAGTGCTCGACGCGGTAGCGGTTGCCCGCCCGCGACAGCTGCAGCAGCTTGACCGCGGTCGAGCTGATGTCGACGCCGATGAGCGGCATCTGACCCTTTGAGATGAGACCCACGATATTCCCCTTTGCCACGGGCGCTTATGCGCGCCTCGTGTCCCGGCGCATTAGATAACGGACTTTGTGGCCGATGGCAACCATTGATGGGGGGGCGGACAACCGGAACTGCAAGCCCGGGCACACTTCCGGGGCAGGCGAACCCCGGTTTGACGCACCGCCCGCTGCCGGCCCGGCCGGGCAGTGGGGCGCGGGCGGGCCGGTCCCCTATACTTGCCCGCGATGAGAAACGACCCCGATACCGCAGGAAACCCGCCCCGCATGTCCCGATTCCGCCGTGTGCTGCGCTGGGGCCTGGTCGCCGCGCTTGTCCTTGCCATCCTCGGCGCGGTCGCCGCCGGCATCCTGTATGCCGCCGTCGCGTCGAAGCTGCCCGATGTCACCTCGCTGCGCGATGTCGAGATGCAGGAGCCGATGTACGTCTACGCCAGGGACGGCCGGCTGATCGCCCTGTTCGGCGAGACCCGCCGCTACCCGGTCAAGATCGAGGACGTGCCCGAGCGGCTCAAGCAGGCCTTCCTCGCCACCGAGGATGCGCGCTTCTACGAGCACGACGGCATCGACTACCGCGGCGTGGCGCGCGCGCTGTGGCTGCTGGCCACGACCGACGACCGGCGCGTGCCCGGCGGCTCGACGATCACCCAGCAGGTCGCGCGCCAGTTCTTCCTGAGTTCGGAGTACAGCTTCACCCGCAAGTTCGCCGAGATGCTGCTGGCGCGCAAGATGGAGCGGCAGCTGACCAAGGACCAGATCTTCGAGCTGTATCTCAACAAGAGCTTCTTCGGCAACCGCGCCTACGGCGTGGCCGCGGCCGCGGAGTTCTATTTCGGCAAGTCGCTGGACCAGCTGGAACTCGACGAGATGGCCTCGCTGGCCGCCATCCCCAAGTTCCCGTCGAGCGGCAACCCGATCAGCAACCCCGAGCGCGCCCGCGAACGCCGCGACGTCTACGTGCTGGCCCGGATGCAGGATCTGGGCTACATCAGCGCCGTGGAGGCCACCGCCGCGCGCGCGGTGGAGATGCATGCCCGGCCGCACGAACGCCCGATCGAGGTCTACGCACCCTACGTGGCCGAGATGGTGCGGCTGGAGATGGTCGCCCGCTACGGCGGCGACGTACTGACCAAGGGCTACCACGTCACCACGACGATCGACCCGACGATGCAGGCGGCCGCCGAGCTGGCCGTGCGCAGCGGGCTGGCGGCCTACGACCATCGCCACGGCTGGGTCAAGCCGGACCAGACCTTCGAGCTCGCCGCCGACGAGGACGCGGCGACGACCGCCGCGCGGCTGCGCGGCATTCCCGCGCAGGGCGGCCTGCTGCCGGCGATCGTGGTCCGCAGCGGCAACAACACCGCGGACGTCGTGCTCGCCGATGGCAGCACCGTGACCCTCGATGCGGCAGCGAGCCGCTGGACCGGCCGCAACCCCGCCGCGCTGCTCGCCCGCGGCGACCTGACCCGCGTGCGCCGGGTCGAGACCGCCGCCAAGGCGCCCGCCGGTGCGGACGCCGACGCGCCGCCGCCACCGCCGGTGGTGACCTGGCAGCTCGACCAGCTGCCGCGCGCGCAGGCCACGCTGGTGTCGATGGAACCGGACAACGGCGCGGTGCGCGCGCTGATCGGCGGTTTCAGCTTCGCCGGCAGCAACTTCAACCGCGCCACCCAGTCGCGGCGCCAGCCCGGCTCCAGCTTCAAGCCCTTCATCTTCGCCGCCGCATTCGAGAAGGGCTACAACCCGGCGTCGATCGTGCTCGACGCGCCGGTGCTGTTCCGCATGCGCCGCGGCCAGGACTGGCGGCCGCAGAACTCGGACGGCCGCTTCGTCGGGCCGATGCGCCTGCGCGAGGCGCTGGTGCAGTCGCGCAACCTGGTCGCGGTGCGCCTGCTCGATTCGATCGGCGTCGACTACGCGCGCGGCTATATCAGCGCGTTCGGCTTCGACGAGGCGCAGCTGCCACCGAACCTGTCGATCTCGCTCGGCACGCCGTCGCTGACGCCGATCGACATCACCCGCGGCTATGCGGTGTTCGCCAACGGCGGGTTCCGGGTCACGCCGTGGTTCATCGACGAGGTCCGCGACCGCGAAGGCACGCTGATCTACAAGGAGAATCCGCCGACCGCGTGCCGGACCTGCGCCAGCGGCGGCACGCCGGGCCAGCCCGCGACGCCGTCGACGGTCGTCGACGGCTTCGACCTGGGTCCCGCGCCGAGCGCGCCTGCGCCGCAGCCCGTCGCCACCGCCCCGGAGGTGCCGGCGGCGGCACCGGAAGCCGCGCCGGCAGCGCGCGAGGACGGCGCCGAACCGGTGCTGGCGCCGCGGGCGATCGACGACCGCATCGCCTACCAGATGATCTCGATGATGCGCGACGTGGTCCGCCGCGGCACCGGCAGCGCCGCGCGCGTGCTCGAGCGCGAGGACATCGGCGGCAAGACCGGCTCGACCAACGACCACCGCGACGCCTGGTTCTCCGGCTTCGGCGGCAACCTGGTGACCTCGGTCTGGGTCGGGCGCGACGACAACCGCTCGCTCGGCTACCGCGAGTACGGCGGCCGCGCCGCGCTGCCGATCTGGATCGACTTCATGCGCGTCGCGCTGGCCGACGTGCCGCTGGCGCAGAACGAGCCGCCGGACGGCATGGTCCGGGTCGCGGTGACCGCGGGCGGCCGGCTGCTGCCGACCACGTCCGAAGGCGGCATCATCGAGTACGTGAAGGCCGAGGACCTGGAACGCATGGAGTCGGAGATCGACCTGCAGATGGACGACATGCCGGCCGAGGAGGCGTTCGACATCTTCTGATGTGAACGTCCCCGATGCGAAGCGACGGGCCTGCATTGACCCGTCACGCCGAATGCGTACAGTCGGGGCAGGTCATCGAGGGGAATGGCATGCATCGCGCCCATCAGCATGCGCAGACGCGCACCCGCGAACGCCGCCACCGTCTCGCCCACGAGGCCGCCCGGCTGATGGCCGAAGGCGGGATCCGCGACTTCCGCCAGGCCAAGCACAAGGCCGCCGAGCGGCTGGGCATCCACGACGACGCCTCGCTGCCGCGCAACCGCGAGATCGAGGACGCGCTGCGCGAGTACCAGCGGCTGTTCCTCGGCGACGCGCAGGTCGCGGCGCTGCGCGAGCGCCGCGAGGCGGCACTGCGCGCACTGGAGTTCTTCGCCGGATTCTCGCCGCGCCTCGTCGGCGCGGTGCTGGAAGGCACCGCGGACGCCAACACGCCGGTACAGCTGCACCTGCACAGCGACGATGCCGATGCGGTTGGCCGGTTCCTCGACGGCCATGGCATTCCCGCCGACGCCCGCGACCGGCAACTGCGGCTCGACCGGGCGCGCAGCGCGGACTTCCCGGTCTGGGTGTTCAGCGCCGACGGCCTGGCGTTCGACCTGACGGTGCTGCCGCACGACGCGTTGCGCCAGGCACCGCTGTCGAGCGTCGACGAAAAGCCGATGCGCCGCGCCTCGGCGGCGCAACTGCGTGCGCTGCTCGCCGACGGGGAGATCGCCGCCTACGAAGGCAGCGCCCGCATGTAAAAGGCGGGGCTCGACCCGCCTGTACGGTTTGTTCCTTCCGGATTGCGCCGGACGCGGTGGCCCACGGCGGTCGAGACCCGCCCCACAGTTCCGGCGCTCAGCCCTTGTCGAACACCAGCTGGCCGCCCGCGGCATCCACCTTGACGGTATCGCCGCTGGCGAACTCGCCGGCCAGCAGGCGCTGGGCCAGCGGATTCTCCAGCTGCGCCTGGATCGCCCGGCGCAGCGGGCGCGCGCCGTAGACCGGGTCGAAGCCGACGTTGCCGAGCAGGTCGAAGGCCTTGTCGCCGACCTCGATGCGGATGCCGCGCTCGGCCAGCCGCTGTTCCAGCCCGTGCATCTGGATCCGCGCGATCTGGCGGATCTGCACCTTGTCCAGCGGGTGGAACACGACGATGTCGTCGAGCCGGTTGATGAACTCCGGGCGGAAGTGCGCCTGCACCACGCCCATCACCGCGGCCTTCATCTGGGTGTAGGCCTCGGGAGAGTCGTCGCCGGCAAGCTCCTGGATCTGGTGCGAGCCGAGGTTGGAGGTCATCACGATCACGGTGTTGCGGAAATCCACCGTGCGGCCCTGGCCATCGGTCAGGCGGCCGTCGTCGAGCACCTGCAGCAGGATGTTGAACACGTCCGGATGCGCCTTCTCGACCTCGTCGAGCAGGATCAGCGAATACGGCCGCCGACGCACCGCCTCGGTCAGGTAGCCGCCTTCCTCGTAGCCGACGTAGCCCGGAGGCGCGCCGATCAGGCGGGCCACCGAGTGCTTCTCCATGAACTCGCTCATGTCGATGCGGATCATCGCGTCGCTGCTGTCGAACAGGAAATCGGCCAACGCCTTGCACAGCTCGGTCTTGCCGACGCCGGTCGGGCCCAGGAACAGGAACGAACCGCTGGGACGGTTGGGATCGGACAGGCCCGCGCGCGAGCGCCGCACCGAGTCGGACACGACCTTGATCGCCTCCTCCTGGCCGACCACGCGCCGGTGCAGTTCGTCCTCCATGCGCAGCAGCTTGTCGCGCTCGCCCTCGAGCATCCGGTTGACCGGGATGCCGGTCCAGCGGCTGACGACCTCGGCGATCTCCTCGGCGGTCACCCGGTCCTGGACCAGCTTGAATTCCTTGTGCTCGACCTCGTTGGCCGCGGCCAGCTGCTTCTCCAGCGACGGCAGCAGGCCGTACTGGATCTCGCTCATCTTCGCGTAGTCCTGCGCGCGCTGCGCGGCTTCCAGGTCGACCCTGGCCTGCTCGATCTGCTCCTTGATCTTCGTCGCGCCCTGCAGCGAGGCCTTCTCCGACTTCCAGATCTCGTTGAGGTCGGAGAACTCGCGCTCGAGCGTGTCGATGTCCGACTCCAGGTCGGCCAGGCGCTTCTTCGACGCATCGTCCTTCTCCTTCTTCAGCATCTCGCGCTGGATCTTGAGCTGGATCAGGCGCCGCTCCATGCGGTCGAGTTCCTCCGGCTTGGAGTCGATCTCCATGCGGATGCGCGAGGCGGCCTCGTCCATCAGGTCGATGGCCTTGTCGGGCAGCTGGCGGTCGGTGATGTAGCGGTTGGACAGCGTGGCCGCGGCGACGATCGCCGGATCGGTGATCTCCACGCCGTGGTGGACCGCGTAGCGCTCCTTGAGCCCGCGCAGGATCGCGATCGTGTCCTCGACCGTCGGCTCGCCGACATAGACCTTCTGGAAGCGGCGCTCCAGCGCGGCATCCTTCTCGATGTACTGGCGGTACTCGTCGAGCGTGGTCGCGCCGATGCAGTGCAGCTCGCCGCGGGCCAGCGCGGGCTTGAGCATGTTGCCCGCGTCCATCGCGCCGTCGCCCTTGCCGGCGCCGACCATGGTGTGCAGCTCGTCGATGAACAGGATGATCTGGCCCTCGTTCTTCGACAGGTCGTTGAGCACGGCCTTCAGCCGCTCCTCGAACTCGCCGCGGAACTTGGCGCCGGCGATCAGCGCACCCATGTCCAGCGACAGCACGCGCTTGCCGCGCAGGCCTTCCGGCACCTCGCCGTTGACGATGCGCTGGGCCAGGCCCTCGACGATCGCGGTCTTGCCCACGCCCGGCTCGCCGATCAGCACCGGGTTGTTCTTGGTCCGGCGCTGCAGCACCTGGATCGTGCGGCGGATCTCCTCGTCGCGGCCGATCACCGGGTCGAGCTTGCCGCTCTCGGCGCGCGCGGTCAGGTCGATGGTGTATTTCTCCAGCGCCTGGCGGGCGTCTTCCGCGTTCTCGTCCTGCACCTTCTCGCCTCCACGCACCTTGTCGATCGCCGCTTCCAGCCGCGCCTTGTCGGCGCCGGCCGCCTTCAACGCCTTGCCGGCGTCGCCGTGGTCGTCGAGCGCGGCGAGCAGGAACAGCTCGGACGCGATGAACGCATCGCCCTTCTGCTGCGCCAGCTTGTCGGTGACGTTGAGCAGGCGGCCGAGGTCGTTGCCGACCGAGATGCTGCCGGCCTGGCCGGACACCTTGGGCAGCTTGTCCAGCGCCTCGACCAGCCGGTCGCGCAGCACCGGCACGTTGACGCCGGCCTGCGCCAGCAACGGCCGCGTGCCGCCACCGGACTGGTCGACCAGCGCCAGCAGCAGGTGCGCCGGCTCGATCATGTTGTTGTCGCGGCCCACGGCCAGCGACTGCGCGTCCGCCAGCGCCTGCTGGAAACGCGATGTGAGCTTGTCCATCCGCATGGGAGACCCCTCGAATATCGAACGTGTCCGGTGGGACACCGGAGATGCTATTCAGATTGCGGTGGTGATCGCGTGATTCAAGACCGCGGAAGGGCAAGAAATAGCCGGAATGCGGTTGTCGTCGTCGCGCGCGACAGGAAGCTACAGGAACCGGTCGCGCGCGTCCGCCGGCGGCAGCAGGCAGGCCGCGCGCCGCCCGAACCAGCGGTAGCGGTTGCGCGCCAGCCAGCGGTAGCCGGCATCGCGCAGGCCGCGCGGCAGCAACCGCAGCGCGCCGGCCGCCCGCCACGGCCCGCCGAGGCCGGCCAGCACCGCGATCACCGCATCGCTGTCGCGGCGCGCCCCCGCCGGCCCGACCAGCAGGAACGACACCGGATCGTCCGGATCGAGCCCGTGGGCCTGCAGCAGCGCGCGCCCGGCGGGCGCCTGCATCGCCGCGAACCGGTAGCGGCCGCGGCGGTCGCGGCGCAGCAGGAAGCGCACCCAGCCGCTGCACAGCACGCAGACGCCATCGAAGACGATGACTTCCGGCGTCGCCGGATCGGACCGCGGGGCATCGACGTCGGCAGGCACGGATTCACACCGGTTTACGTTTCCCGGCGACAGGATACGCTGCGATGCAGCATCCCGACGCCGCCACCGCCTCCGTGCCCAGCCCGCCCCACACCCGCCCGTCGCCACCGCCGCCGGCCGACGACTGGGCCCTGTTCCTCGACGTCGACGGCTGTCTGCTGGAGTTCGCACCGCGACCCGACGCGGTCGTCGTGCCGCCGGGCCTGCCGGAGCGGCTGGTCGCCTTGCGCCAGCGCCTCGATGGCGCGCTGGCACTGGTCAGCGGGCGCGGGATCGCGACGCTCGACGCGCTGTTCGCACCCCAGCGCTTTCACGCCGCCGGCCTGCACGGCGTCGAACGGCGCACGCCCGACGGCATCGTCGCCGCGGCGGCGGCGCCCGACGCGCTGGCCGACGTCCACGCGGCCGCCAGCCGGCTGGTCGCCGCCCACCCCGGCACCCTGATCGAGGACAAGGGCGCGGCGCTGGCGCTGCACTGGCGCGGCGCGCCGGCCGCAGAACCGGCACTGCGCGCATTCGCCGAGCAGGCACTGCCGGCATTGCCGGGCTACCAGCTGCAGCCCGGCGACCACGTGCTGGAACTGCGTCCACGCCACGCCGACAAGGGCAGCGCGATCCTCGCCTTCCTCGACGAAACGCCGTTCGCCGGCCGCCGCCCGGTGTTCGCCGGCGACGACCTCACCGACGAACATGGTTTCGCCGCGGTCAACGCCCGCGACGGCCTGAGCATCCTCGTCGGCGACCGCGCCGGCAGCGCCGCGCGCTTCGGCCTGCGCAATCCCGCCGCGGTCCGCCGCTGGCTCGCCTCGACACCCGGAGACTGACCCGCATGCCCCAGCCGCTCGCTCCCAGCCTCGACCTCGGCCTCGTCGGCAACGGTGCGTTCGGCGCACTGCTCGACGCGCAGGCGCGACTGGTGTGGTCCTGTCTGCCCGCCTTCGACGGCGACCCCGCGTTCTGCGCGCTGCTGTCGCCGCGCCAGGGCCATGGCGACTGGGCGATCGAGCTCGACGACTTCGACCGCAGCGAGCAGCAGTACCTGGAGAACACCGCGATCCTGCGCACGGTGCTGTACGACCGCCACGGCGGCGCGCTGGAGATCACCGATTTCGCCCCGCGCTGGCGCCAGCACGGGCGCTTCTACCACCCGGTGATGCTGGTCCGGCAGCTGCGACGGCTGTCGGGCAGCCCGCGCATCCGCGTGCTGCTGCGCCCGCTGGCCGACTGGGGCGCCCGCGCGCCCGAGACCACGTGGGGGAGCAACCACATCCGCTTCCTGCTGCCGCAGCTGGCGATGCGGGTGACCACCGACATGCCGGTCCGCGCGCTGCGCGAAGGCCTGTCGTTCGTGCTCGACCGCGACCTGCACTTCATCCTCGGCCCCGACGAGACCCTGACCCAGCCGATCGACACCTTCGTCCGCGATGCGCTGCACAGCACGACCGCGTACTGGCGCGACTGGGTGCGCTCGCTGTCGATCCCGCTGGACTTCCAGGACGCGGTGATCCGCAGCGCGATCACCCTGAAGCTGTGCCAGTACGAGGAGAGCGGCGGCATCATCGCGGCGATGACCACGTCGATCCCCGAGGCCGCCGGCACGCCGCGCAACTGGGACTACCGCTACTGCTGGCTGCGCGACGCGGCGTTCGTCGTGCGCACGCTCAACCGGCTCAACGCGACCCGCACGATGGAGCAGTACATCCGCTACATCTTCAACCTGGCGGTCAGCGAGGACGGCGACATGCAGCCCGTCTACGGCATCGCCTATGCGCACGACCTGGCCGAGGAAGAGGTGCCCGACCTCGCCGGCTACCGCGGCATGGGGCCGGTGCGCCGCGGCAACCTGGCCTGGGTGCAGAAGCAGCACGACACCTACGGCAGCGTGGTGCTGGCCTCGACCCAGCTGTTCTTCGACCAGCGCCTGGAGAACCGCGGCGACGCGGCCACGTTCCGCAAGCTCGAACCGCTGGGCGACCTGGCGTGGCGGCTGCACGACAGGCCCGACGCCGGCCTGTGGGAGTTCCGCGGCAAGGCCCACGTGCACACCTATTCGGCGGTGATGTGCTGGGCGGCCTGCGACCGGCTGGCCAAGATCGCCGCACAGCTGGGCCTGTCCGATCGCGCCGCGCACTGGCGCGGGCGCGCGGACACGATCCGCGAGCGCATCCTCGCCGAGGCATGGAACGTCGAGCTGGGCCACTTCGCCGACGCGTTCGGCGGCGACCGGCTCGACGCGTCGCTGCTGCTGCTCGCCGACCTCGGCTTCGTGAAGCCGGACGACCCGCGCTTCGTCGCCACCGTCGAGGCGATCGGCCGCACCCTGCGGCACGGCGACGGCCTGTTCCGCTACATCACCCCCGACGACTTCGGCGACCCCGAGACCAGCTTCACCATCTGCACCTTCTGGTATATCGACGCGCTGGCGTCGATCGGCCGCGAACGCGAGGCCCGGCAACTGTTCGAGACCCTGCTCGCACGCCGCAACCACCTGGGCCTGCTGTCGGAGGACCTGGCCTTCGACGACGGCGAGGCCTGGGGCAACTTCCCGCAGACCTATTCGCACGTCGGCCTGATCATGGCCGCGATGCGGCTGTCGCGCCCCTGGCAGGAGGCCGCATGAGCCGCCTGGTCGTCGTCTCCAACCGCGTCGCGCTGCCGGGCTCGAACCAGAACGGCGGCCTGGCGGTCGCGCTGGACGCGGCGCTGCGCGACAGCGGCGGGCTGTGGTTCGGCTGGAGCGGCAAGGTCGCACGCGGGCACTCGGGCGAGATCCACGAGCAGCACCACGACGGCATCGACTACGTCACCGTGGACCTCTCGCGCGAGGACTACGAGGGCTACTACAACGGATTCTCCAACCGCACGCTGTGGCCGCTGCTGCACTTCCGCCTCGACCTGGTCGACTACAACGCCGGCACCCAGGCCGCCTACCGTGCGACCAACGCGCTGTTCGCCGAGAAGCTGGCCAAGCGCCTGCGCGACGACGACATCATCTGGGTGCACGACTACCACCTGCTGCCGCTGGGACAGGAGCTGCGCAAGCGCGGCGTCCGCGCGCGCATCGGCTTCTTCCTGCACGTCCCGTTCCCGTCGGCCGACATCGTCGCCGGGCTGCCCAACCACGAGAAGACCTTCGGCGCGCTGACCGCCTACGACCTGGTCGGCTTCCAGACCGAGCGCGACCTCGAACGCTTCCAGGACTACATGCGCCTGTTCGGCGGTGGCCGGGTCGAAGGCCGCGGCGACGTGCGCGGGCAGGACGGCCGCCACGTCCGCGCCGACGCGTTCCCGATCGGCATCGACACCCGGGCGATGGAAGCGCTGGCCGAGCACGCGCTGCGCATCCCGTCGATCAAGCGCATGCACGCCAGCCTCAACGGACGCCTGCTCGCGCTCGGCGTCGACCGGCTGGACTACTCCAAGGGCCTGCCCGAACGCTTCCGCGCGTTCGAGCGCTTCCTGGAGAAGTACCCGGACATGCACGGCAAGCTGACCTACCTGCAGATCGCGCCGGTTTCGCGCGGCGGCGTGGCCAGCTACCGCGCCCTGCGCCGCGAGCTCGAACAGTTCGCCGGCCACCTCAACGGCGCCCACGCCGCGCCCGACTGGACGCCGGTGCGCTACGTCAACCGCACCTATCCGCACGTCACCCTGACCGGCCTGTACCGGCTGGCGCGCGTCGGCCTGGTCACCCCGCTGCGCGACGGCATGAACCTGGTCGCCAAGGAATACATCGCCGCGCAGGATCCGCAGGACCCCGGCGTGCTGGTGCTGTCGATCTTCGCCGGCGCCGCGCGCGAGCTCGACGGCGCGCTGCTGGTCAATCCCTTCGACAGCGACGGCGTCGCCGACGCGATCGCGACCGCGGCGACGATGCCGGTCGAGGAACGCCGCGAACGCTGGCAGTCGCTGATCACGCGATTGCGCGACTACGACATCCACGCCTGGCGACGCGACTTCCTCGACAACCTCGCCGCGACGCCGCAGCGGCAGGCGGAGGGCTGAGCGGTCCGGGCGGTGCCGTCGGGCCGGATCACCTGGGGACTGCGCCTTCCATCCTGTCGTTGCGAGCGCAGCGAGGGACCTGCTGCATCTGCAGATGCAGCGAAACAAGCAGCGCTGCGCTCGGGACGATAAAAAGCGGAGGCGCTACGGCTGCGTCATGCCCTCACCCCACCACCCGCTCCGCAGGTGGTCCTCCCCTCTCCCGCATCGCGGGAGAGGGGCACTGGCGTCTTCCGCCTGTGGCGGATCCGGAAGCCCTCACCCACCACCCGCTCCGCAGGTGGTCCGCCCCTCTCCCGCGCTGCGGGAGAGGGGTTTCGGTGTCTTCCGCCTGACGGCGGAAGACATCACAAGGGGGCGGGCTGGATGATCTCGACCCAGTAGCCGTCCGGGTCCTTGATGAAGGCGATCGACTTCATCGTGCCATCGGCCAGGCGCTTCTGGAACGGCACGTCCAGCGCCTCGAAGCGCGCGCAGGCGGCGCGGATGTCCGGCACGCTGACGCAGATGTGGCCGAAGCCGCGCGGCTCGCTGTTGCCATCGTGGTAGACCGCGCCGGTCTCCGCCTCGGTGCCGTGGTTGTGGGTGAGTTCGAGCACACCGCGCTGCCGTGCCAGCCACTGCCGGCGATCCTCGTCGCCGTCGGGGATGCCGCTGTCGTCGTCGACCAGCACGAGGAAGTACAGCGAGAACGCCGCCTGTTCGTGATCGACCTTGCGCACCAGGGTGAAGCCGAGCACGCGGGTGTAGAAATCCAGCGAGGCGGTCGGGTCCTTGACCCGCAGCATCGTGTGGTTGAAGACGAAATCGCGGGTCGCGGCATCGCGCGCGGCGGCGACGCCGGGCACTTCGGCCAGCGCGGCGCGGGTCTGTGCGGTCATCGGAGACTCCAGGGGAAAGGGACGAGACGCCCATTATCGCAAGCGCGCCCGCGCTGGCCAGGTGATGCCGCGCAGCGCGGCGGCCCGCGTCAGACCGGCGCCAGCCAGCCCTCGTAGCGGATCAACTGCCCGACGACCGGCAACCGCGCCTCGACCAGGAACTCGTAGCGGCCCTCGTGCTCGCGTTCGCGGCACCGCACGTCGGCCACCAGCCGCGCCGGCAGCGGCACGACGCCGAGCACGCGGATGCCGGTCGTGTTCCAGAAGATCATCCCGTCCCAGGTATGCAGGGCGAAGCGCAGCTGCACCGGCCCCAGGCGCTCGCGCAGCTCGCCTCCGTGGTGCCAGAGACGCGAACGCATCTTCGCGGTGCCGAAACTGCGCAGCCAGACCTCGCCCGATGGCCCGCTGACGAAATCCACGGTCACCGGCACGTCGTCCATCGCCGCCGGCAGCCCGGCCACGCGCCCGCACAGGCGCGCCAGCAGGCCACGGCCCCGCTGGATCGACGCGCGGCCGGCATAGCGCGCGTCGCCTCGCACCGAATGCAGTGCGCGCAGGGTCTCGGGCAGACGGAAGAACGGCGCGCCCAGCACGGTCTGGAACAGGGTCGGCGTCATCAGGCAGTGGCGGGTCCGGGAGCGGGGGCGCGCAGCATAGCGCCCCGGCCGCCGCCGGTGGTCAAGACGCGGGTTGCGGCGGCTTGCGTTGCAGCGACAGCAGGCCGAGCACCAGCGCCAGCACCGCATAGCCGCCGGCGAACTGCAGCGCGATCGCCTGGCGCAGGCCCTCGAGCTGCCACGGCAGGACCAGCGCGCCGGCCGGATGCACCGAATGGATCACGCCGAACAGCGTCAGCGCCGCGGCCACCAGCAGGGTCAGCACCGCCTTGCGCGACTGGCCGTCGATCAGCGCGACCAGCGCCGTCGCCCACAGCATCGCGGTGATGATGAAGCCGTTGCCGAGCACGACGATCGTCGCCAGTTCCGGCAGACCGTGTCCGTCGACGTTCGCGTACAGTTCGGCGAAACGCTCGGGCGCGATCCACGCGGGATTGCCGAACTTGATGTTCAGCAGATAGGCGATCGCCGGAAGGAACGCCAGCGCCACCGCGATCGCATGCTCGCGCCTGGTGCTGTGGAACGCCTGCACGGTGATGTCGATGCCGACGAACACGATGATCGGCGCCAGCACCGCCACCGGCAGCCACTGCACCAGCCCGGACACCAGTCCGAGCATGCCGCCGATGCCGACGAACAGCCCGGTCAGCAGCGTGTAGCCGCTGCGCGCGCCCATGTGCTTGTAGGCCGGCTGGCCGATATAGGGCGTGGTCTGGGCGACACCGCCGCAGACCCCGGCGACCAGGGTGGACACGGCCTCGACCAGCAGCACGTCGCGGGTGCGGTAGTCGTCGCCGGCCGCGCGCGCGCTCTCGGCGACGTTGATGCCGCCGACGACCATCAGCAGGCCGAACGGCAGCAGCAGCGAGAGGTAGGGCACGGTCGCCGGCAGGCCGTCGACGAAGCCCAGCGACGGCCACGGCAGCGCCGGCGCAGGCCATGCCGCCTGCGGCAGAGTGAAGCCGGTCAGCAGACCCGACAGGCCGAGGCCGTAGTACAGCGCAAGGCCCACCAGCAGCGCGAACAGCACGCCGGGAATGCGCAGCGGAACGCGCCCGCCCGCGGCCAGCGCGTACAGCAGCAGGCCCAGCGTCACCAGTCCGACGACCGGCGAGCGCAACAGTTCGACCAGCGGCAGGAAGCCGAGCAGCAGCAGCGCGGCGCCACCGATCGACCCGAGCAGCGCAGCGCGCGGAATCATCCGGGTGACCCAGTCGCCGGCAAACGACAGCACCAGCTTGAGCACCCCCATGACCACCAGCGACGCCATGCCCAGTTGCCACACCGCGATGCCCGCCGCCTGCGGGTCCAGGCCCCGCTCGCGCAGTCCGGCGAACGCTGGCCCCAGCACCAGCAGCGCCATGCCGATGCTGGTCGGCGCATCAAGGCCGAGCGGCATCGCGGTGACGTCATCGCGTCCGGTTCGCGCGGCCAGCCGCCGCGCCATCCACGTGTACAGCAGATTGCCGACCAGCACGCCCAGCGCGGTGCCGGGGAACATGCGCCCGAACACGATGTCCGCCGGCACCCCGAAGATGCCGATCAGCGCAGCGGCGATGAAGCCGAGGATCGACAGGTTGTCGACGACCAGGCCGAAGAAGCCGTTGAGGTCGCCGGCGACGAACCAGCGCGGCGAGGTGCGGGTGGGGGCGGGGTCAGTCATTGGAAGCCTTCGATGCCGATCTCGGATCGCCCGTCTCGCGCCTGCGGGCATTGCGTCCCTCACGGGTGAGAGGGCTGGGATGGTGGCGCGCCGCGGGGCGGAAGCCCCTCATCCGGCGCTTCGCGCCACCTTCTCCCGCAGGCGGGAGAAGGGGAGATGTGTGCGTGCAGACCGGGACGCGTGTGTGCGCGGACCGGGCGCGATCGGGAGTTGAGCCCACCGGGCCGGGTGCGGGCCGCAGCGGAATCGCGCGGACGCTGTCAGAACGACACGTCGGCATGCAGTTGCGAGCGCAGCACCGACAGGTGCCCGGTCTCGCGCTTCCAGGCGGCGCGGATGTCCTCGATCGCGGCCGCCTGCTCCGGGGTGTCGGGGTGGTGCACCACCAGTTCCTTCGAGCGCAGGCGCGACGGCGTGCTGGCCCCCGGCGGCAGCCACTGGCCGTAGACGTCGAACACGCTCAGGCCGCTGGGAAAGCGCGGCGTGACCTCGCGGTCGAGGAAGTCCAGCCAGCGCCGCTCGCCGGCGGCGACCTCTTCCGGGCTGGCGTCCCACTGGCCGGTCGCGAAGTACAGCTCGGTGCGCACCCAGCCCTTGCCCTCGGCGGGACGCGCGGCGTCGCCGTGGTAGGCCGGTGTCACCGCTGCCTGCGCCGCATCGGCAGCGGGGACGCGCGGTGCGGTCGCGCAGGCCGACAGCAGCAGCGCGGCAGTCAGCGCGCTCGTGTGGAGGAACGCGCGGGGGCGGGGAACCAGGGCGTGGCGGTGGGGCATGGGCATGATCCGATGGTGCGAGCAATGCATCGTAGAGAGCTTGCCGCCCGAAATTGTTGCAATGCCGCAACACTGCATCGCTTTATCCGGATGGACGCATCGATCGGCATCTGGGATTAATGCAGGCCGTCCGCACGTGCCCCGGTGCCTGCCGCCGGCCGCCCTCCCACCCGATCCGGATTCCGCATGCCCCCGTTCCGCTTCATCGCGCCCCGCCTCGCCGCCCCCCGCCTCGCGACCCCGCTTGCCGCGGCCATCGCCATGTGCCTGTCCACGCCGGCCTTCGCCCAGTCGAGCGGTGACGATGGCGCGACCCGCCTCGACGCGGTGATCGTCACCGGCACCCGCGCGACCGACCGCACCGTGCTGGAATCGACGTCGCCGATCGACGTGCTCGGACAGGACGACCTGATCCGCGCCGGGGCGGTCAACGGCGAGCTGGGTGGCGCGCTGCAGGCGCTGCTGCCCTCGTTCAACCTGCCGCGCCAGTCCAACTCCGGCGGTGCCGACCACATCCGCGCCGCACAGCTGCGCGGCCTCGCCCCCGACCAGGTGCTGGTGCTGATCAACGGCAAGCGCCGCCACGTGTCCTCGCTGGTGACGACCGGCTCCAAGATCGGCCGGGGCACCACGCCGGTGGACTTCAACGCCATCCCGATCACCGCGATCAAGCGCATCGAGGTGCTGCGCGACGGCGCCGGTGCGCAATACGGCGCCGACGCGGTGGCCGGCGTCATCAACATCATCCTCGACGATGCCGGCGACGGCGGCGCATTCGAGGCCAGCTACGGCGCCCACCACACCGACCTGGAACCGATCGGCCGCACCCTGACCGATGGCCAGAGCACGTTCCTCGCGGCCAAGGTCGGCACCGATCTCGGCAACGACGGCTTCCTTCGCGTGGGCCTGGAATACAAGCAGCTGGAACCGACCAACCGCGCCGGCTTCGACCAGGTTCCGCCATGGGACCAGACCCCGGCCAACCTCGCCGTGCAGGGCCGGCGCAACTACCACCACGGCAACGGCGCGGCCAAGGACATCAACGGCTGGCTCAACACCGAGATCGCGCTCGGCGGCAGCGCGCTGCTGTACGCCTTCGGCACGTACCACCAGCGCGACACCGAGGGCGCCAACTACTACCGCTATCCGGACAGCGATGCCAACTGGCCGGAGGTCTATCCGGAAGGCTTCCGCCCGGTGTCGATCGGCGAGAACCTCGACGTCGCCGGCGTGGCCGGCGTGCGCGGCCAGTGGGGCGACTGGGACTACGACGCCAGCCTCAACCACGGCCGCAACGAATTCACCTACCGCCTGCGCGACTCGATCAACGCCTCGCTCGGCCCGTCCAGCCCGACCCGCTTCAAGACCGGCGACTACGCGTTCTCGCAGACGCTGGCGAACTTCGACCTGAGCCGCGGCTTCGAGGCCGGCGCGAATTTCCACACCTTCGCCACCGGCGTCGAGTTCCGCGTCGAGGACTACGAGACAGGCGCCGGCGACCCGGCCAGCTACGCGGCCGGCCCCTACACCGACCGCCCGACCGGCTCGCAGGCCGGCGGCGGCCTGACCCCGCAGGACGAAGCCGACCTCGACCGCGACGTGGCCAGCGTCTACGCCAGCGTGTCGAGCAACTTCGGCGAGAAGCTCAGCACCGATGCCGCGCTGCGCTACGAGCACTACAGCGACTTCGGCGGCGAGGTCACCGGCAAGCTCGCCGCGCGCTACGAGTTCGCCCCTGCCTTCGCACTGCGCGGCGCGGTGTCGCGCAACTTCCGCGCGCCATCGCTGGGCCAGATCGGCTACGAGTCCACCAGCACCGGCTACAACGCCGCCGGCCAGCTGATCCAGGGCCGGCTGCTGTCGGTCAACAACCCGATCGCGCGCGCGCTCGGCGCGACCGACCTCACCCCGGAAACCTCGGTCAACGCCAGCCTCGGCTTCACCAGCCGCATCGGCGAGAACTTCGACGTGTCGGTCGACTTCTTCCACATCGACATCGACGACCGCGTCGCGCTGTCGGAAGCGATCACCGGCAGCGCGGTCACGGACTTCATCGACGAGACCTTCGGCATCGGCGGCATCAACAGCGTCAGCTTCTTCACCAACGCCGCCGACACCCGCACCCGCGGCGTCGAGGTCGTCGCCAACTGGCGCCACCCCCTGGCCGGCGGCGAACTGGGCCTGGGCGGCAGCTACAGCTACGCCGACACCGAGATCAAGCGCATCGTCGACACGCCCGCGCAGCTGACCGCGATCGACCCGGACTACGTACTGTTCGGCGTCGAGGAGAGCAACACCCTGACCGACGCCGCGCCGCGCACCAAGGCGCTGTTCACCGGCACCTGGGCCAACGACGACTGGAACCTGCTGACCCGGGTCACCCGCCACGGCAGCACCAAGCGCGTGTTCAACTTCGGCGGCGGCTACGAACCCGAACAGGTCTACGGCGCGAAGTGGCAGCTCGATGCCGAGGTCGAGTACCGCATCGGCGACCGCTGGCGCGTCGCCGTCGGCGGCCTGAACCTGACCGACGAATACGCCGACCTGTCGAACGAGGACATCTACTACTTCGGCAACCTGCCCTACGACGTGCTGTCGGGCATCGGCAGCGGCGGCGCGTACTACTACGCGCGGGTGCGCTACAGCTTCTAGGGTTGCGTAGGTCGGGGCCACGCCCCGACGCCTCCTGAACCCGATATCGCGCACGTCGGCCGCGTAGGGCCGACCTACGCAACACCGAACCTCGATCGTAGGTCGGGGCCACGCCCCCGACGCTTTCCGGCACGCTTTCCGGCCGGCCGGCCAGGCCAGACGCTACGGTTGCGCGATCCACACCAGCGTCGCCATGCGCCCGGTGCGCGCATCGCGGCGGTGCGAGAAGAACCGTTGCGGCTCGCCGATCGTGCAGTGCGTGCCGCCGTGGATCGCATCGCGCCGCATGCCCGCGGCGGCCAGGCGCCGGCGCGCCAGCGCGTACAGGTCGACGCGCCAGTGCCCCGGCCGCGTCGCCACGAACGCCGCCGACGCATCGGGATCCGGCCCGGTGAACGCGTCGAACACCTCGGCGCCGATCTCGTAGGCGTCCGGTCCCGCGGCCGGGCCGAGCCAGGCGACGATCTCCGCCGCCGGCGTGGTCATCGCGTCGAGCGTGCGTTCCAGCACGCCGGCCGCGAGTCCGCGCCAGCCCGCATGCGCGGCGGCGACCTCGCTGCCGTCCATGGCCGCGAACACCACCGGCAGGCAGTCCGCGGTCAGGATCGCCAGCACGGTGCCCGGTATCTCGGTCGCCGAGGCGTCGGCCTCCGGCAGATCCGCATGCGCGGATGCGCCCTCACCCCGGCCCTCTCCCGCGAGCGGGAGAGGGGGAAAGGCAGGCGCCGCGATCACCGGCTGCCGCCCTCGATGGTCCAGAACGTGAGGGGCCGCTTCTGCTCCCTCTCCCGCCTGCGGGAGAGGGCCGGGGTGAGGGCGATCGAAGCGTCGCACCTCGGTCCCGTGCACCTGCCGCAGCCACCGGGGCGGCGCCGGCAGGGCGGCGACGCGCGCCAGCTCGGCACGATTGGCGGCGACGTTGCCCGGCGCGTCTCCGCCCGGGCCCGTGTTGCCGAAGTTGAAATGGTCGAACGGCGCCGGCGAGACCCCGGCACCGTGCCGCAGCGTCGTCAGCGCATGCACGCCCGGCGGCGCCGGCCAGTCGGCGTCCAGCAGCGCGCTCACCGGCGCGCCGACTCCGCGTGCTCGGCGCTGTCGCGCCGCAATGCGCCGAGCAGCGCCTGCATGTCGGCCGGCAGCGGCGCGGTGCAACGCACCGGCTCGCCGCTCACGGGATGGCGGAACTCCAGCGTCTCGGCGTGC
The DNA here is from genome assembly GCF_021191695.1 of Proluteimonas luteida. GTDB lineage: Bacteria > Pseudomonadota > Gammaproteobacteria > Xanthomonadales > Xanthomonadaceae > Luteimonas > Luteimonas luteida. The sequence goes on from NZ_JAIWPT010000002.1 coordinate 35,598, forward strand.
AGCGCCTGGCGGCGGAAACCGCGCAGCGCGGCGACCAGTTCCTCCGACGCGCCCTTGGGCAGCTTCAGCGCGCCGCCGTACAGCGGGTCGCCGAGGATCGGGTGCCGCAGGTGGGCCATGTGCACGCGGATCTGGTGGGTGCGGCCGGTCTCGAGCCGGCATTCGAGCGCGGTGTGCGCGCGGAAGCGCTCGCGCAGCCGGTAGTGGGTGACCGCGTCGCGGCCGTCCTCGCGCACCGCCATGCGCAGGCGGTCGCGCGGATGGCGGTCGATCGGTGCGTCGGCGGTGCCGCCCGACACCAGCGCGCCGACCACGACCGCGACGTACTGCCGGTGCACGTCGCGCGCCGACAGCTGCGCGACCAGCGCATTGTGCGCCTCCAGCGTGCGCGCCACGACCATGACCCCGGAGGTGTCCTTGTCCAGCCGGTGGACGATGCCCGCGCGCGGCAGCGTCGCCAGCGCCGGATCCCGGAACAGCAGCGCGTTGACCAGCGTCCCGTCGGGATTGCCGGCGCCCGGGTGCACCACCAGGCCGGCCGGCTTGTCGATGACGAACACCGACTCGTCCTCGTACAGGACCGACAACGGGATGTCCTGCGGCTCGGCTTCGGTCTGGGTATCGAGCACGACGTTGAGCTGGACCGTCTCGCCGCCGACCACCGGATCGCGCGGGCGCGGCTGGCGGCCATCGAGCAGCACCTCGCCGGACCTGATCCAGGACGTCAGCTTCGAGCGCGAGAACTGCGGGAACAGCTCCGCCAGCACCACATCGAAACGGCGCCCCGCCGCGGCATCGGGCACGGTCGCGGCGCGGGTGCCGGCAAGGTCGGGGGTGTCATCGCTCATTCGGACGGCTCGGATTCAGGCGCGAGGGACCGGGCGACTCGCCCGGACTGGTATTATCGGCCCTTCGTGCCCAGAACGCCCACCGCCCCCATGACCCAACGCCATTCCCTGCCGTGCCGCACCCTGCTTGTGCTGTTGCTGGTCGCCCTGGTCGCCTCCGGTTGTGCGCGCATGCGGGGCGCCACGCGGGACGATGCCAACGAGGGCGTGCCCGTCGCCGAGCTCTACGAGACCGCGCACGAATCGATGCGCAAGGGCAACTGGAGCCGCGCGGAGACCACCTTCCGCCGCCTGGTCGCGCAGTATCCCTATGGCCCCTACACCGAGCAGGCGCTGATCGAGTCGGCCTATGCGCAGTACAAGATGGGCAACAACGACGAGGCCGTGTCGGCGATCGACCGCTTCATCCGCACCTATCCGACCCACAGCAGCATCCCCTACATGTACTACCTGCGCGGCCTGGCGAACTCCAGCCGCGACACGGTGTTCCTGCAGCGCGTGTGGAGCCTGGACTCCAGCCGCCGCGACCTGGCGTCGCCGAATCAGGCCTACGCCGACTTCCGCACCGTGACCGACCGGTATCCCAACAGCCGCTACGCCGCCGACGCCCGCCAGCGGATGGTCGCGCTGCGCAACACCTTCGCCCGGCACGAGATCGAGACCGGCCTGTACTACCTGCGCCGCGAGGCCTATGTCGCCGCCGCCGAGCGCGCGACCTACCTGCTGGAGACCTACCCGCAGAGCGAGTACCAGAACGACGCCGTCGCCCTGCTGGCGACGGCCTATACGCGGCTGGGCAACGAACAGCTGGCCACCGATGCCCGCCGGGTGCTGCAGGAGAACGAGCCCGACCACCCGTACCTGGTCGGCAAGTGGCCCAACGAACCATGGCAGATCCGTCGCCTCAACCCGTTCGGCACCGAAAAGACCGCGCTCGACAACCGCTGATCCGCGCGTTTCCGCGTAGCGCCGCAACGCCGCCCATGGGCGGCGTTGTCGTTTCCGGGCCCCGCCCATCCTCTCGGATCGCCCCCGAACCGCCAGCACCGGTTCCCGCATCGTGTCGATCCCCGTGCGTCGGGGGCGTGGCCCCGACCTACGGCATCCCACGCGTTCCGTAGGTCGGGCCGAAGCGCCCGACGCACGCAAGGCCCCGGACCCGCCAGCACCGGTTCCCGCATCGTGTCGATCCCCACGCGTCGGGGGCGTGGCCCCGACCTACGGCATCCCACGCGTTCCGTAGGTCGGGCCGAAGCGCCCGACGCACGCAAGGCCCCGGACCCGCCAGCACCGGTTCCCGCATCGTGCCGATCCCCGTGCGTCGGGGGCGTGGCCCCGACCTACGGCATCCCACGCATTCCGTAGGTCGGGCCGAAGCGCCCGACGCGCGCGATGCATGGGCGCGTCATCGCAGCCTTCGCACCCGCGTCACTTGTCCGCCGCGTCCCAGTCGAAGCCGGTCAGTTCCGCAAGCCGCGCGGGTTCCAGCACCTCGCTCACCTGCTCGCCGCGGATGACCCAGGTCGGGTAGGCGGTGATGCCGGCGCTGGTGCACTCGAAGGCGACCGCGCCGGTACGCCCGTTCGGCGCGCACTCGACATAGGGCAGGCGCTCGGCCGAGGCGCCGAACAGCCGGCTCTGCCGACGACAGTTGGCGCACCACGAGGCGCCGTAGTACTTCACGCCGCTGTCGTGCAGGTGCGCCACCAGCGCGGTCATGCGCGGCGACTCCGGCCGCTGCGGCAGGCCGGTCGCCAGCAGGTGCATCGCACCGAGCACGGCGACGACGAGCAGCGCACTGCCGAGCAGCCATGGCTGCCGCGGCACGCCCGGCGCCCCGTTCGGCCGCCGCAGGCTGACCACCGCGAACAGCGCCGCGATGATCGCAAGCGAGGCCAGGCACCAGACGCAGAACGCCTGCAGCGCGATCGCGCCGGCCAGCGTCAGGTACAGGCTGACCGCGAGCCCCAGCAGCGACAACCGCCACAGCCGCCGCCAGCGCAGCAGCGCATTGCCCGGCCGCCACGCGACCACCGCCAGCAGCGCGTACAGCGCGAATCCCCACAGCGCCACAGGCAGGCCGAGGAACGTCGACCACGCACTGCCCTGCACCACGTCGCAGCCGCCACCCTCGGTACAGAACGCGGCCCCCTCCCCGCGCCAGGCGACCACGGTCAGGTACGCGGTGACCAGCAGGCCGGCCAGCGCGAGCAGGAACGGCCAGCGCTCCGCCGGCCCCTTGCGGCTGGCGACGCGACCGGGCACGGGCCGGCCGTCGCGCCCGCCCGGCGCCGGGCCCGCAGGTCGTGGTCGGTGCCGCGCGGGTTTCGCTTTCCTTGCCATGTCGTGCCTGTGGTCGTGATGGATCGCCCGCCATCATGCCAAAGCGGGCGCGGCAGGCGTACCGTCCCGGTCGCCGTAGGTCGGGGCCACGCCCCCGACGCCTCGTGATTCCGGTGCCGTGCACGTCGACCGCATGAGGCCGGCCCACGCGGGATCAGGCCGACTCGTCAGCCCGGATAACGGTTGCTGATCGGGTAGCGGCGCTCGCGCCCGAAGGCCCGCCGCGAGATCTTCGGTCCCGGCGCGGCCTGGTGACGCTTCCATTCGCTGGTCCGCACCAGCCGCAGCATGCGGTCGACGACCTGCGCGTCGAAGCCGGCGGCGACGATCTCGTCGCGCGAGGCCTCCTCGTCGACGAAGCGCCGCAGGATCGCGTCGAGCACGTCGTAGGCCGGCAGTGAATCCTGGTCGAGCTGGTTGGCGCGCAGTTCGGCGGACGGCGGGCGATCGATGACCGCCGGCGGAATCACCGGCGCGCCACCGACCGTGTTGCGCCACTTCGCCAGCCCGAAGACCTCGGTCTTGTACAGGTCCTTGATCGGCGCGTAGCCGCCGCACATGTCGCCGTAGATCGTCGTGTAGCCGACCGCGTACTCGCTCTTGTTGCCGGTGGTCAGCAGCAGGCCGCCGTGCTTGTTCGACAGCGCCATCATGATCGCGCCACGCGTGCGCGACTGCAGGTTCTCCTCGGTGGCGTCGACCTCGGTACCGGCGAAGTCTTCGGCCAGCGCATCGAGAAAGCCCTGGAACGGCGCCTCGATCGGAATGGTCAGCATGCGCACGCCCAGCGCCTGGCACTGCTCGGCGGCGAGGTCGTTGCTGAGGTTCGCGGTATAGCGCGAGGGCATGCGCACCGCGGTGACGTTGTCCGCGCCCAGCGCATCGACCGCGATCGCCAGCACCACCGACGAGTCGATGCCGCCCGACAGCCCGACCCAGGTCTTCGAGAACCCGTTCTTGAAGCAGTAGTCGCGCACCCCGCGCACCACCGCGCGCCAGGCCAGCGCGTCCATGCTCTCGTCGCCGTCGTCGACCCAGACCAGCGGCGCGAACGCACGCCGCTCGGCGTCGTAGTCGACCACCAGCCACTGGTCGTCGAAGGCGACCGCCGCCGGATGCACGGTACCGTCGGCATCGGCCACCACCGAGGCGCCGTCGAACACCAGCGCATCCTGGCCGCCGACGACATTGAGATAGGCCAGCGCGACGTGGTTCTCGCGCGTGCGCTCGGCCAGCAGCGCATCGCGCTGGCGGTGCTTGCCGCGCTCGTAGGGCGAGGCATTGGGCACCAGCACGACCTCCGCGCCGCTGGCGACGGTATCGTGCAGCGGCTCGGCGAACCACAGGTCCTCGCAGATGATCAGCCCGACCGGAACGCCCTTGACCTCGAACACGCACGATCCGCCGTCGGGATCGACATGGAAATAGCGGCGCTCGTCGAACACGTTGTAGTTCGGCAGCTCGCGCTTGCGGTAGGTGCGCTCGACCTTGCCGTCGCGCAGCACGCTGGCCGAGTTGTACAGCACGCTGCCGGCGGTCTCGGGCCATCCGACGATCGCGACGATGTCCTTGACGTCCTTGGCGACCTGCATCAGCGCGGCCTCGCAGTCGACGAGGAACGACGGCCGCATCAGCAGGTCCTCGGGCGGATAGCCGCTGATCGCCAGTTCCGGGAACACGACGATGTCGGCGCCGTACTCGACCTGCGCCTCCTTGATCATCAGCGCGATGCGCTCGGCATTCGACTCGACCGCCCCGACCGGGAAATCGAACTGGGCAAGGGCGATACGCAGGGTCTGGGTCATTTCAGATTCCGGAAATCAGCAGGTCGAGCGCCGCCAGGATGGTCGCGCGCTCGCTGGACAGGTCCGCCTCGCGCGCGCCGAGGTCCGCCACCTCGGTCGCCGCCAGCAACGGGACGGCAAGTACGTGCGGCCGGCCGTTGACGTCGACGATCGGCGCGAGCGACGAGATCGCCGGCGGCCGGCGGCCGCGGACGACGGCAACCATCGGCACGACGACCCGGGTGCCGGTTTCCTCGATCAGGTCGCTCTGCACGTTGAGCAGCAGCGGATACAGCGAACGGGTCTGGTCGTTGCGGTTCCGGTAGACACCGAACTGGTGCATCAGCGATTCCGGAACATCGGGCTGAACACGCCGTTCTCGGCCACCCAGGCGTTGTAGCCCTCGATCGCCTCACGGTTCTCCTCCAGCCAGCGCTCGCGCCTGCGCGCCCGCACCTCGGCCTCCAGCGCCTTCTCCAGCGTCGCGGAGAGGTTGATCTGCAGCGCCTTGGCCTCGTCCAGCAACGCGGCATTGATACTCAGGTTGGCCGGACGCTTGGTGTATCCGGCCTGTTCGTCCCGACCACGCACGGCAGGCTCCATGTTGGATGCGCGTCAAATATGCGCATGCCGATGCGCACTGTCAATGTCGTCGTGGAGGAGGCGCGGCAAGCGCGGCGTGGATCGCCTCGAGCACCTGCTCGGTCCGCACCAGCACGTCGTGGTTCCACAGGCGCAGCATCCTGAAGCCGCGGCGTTCCAGGAAACGGGTGCGGCCAGCGTCGACGCCCGCCGAATGCTGCGACCCGTCGACCTCGACGACCAGGCGCGCCTCCAGGCTCAGGAAATCCACCACGAACGGCCCGACCGGATGCTGCCGCCGGAACTTCACGCCCATCAGCTGCCGGTTGCGCAGGTGGTACCAGAGCAGGCGCTCGGCGTCGGTCATCTCTCGCCGCAGACTGCGTGCGAACTGCAGTTTGGCCCGATCGCGCATCCTTGCGCTCCGCATCCGTCCTGCTGCCGAGATTGCAGGCGCCGGGCGTGGATGGCTTTCGGAAAACTCCGATATCGCTGTCGTCGATTGCCGCGAACGGCGCCCTCACCCCAACCCCTCTCCCGCACGCGGGAGAGGGGCTTCAAAGCACCCGCTCACTTTCGACGAGCCCCTCTCCCGCGTGCGGGAGAGGGACTTCAAAGCATCCGCCCACTTTTGACGAGCCCCTCTCCCGCGTGCGGGAGAGGGACTTCAAAGCATCCGCCCACTTTCGGCGAGCCCCTCTCCCGCGTGCGGGAGAGGGGTTGGGGTGAGGGCCGCCCTTCGCAAAGCCCCGACAGCAGAAGGCCGCCCTGCGGCGGCCTTCCGGATCCCACGACAACCGGCTGGATCAGCCGTTCAGGCGCTTGGCGATCGCCGCGCCCAGGTCACCCGGCGACTTCACCGTGGTCACGCCCGCCTTCTCCAGCGCGGCGAACTTGCCCTCGGCGGTGCCGGTGCCGCCGGACGCAATCGCGCCCGCATGCCCCATGCGCTTGCCCTTCGGGGCGGACGCACCGGCGATGAAGCCGACGACCGGCTTGGTCACGTACTCGGCGATGAACTCGGCCGCTTCCTCCTCGGCGCTGCCACCGATCTCGCCGACCAGGATGATGCCCTCGGTCTGCGGATCGTCCTGGAACAGCTTCAGCGCGTCGATGAAGTTGGTGCCGTTGATCGGATCACCACCGATGCCGATGCAGGTCGACTGGCCGAGGCCGGCGTCGGTGGTCTGCTTGACCGCCTCGTAGGTCAGCGTGCCCGAGCGCGAGACGATGCCGACCTTGCCCGGCTTGTGGATGTGGCCCGGCATGATGCCGATCTTGCACTCGCCCGGCGTGATGACGCCCGGGCAGTTCGGCCCGACCAGGACCACGTCCGGGTAGGTGCTGACGAGCGTCTTCTTGACCCGCAGCATGTCCAGCACCGGGATGCCCTCGGTGATGCAGACGATGACCTTGATGCCGGCATCGGCCGCCTCGAGGATCGCGTCGGCCGCGAACGGCGGCGGCACGTAGATCACCGACGCGTCGGCGCCGGTCTCGGTGACCGCGTCGTTGACGGTGTTGAAGACCGGCAGGCCGAGATGCTCGGTGCCGCCCTTGCCCGGGGTCACGCCGCCGACGACCTTGGTGCCGTAGTCGAGCATCTGCTCGGCGTGGAAGGTGCCCTGCTGGCCGGTGAAGCCCTGCACGATCACCTTGGTGTTCTTGTTGATCAAAACGCTCATGAAATTTTCCTGGTCTTGAGCCCCTCTCCCGCGTGCGGGAGAGGGGTTGGGGTGAGGGCCGCTGTTCGAAAAAGCGCCCTCATCCGCCCTTCGGGCACCTTCTCCCGCATGCGGGAGAAGGACGAGATGTCGAATCGAGCGGCAGCGAACGCCGCAGCGTCCGTCAGGCCGCCTTCTTCGCCGCGGCGACGACCTTCTTCGCGCCGTCGTTGATGTCGTCGGCCGACTCGATCGCCAGGCCGGAGTTCTTCAGCAGCTCCTTGCCCTTGTCGACGTTGGTGCCTTCCAGGCGCACGACCACCGGCACCTTGACGTCCACTTCCTTGACCGCGCCGATGATGCCCTCGGCGATCATGTCGCAGCGGACGATGCCGCCGAAGATGTTGACGAAGATCGCCTCGACCTTGTCGCTGGAGAGGATCAGCTTGAACGCCTCGGTCACGCGCTCCTTGGTCGCGCCGCCGCCGACGTCGAGGAAGTTGGCCGGCTCGCCGCCTTCCAGCTTGATCACGTCCATCGTCGCCATCGCCAGGCCCGCGCCGTTGACCATGCAGCCGATGTTGCCGTCCATCGTCACGTAGTTGAGGTCGTGCTGGCTGGCCTTGACCTCGGTCTCGTCCTCCTGGCGGATGTCGCGCATCGCGACCAGGTCCGCATGGCGGAAGCTGGCGTTGTCGTCGGAATTGACCTTGCCGTCGAGCACCGCGAGGTTGCCGTCGGTCAGGATCGCCAGCGGGTTGAGTTCGACCAGCGCCAGGTCCTTCTCGTTGAACAGCTTGTACAGGCCCAGCATGATCTTGCTCAGCTGGCCCACCTGCTTGGCGGTCAGGCCCAGGGCGAAGCCGATGTCGCGGCACTGGTAGGGCTGCAGGCCCTGCACGAAGTTGACGTTGAGGCTCTGGATCTTCTCCGGGGTCTCGGCGGCCACCTGCTCGATGTCCACGCCGCCCTCGCTCGAGGCGATGAAGGTGATCGACTGGCTGCTGCGGTCGACCAGCACCGACAGGTACAGCTCCTTGTCGATGTCGGTGGCCTGGGTCACCAGCACCGAATCGATCGGCAGCGCGACGCCGGCCGACTGGTAGGTCTCCATCGTCGTGCCGAGCATCGCGTCGGCATGGTCGCGCACCTCGTCGAGCGTCCGCGCCAGCTTGACGCCGCCCGCCTTGCCGCGGCCGCCGGCGTGGATCTGCGCCTTGACGACCCAGAAGTCGCCACCGATCGCCTTGGCGGCGTCGACCGCCTCCTCGGGCGAGCGCGCGACGCGCCCGGCGGGTACTGCGATGCCGTAATCGGCAAACAGCTGCTTGGCCTGATATTCGTGGAAGTTCATGTGGGGTCCGTACGGGAGGGAAGTGTCGCCGGCCGGCGGTGCGCAGCGCGCGGGGCCGACGGGGCCGCCCATTGTCTCGCATGCGCGGGCCGCGGGCAAAACCGGGACCACCCGGCCTCCGGAGCCGCCCTATACTCGTTCCCCACCCCGGCCCGCGGATGTGCCTTGGCCCTGCTCACCGTCCACGCGATGTCCCCGCAGCACATGCAGCGCGAACTGGCGCTGTTCGCGCTGTACCGGGTGCTGGAAGCCGCGCTGCTGGCGCTGCTGGTGTTCAGCCCGTTCGGCGAGACCATGGGCAAGATCGTCAACGCCCCGGCCGCGATCTCGGTCAGCATCGGCTACCTGATCGCCTCGATCGGCCTGCTGCTGCATGCGCGCAGCCAGCCGCCGGACTACCCCGCGCATGCGGCCATCGGGGTCATGGTCGACATCCTGGTCGCCGCGGCGATCACCCACGCGGTGCCCGACATCGCCCCGGGCGTGGCCCTGCTGCTGCTGTTCAACATCGGCGCCGCCTCGCTGTTCGTCTCGCTGCGCGCCAGCATGCTCATCGCCGCGGGCGCGTCGCTGGCGCTGGCCGCCGAGCGCATCATCGGCGCCCTGGCCACCGGCACCTTCGACCGGCCTCTGGCCGAGATGCTGATGTTCGCGGTGGGCTTCTTCGCCGCCGCGTCGCTGACCCGCCAGCTCGGCAAGCAGGTCCGCGAGACCCACGAGCTGGCCGACCGGCGCGGCGCCGAGGCGGCCAACATGGCCGAGATCAACGAACTGATCATCCGCCGCATGCAGACCGGCGTACTGCTGGTCGACGATTCCGGCCACATCCGCCTGGCCAACGAGGCCGCCCTGCTGCTGATCGGCGGCGACGGCGAGCCCGGCGCCGACGACCTGCACGGCCGCCCCCTGTCGCAGCTGTCCCCGCCGCTGGCGATGCGGATGGCCGAATGGATGCGCAGCGGCGACACCGACACCGCGCCGCTGGCCCTGCGCGACCACAGCGAGGTGCTGCCGCGCTTCGTGCGGCTGCTGGCCAACAGCGACAGCACCTTGGTGTTCCTCGACGACACCTCGCTGGTTTCGCGCCGCGCCGAATCGCTGACCCTGGCGACGATGGGCCGGTTCTCGGCCAGCCTGGCCCACGAGATCCGCAACCCGCTGGCCGCGATCAGCTACGCCACCCAGTTGCTGCAGGAATCGCAGGACATCCGTGAAGGCGACCGCCGCCTGCTGCAGATCATCCATCAGCAGTGCCTGCGCACCAACGGCATCGTCGAGAGCGTGCTGGGCCTGGCACGGCGCGAACGCGCGCGCCCCGAGCAGATCGACCTGGTCGCCGCCGCGCACGCCTTCGTGCAGGACTACCGGCTGATCGTCACCGCGGACAACGCCGAGCTGAAGGTCGCCAGCGACCTGGGCGCGCTGCCGGTGGTGTTCGACCCGCGCCACCTGCAGCAGGTGCTGACCGCGCTGGTCAACAATGCCGTGCGCTACGGCCGCATGCCGGGCGAACCGGCGCGCATCACCATCCGCATCGAGCAGGAAGGCGAGTGGCCGACGATCAGCGTGCTCGACCGCGGCCCCGGCATCCCCGACGCCGTCGCGGCGCAGCTGTTCCGGCCGTTCTTCACCACCTCCGAGAGCGGCACCGGCCTGGGCCTGTACATCGCCCACGAGCTGTGCCGCGCCAACGAAGGGCATGTCGAGTACGTCGCGGTGCCCGGCGGCGGCGCCTGTTTCCGCGTGCATCTGCCGGCCCGGCACAGCCTGCTGCAGGGCTGAAACCCGGCGTTGGCGCGCGAAAGTGCCTGCGCGGGCCGGGAACCCGGGATGCCCGGAAGCGACGGCAGGGCGGGTCTCGACCCGCCAGGCCCGACGCGGCGAATCCGACCGGACCCCGTCCTGGGCACGGTCGGATTCGCGTATCCCGTGCACCTGAACCGCCATCCCGCGCACAGCGAAGAACCCGCTTTTCCCACCCTTCCAACCTCGTCACCCGGGGCAAAAGCTGTCACAATTCGTCACATCGAATCCGCTGTCGTAGCCAATATTAATGAGCGAAACGCGAAGCGTGCTGATCGTCGACGACGAACACGACATCCGTGAACTCCTCGTCCTGACTCTTGGCCGCATGGGCCTGCGCACCGATACCGCACCCAGTCTGGCCACAGCACGCGAATTGCTGGCCGGCGGACGCTACGACCTGTGCCTGACCGACATGCGCATGCCCGACGGCTCGGGGCTGGAGCTGATCAGCGAGATCAACACCCGCTTCCCCGGCACCCCGGTCGCCATGATCACCGCCTACGGCAACGTCGAGGCCGCGGTCGAGGCACTGAAGGCCGGTGCCTTCGATTTCGTCAGCAAGCCGGTCGACATCCATGTCCTGCGCGGACTGGTGCGGCAGGCGCTGGAACTGGGCGAACGCGCCAGCCAGGGCCACGACGACAGCGGCAGCCGCCTGCTCGGCAACTCCGACGCCATGGTCACCCTGCGCAACACCATCGCCAAGGTCGCCCGCAGCCAGGCGCCGGTCAGCATCAACGGCGAATCGGGTACCGGCAAGGAGCTCGTCGCCCGTACCATCCACGCGCAGGGCGCACGCGCCAGCGGTCCGTTCATCCCGGTCAACTGCGGCGCGATCCCGACCGAACTGATGGAAAGCGAGTTCTTCGGCCACAAGAAGGGCAGTTTCACCGGTGCCCACAGCGACAAGCCCGGCCTGTTCCAGGCGGCCGACGGCGGCACCCTGTTCCTCGACGAGGTGGCCGAGCTGCCGCTGCCGATGCAGGTCAAGCTGCTGCGCGCGATCCAGGAAAAGAGCATCCGCCCGGTCGGCGCGTCCGCCGAGGTGCAGGTCGACGTGCGCATCCTCTCGGCCACCCACAAGGACCTGGCCGCGCTGACCGAGAACGGCAGCTTCCGCCACGACCTCTACTACCGCATCAACGTCATCGGCCTGCACGTCCCGCCGCTGCGCGAACGCACCGGCGACCTGCCGCTGCTGTCGGGCGCCATCCTGCAGCGCCTCGCCCAGGCCATGAAGCGCCCCGCGCCGCGCCTGGCCGACGACGCCGTCGCCGCACTCGAGGCCTACGCGTTTCCAGGCAACGTCCGCGAGCTGGAGAACATCCTCGAACGCGCCCTGGCGATGGCCGACGGCGACCTGATCCATGCCGACGACCTGCACCTGCCCCGCGCCAGCACCCCGCGCCCCACACCGGCCCAGGCGCCCGCAGCCGGCACCCCGGCCGCGCAGACCGTCACCCTGCCGCCCGACCCGCGCACGATGAGCCCCTACGAGACCGCCGGCACCGCCCTGCCCTCGTACATCGAGGACATCGAGCGCGCCGCGATCCAGCAGGCATTGCAGGAAAACCGCTACAACAAGACCAAGACCGCCTCCGCGCTGGGCATCACCTTCCGCGCGCTGCGCTACAAGCTCAAGAAGCTCGGGATCGATTGAGCTGCCGTCCGAGGCTTACCGGCCCCGTCGCCGGATGTCCGGAATTCAGGACAATTCGACCCGCATGTCCTATATTCGTGACATGCGCACTGACGCTCACACGCCACCCACCCGCCGGCTCGGCAACACGCTGCGTGCCGAGCGGCAGCGCCTGGGCCTGACCCAGGCCGATGCAGCGCGGCGCGCCGGCATCGCACGCCAGAAACTGATCCAGATCGAGCAGGGCAAACCCGGTGTCGCGATGGCCGCCTACGCAGCCGCCATGCATGCGCTCGGGCTGGAGCCTGCGGTCCGGCCCGCGCAGGTCCAACCCGCCGGATATCCGCAATTGCGGCGCCTGCTCTGGAACCAGCCGGGCATCGACACGCTGGACGAACGCGACGCACTCGCCCTCTACGAGCGCTACTGGGATCTCGTCGACGTGGAGCAGATGGATGACGACGAACGCGCCCTGCTCGACCGCCTCGTCCAGCTCTACGGCAAGGGCGTCCTGCATGTTTGAACGTCCGCATCATCGGCGCATCGCCCGCGTGCTGGCCGCACTGGACGCGAATCTTCTGGCGGAGGCGCACTGTTACTTCGGCGGGGGCACCGCGATCGTCCTGCAACTGGGTGAATACCGGGAGTCGGTCGATATCGATTTCCTGTGTGCGGACCCCATCGGCTATCGCAAGCTGCGCGAAACCGTCACTTCGCACACGCTCGGCCGCATTCTCCGCACCCCGCTCGCCTATGCGCGCGACATCCGCACCCAACGCGACAAGATATCGACCTTCCTGTCCGTCGACGACGTCCCCATCCGCATCGAATTCGTACTCGAAGGCCGGATTGCGATCACCGGACAACAGGACGCGCGCCTCGGTGTACCCACCCTTTCCCGAGACGACATGTATGCCGAGAAGCTGCTCGCCAACGCCGACCGCGCACTCGACCGCTCCCAGCGCAGCCGCGACCTGATCGACCTCGCCTTCATGATCCGCAACTGGGGCCCCATCCCGGCCGGGGCGCTCGCGAAGGCAAACGAAGCCTACGGAGAAACGATCCGACGCAGCTTCGACCAGGGACTCGACATGCTGCGCGAGCGCCGCTACCGGGATGCATGCCTGACGGCAATGTCGATCCCGACTGCAGCCGGCGACGACATCGTCGCAACGCTCGGGAATCACGCACCGTCCTGAACAGTCGCGACTTCGGACGGCAGCACGAGTCCACCCAAGCCGGATCGGACCCGGACAGTCACCCCGTCCCGGTATCGGTCGGCCGCTGCGGCGCCTTCTCTTTTTCCCGCGCAGGCGCCTTGCCGGCCTTCGGCCGCGCCTGCGACCAGTCCATCGGCCGGTTGCCGTCGATCGCGATCCAGCCCTGCGCCAGGGCGTGCACGGGGTTGTCCAGCACGCTGAAGGCATCGACATGGGCGCCGGCCTCCAGCCCCCACAGTCCGGCCCAGGCATTGCGCCCGGCGCGCTTGGCCACGTACAGCGCGCGGTCGGCGGCGCGGACCGCATGCTGCCAGCCGCCCCCACCGCCGGACAGCAACGGCAGCGACGCCACGCCGACCGACACCGTCAACGGCAGCGCCCCGCCACGGCCGTCGTCCATGTGCAGTTGCGCGACCTGCCGGCGCAGGTGGTCGGCCAGCGCGAACGCCGCCGCCTGCGTGGTCCGCCCGCGCGCCACCAGGAACTCCTCGCCGCCCCAGCGCGCGACCAGATCGTCCGCATCGCTGGCCTGGCGCAGGCACCCGGCAACGGCGACCAGGGCACGGTCGCCGACGTCATGGCCGAAGGCATCGTTGATGGCCTTGAAGCCGTCGATGTCGACCAGCAGCACCGCGGCGCGGCCACCACCGGGCGCGACCAGCGCCTGCAGCACGGCGTCCGCGCCGCGCCGGTTGGGCAACGCGGTCAAGGGATCGGTGTCGCCCAGCGCTGCCAGTGCACGCTCGCGCCGCCGCCCGCGCCACCACAGCAGCAGCGCACCGGCCGCCAGCACCGCCAGCACCGCCAGCGCGCCATTGCGCAGCCAGTTCGCGCGCATCGCCCGCTCGCGCGCGGCCACGGCCCCGGGTGTCAGGCTCTGCTGCACCTGTACCTGCGCCTGCATCTGCGCCAGCTTGCGGCCCGTGATCTCGCGCTCGTGCTCGCGGGCCATCTCGCGCGCACGCGTCGCATAACCGGCGGCGGCATCGCCATCGCCGGCAGCGGTGGCCGCATCCGCCAGCAGGTACAGGCCGTCGCGCAACTCGCCCATGTAGCGTCCCTGCCCGGCCAGCGCCTGTGCCTCGCGCGCCAGCGCCAGGCCGGCATCCGCGCGGCCCAGATCGAGCTCCGTGCGCGCCAGCCGTTGCAGGGTCACCACCTCGCCATGCCGGTCCCCCGCCGCGCGCTGTTGCGCCAGCACCTCACCGAACACGGGCCGGGCGCGGCCGGGCTCGCCGCGGGCGCGCAGGATCTCGGCACGATGGCTGGCGATGCGCAGTTTCACTCCGGCCAGTTCCGGATAGCGCACGACCCATCCCTCGGCCTCGCCGAACAGCCGGTCGGCCGTGTCGTAGTCGCCCAGCAGCAGGTGCAGGTAGCCCAGTTCGTAACCCAGCACGACACCCGCCAGCGGCGGCTGTTCGTTGAGGGACCGGTCCAGGTCATAGGCACGCTGCAGATAGGGCAGTGCACCGGCGGCATCGTCGAAATAGTCCGAACGGATGTAGGTGATCATCTGCAGCGTGTTGATCTCCTGCACCGTATCGCCGCCCGCCCGGGCGCGCTTCTGCGCCTGCTCCAGCAGGTCCAGCGCCTCGGGGCTGTGGCCGGCACGCTGCAGCAGGGTTGCGGCCCGGATCTGCCCGGTCAGATGGACGCGATCGGAAATCCCCGGCTGCTGCAGCAGGTCCAGCACCTGCCGGGTCAAGGCTTCGCCGGCCTCACCGTTGCCCAGCACGAACTCGGTGTTCGCCAGGCACGCCGTTGCCAGCAGCCGGATGTCGGCCGGCAATTGCGACCGCGCCAGCAGTCCTTCGGCGGTCGCCTTGGCTTCGGCCGGCTGCGACATCATCGTCCGCTCGCAGCGCACCACAGCCGCCTGATCCGGCGACACCGCCGGCACGGTCTGCGCCGATACCGGCGGCGCGCACAGCAGCCAGCCTGCGGCAAGCAAGACCCACGCCGCGCGCGTACCTGTTGGAGCTGTCATCGGGCATCCCCTGGTGGACGGAGCAGCGCCGCCCTCCCCGGAACCTTGGCGCTACCCGCACTATATATACTCTGCCGCTCCGGCGGCCCTGCCCTCCCGACCGCGCCCATGCCCGACCTGCATCCGCCCGGATCGTCCGTCACTGCCGGCACGCTGCGCGGCTGGTGGCAGGCCATTCCGGTCGATCCGGCCCAGCTGCGCAACGCGACGATGCTGCAGGCGGTACTGGCATTTTCCGGCCTCTACCAGCCGCTGTCGACCGCGCAGGGCTGGTGGCGCATGGGCGGCGCAATCGACAGCCTCGCCCTCGCGCTGGCCGGCGCCAATACCGTGCTGCTGTGGACCTGGTTCGTGCTGCTGCGCCGGGGCGCCTTCACCTGGGCGGCCAGCGGCTTCGTCGCCTCCAGCCTGCTGCTGCTCACCGTCGGCTATCTGCACTGGGGCCTGGCATTGCAGCAGCCGCAGCAACTGCTGCAGTTGGTGCCTGTGCTGATCGGCGGCGTGCTGCTGAGCCGGCCGGTGCTGTGGGGCGCGGTAGCCTGGCTTGCCGCACTGGTCGCCATCGGCGCCTGGCAGGACGCCAGCCAGCAACTGTTCCGGCCCCTCGCCATCCCCGCCATCGCCACGACGGCCATCAGCGCCGTGGTCGGCATCGTGCTGGTCGCCTTCGTCATCGACCAGGCGCTGGTCGCCCTGCGCACCAGCCTGGCCCTCGCCCGCAAACGCAGCAACGACCTCGCCCGCTCGCGCGACCGCCTGCAGCTGGAGATGCAGGAGCGCGAACGCCAGCGCGACCAGCTGGTGCACGCGCAGAAGCTCGAAGCCGTCGGCCGCCTCGCCAGCGGCGTCGCCCACGATTTCAACCACCTGCTGAGCCTGGTGCTGGGCTACGCCGCGCGCGGCCGCAGCAGCGACGACCCGGCCCAGCTCAAGGCAGCCCTGCAGGGCGCCGAATCCGCCGCCCGCCGCGCCACCGCCGTCTCCCGCCGCCTGCTGGATTTCAGCCGCCAGGAAGTCACCCGGCTCGAGTCCTTCGACCCCGGCGACGCCATCGCCGACATGCAGCCGATGCTGCGCCAGATCTTCCCGCCCGACATCCAGCTCGTCCTGCGGCTCAGCGACGCCCCCGGCCTGATCCACTTCGACCACGCCCAGCTGGAACTGATCCTGCTCGGCATCGCCACCAACGCCGCCCAGGCCATGCCCGGCGGCGGCCGCTTCACCCTGAGCGTCTCGCCCCGCGGCACCGACCAGCTGGAAATCGCCGCCAGCGACACCGGCCACGGCATGGACGAAGCCACCCGCGCCCGCTGCCTCGACCCGTTCTTCACCACCAAGCCCAGCGGCCAGGGCACCGGCCTCGGCCTCGCCGTCGCCAGCAACCTGGTCCAGGCCGCCGGCGGCAGCATCGAGGTCGACAGCACGCCAGGACAGGGCAGCACCTTCCGGATCGTGCTGCCGCTATTGGCCAGGCCGATCGGGACGGCGAGGCAGGCCGCAGCGCCATAGCGAAGCAGTGTGTGCCTGCGTCTTCGTTTTTCGAAGATTCCGCCGCTTCCCGGCATCGAAGTGAACCTGACCAAACCTGACCCCGTTCTTCCTTCTGGGATTCGTCAGGCCTTGTAAACCCAGTTCTCCACTTCCAGCGCTGGGACGCGAGCGAACTCCGCCACGTTGTTGGTGACCAGTACCAAGCCCTCGCTGCGAGCGTGGCCTGCGATATGGATATCGTTGACGCCGATGGGCTGCCCCCCTTTCTCCAGCGCCGCGCGGATGGCGCCGTAGTGTTTGGCGGCCTTGAGACCATAGGGCAGCACTTCAAGGCGGCTGCAGAAGTCCTCGATGACGTCCAGGTTCTGGCTGACGCGCTCGCTTTTCTCCGCGCCGTGCAAAAGCTCGGCCAGAGTGATGGAGGAAATCGCCATACGCCCGGCGTTGGCGTTGAAGATCGACAAGACTTCGATGGGCCGCCGTTTCAACACGTAGATGACGATGTTGGTGTCCAGCAGGTAGCGCAACATCAGAGCGATTCCCGCTCCGGCTGCTGCTGGCTGGCGCGCTCGGGCATGAAGTCGTCGCTGACGACGGGACCGGCCAGGAAAAAGCTGTCCCACACCTCCCCTACTGGCGTGATGATGCGCTCACGCCCCTTGGCGCGCACTTCCACCTTGCGCACGCCGTCAGGCAGGCGCAGTTCCCGCGGAAGCCGGACGGCCTGGGTGCGGTTGTTGATGAAGACAGTAGTGATGGTCATGACCTTGCTCCCAGTGCGGGGTATATGGCATCAGTATAGCGCTAATGAAGAAGGACAAAGAACGGGGTCGGATTCAACCTGACCCTGTTTTTCACCGCGCGAGGATGCCCCCCCGTATTGGTCGTGGCAATTCTCATGAACGCATGGATCTGATGGAGCGATTGGCCCACAGGCTCTGAAACGACACATCCGGTCTGGCAAGTGGAGCGCGCCAGCGTTTCCGACGCTTGGCTGTCCATGCGCAATGACCCTGACCGCGCAGGTGTCGGGACAGAAAGTGAACCTGACCCTGAGGCAGTCCAGCTGCCGGCGGCAGCATCGAGCCGCATCGTGCTGCCGTTGTTGGCCAGGCCGATCGGGACCGCGAGGCAGGCCGCATCGCCATAGGGAAGCAGCGTGGGCCTGCGTCTTCGTGCTTCGGAGGTTCCGCCGCTTCCCGGCATCGAAGTGAACCCGACCCCGCTCTTCGATTCCGCGTTCTTGCTGCCCCGCAAGCCGGTATTGCCGGCGATCCACGCATGATGCCGTGATCCACGTCACACGAAACGGCAAGGTCACTTCCCGACGTGGCGCCCAGCGTCACAATCTGACCCAACTTCGCCGGTTTTCGCACGCGGAGTGTGACCGCGCCAGCAACAAGCGCCATCGAACACTGTCCAGCGGCATTGGCACGGCTTGTGCGTATTTCCCCCTGCACGTGCACCACGCACGGCTGCCCACGGACCGGCACCAGCCAGCTCAGGGCACGTGATATCCATACCGACACCCTAGGGGAGACACCATGAAGAAGATGCAGCAGGGCTTTACCCTGATCGAACTGATGATCGTCGTTGCGATCATCGCCATCCTGGCGGCGATTGCGATTCCGCAGTACCAGAAGTATGTGGCACGTGCGCAGGTCACTCGTGCAGTTGGCGAATTGGGCGCGTTGAAGACCGCGGTGGAAGATGCGATGAACCGGGGGCAGGCCACGCTCACCCTGACCGAAGCGGGCTATACGGGTTCGAACATTTTCGGGCAGCCTCCCGCAGTGGGCGGCGACCCCGCAGCAGACGCCGTCACGCTGAACTATGCCGTCGCAACTGGCGTCGCCAGCATCGTTGGCAATCTGGAAGGGCAGGTGAACCCCCGCGTGAAAAGTGGGGTCGTGACTTGGGCTCGCTCCGCAGAGGGTAACTGGACCTGCTCGATCACCGGCGGCCAGATTGCAAACGACGGTTTGGCACCTTCGGGCTGCCCTGCCACCTGATCACGGGTCAACGCGGTCAGGTTCTTTTTTACTGTCCGGGCCTGACGCCTTTATCCTAGGCTACACACAGGAAACCCCGCTTCTGCGGGGTTTCCTGCTCATGGATCACCGAGCATCGGTCATACGGGGAGACCGGTCATGCGCTCCATCCGCGGGTTTACGCTACTCGAACTGATGATCGTCGTCGCGATCCTCGCCATCCTGGCCGCCATCGCGCTGCCGGCGTACCAGGACTACGTGGTTAAAAGCCAGCTGACCGCTGCGCTGGCGGACATCAGCGGCGGTCGCAGCATGTACGAATCGAAGCTGATGGCCGAAGACATCACTAGCTTCGATCCCGAGGACATCGGTTTGTCGAGCGAGACGCCACGCTGCGGCGAGATCAACCTCATCTCAGGCTTCACAGGCCATATCGAGTGCGTGGTTCGCGGCCACCCGATGATCAACGGCGCATGGATCCGGATCACCCGGGATGAGGCCGAGGGTTGGTCATGCTCGACCGAGGCGTCCATCCCTGCGCGGGTCAAACCACGTCACTGCTCCTGAGGGAAGAAGGAATGTCAGGCACGAGCAATGGTGTGTCTTGATCGAGTTGCACAGGAAGCCCCGCCTTGGCGGGGTTTCTTTTGGCTGCGAGAATGGCGTGAGGCCGTCCTCGCCCAGTGCGAACGTCGCCTTCTCTGGACAAACGCCGTCGCGCTGGTCATTCCCGCGACGGCGGGAATCCAAGCGCGTCGATTCCGATACGTTGACGTCCGCGGATCCCCGCCTTCGCGGGGATGACGGCCGTGCGCCCCCCCCCTGGATATGTCCTGCCCAGATTACCGCCCGCACGCGCTGCGCTATCTCCTGCTCTGTCTCGACAGCAATCGGGACTACGTGCGCGCCCTGCGCACCACGACAATGCCCCGCGACGCGCGACTTCGCCACCTGATGCGCCGGCCCCGCACATCGCCCGCGCGCGGGTGCAGATCAAGGGTGAACCTACCCCCTTTTCCCAACGCGATCCGCATCCGATGTGTCGTCGCGTCGGACCCTATCTTGGCCAGGGGCAATGGCAACAGGACGCGGTTGCAGTAAAGTTGCGCCATTCGACAGGGGACGCTTGGCATGAACGCTGTTGCAGCCGCCAATCTGGTCGGCATTACCGGTATTGCGCGCCGCCTGGTGCTGGACGGCGCACTGGACGAGACCACCGCGCGCGAGGCGCTGGACAAGGCCACCGCGGCGCGCAAGCAGGTGGCCGGCTATCTGCGCGAACACAAGCTGGTCACCGCCGCGCAGCTGGCCGCAGCCAACTCGGTCGAGTTCGGCATGCCGCTGTTCGACCCCTCGGCGATGGACACCCAGTCCAGCGCAATCAAGCTGGTCAGCGAGGAGCTGCTGCAGAAGCATGCGGTGCTGCCTCTGATCAAACGCGGGCAGCGGCTGTTCGTCGGCACCTCCGACCCGACCAACACCCAGGCGCTGGACGAGATCAAGTTCCACACCAACCTGACAGTCGAGCCGATCCTCGTCGACGAGGACAGCATCCGACGCATGCAGGAGCTGTGGCTGCAGGCCTCCGACAGCTTCGGCGATGCCCTGGACGACAGCGACGGGCTGGATACGCTGGACGTGGGCGGCGACGAGGACGCCAGCAAGGCGGACAACGCGGCTGACAAGGACGACACACCGATCGTCAAGTTCGTCAACAAGGTGCTGATCGACGCGATCAAGCGCGGTGCCTCGGACATCCACTTCGAACCCTACGAAACCGACTACCGGGTGCGGCTGCGCATCGACGGCATCCTGAAGCAAACGGCGAAGATGCCGGTCAAGCTGAACCAGCGCATCACCGCGCGCCTGAAGGTCATGGCGCAGCTGGACATCGCCGAGAAGCGGGTGCCGCAGGACGGCCGCATCAAGCTGAACCTGTCGAAGACCAAGCAGATCGACTTCCGCGTCAGCACCCTGCCGACGCTGTTCGGCGAGAAGGTGGTACTGCGTATCCTCGACGGCAGCGCGGCCAAGCTGGGTATCGACAAGCTGGGCTACGAGCCGGCGCAGCAGAAGCTGTTCCTCGACGCGATCCACAAGCCCTACGGCATGGTGCTGGTGACCGGCCCGACAGGCTCGGGCAAGACGGTGTCACTGTACACGGCGCTGGGCATCCTCAACGACGAGACCCGCAACATCTCCACCGCGGAAGACCCGGTGGAAATCCGCTTGCCCGGCGTCAACCAGGTGCAGCAGAACACCAAGCGCGGCATGACATTCGCCGCGGCGCTGCGCTCGTTCCTGCGCCAGGACCCGGACATCATCATGGTCGGCGAGATCCGCGACCTGGAAACGGCCGAGATCGCCATCAAGGCCGCGCAGACCGGCCACATGGTGCTGTCGACGCTGCACACCAACGACGCACCGCAGACCATCGCCCGCCTGATGAACATGGGCATTGCGCCGTACAACATCACCAGTTCGGTGACGCTGGTCATCGCCCAGCGCCTGGCGCGGCGGCTGTGCCAGAAGTGCCGCAAGCCCGTGGAACTGCCCGACCATGCCCTGCTGACCGAGGGCTTCACCGAGGAACAGGTGCGGGAAGGCTTCACCCTATACGAGGCCGCCGGTTGCGACGATTGCACCAACGGCTACAAGGGGCGCGTGGGCGTGTACCAGGTGATGCCGATGAGCGAGGAGATCCAGGCCATCGTGCTGGAAGGCGGCAACGCCATGCAGATTGCCGAGGTGGCGGAGAAGGCCGGCATCCACGACCTGCGCAAGTCGGCGCTGGAGAAGGTGCGGCAGGGGCTGACCAGCCTGGCGGAAGTGAACCGGGTGACGACGGACTGAGGGGAGCGCCCTCACCCGTGAAGGGCGCAATGCCCGCAGGCGGGAGAGGTGTTGATTCCAGCGGCCCGACTGGATTCCGGGCAGGCGCCAGGCGCGAACTGCGTCACAGCCTGCAACGGGGGCGGCCGGGACCTGACACT
Organism: Proluteimonas luteida; assembly: GCF_021191695.1. Classification (GTDB taxonomy): domain Bacteria; phylum Pseudomonadota; class Gammaproteobacteria; order Xanthomonadales; family Xanthomonadaceae; genus Luteimonas; species Luteimonas luteida. The sequence continues at coordinate 57,303 of NZ_JAIWPT010000002.1, forward strand.
TTTGCCGCCAACCCGCTACCATGCGGCGATCCGCCCGGTTTGGGGAAGTCGGGCCTTGGGGGAATACCAGCATGTCGATCACACGTAGCGCCGCCAGGAAATCCATCCCGCGCAAGGGACCCGCGCCCGCCGCCCGTGCCGGCGTAACCCTGGACATCTTCGTCTGGGAAGGCACCGACAAGCGCGGCGTCAAGATGAAGGGCGAACAGCAGGCCAAGAACGCCAACATGCTGCGCGCCGAACTGCGCCGGCAGGGCATCCAGCCGGGCGTGGTGAAGGTCAAGTCCAAGCCGCTGTTCGGCAGCGCGGGCGCGACCATCACACCCAAGGACATCGCGGTGTTCAGCCGCCAGATCGCGACAATGATCAAGTCGGGCGTGCCGATCGTGCAGGCGCTGGAGATCATCGGCAGCGGCCACAAGAATCCCCGCATGGCCACGATGGTCAACTCGATGCGGCTCGACATCGAGGGCGGGTCTTCGATCAATGAGGCGCTGGCCAAGCACCCGGTGCAGTTCGACGAGCTGTACCGCAACCTGGTGCAGGCTGGCGAGTCGGCCGGCGTGCTGGAGACGGTGCTCGACACCATCGCCACCTACAAGGAAAACACTGAGACCCTGAAGGGCAAGATCAAGAAAGCCCTGTTCTACCCGGCGATGACCATTGCGGTGGCGATGATCGTCAGCGCGATCCTGCTGGTGTTCGTGGTGCCGCAGTTCGAGGAGGTTTTTAGGGGCTTCGGCGCTGACCTGCCTGCATTCACCCAGATCATCGTCTCCGCCTCACGCTTCATGGTCAGCTGGTGGTATGTGATCCTGATCGCGGTGGTTGCAGGCATCTTCGGCACGATCTTCCTGTTCAAGCGATCACCCCGCTTCCAGCATTTCGTCGACCGCATGATCCTGAAGATTCCGGTCGTCGGCCAGATCATGCACAACGCCGCGGTTGCGCGTTTCGCGCGCACGCTTGCAACCACATTCAAGGCCGGCGTGCCGCTGGTCGAGGCGCTGGACTCGGTAGCGGGCGCCACCGGCAACACCGTCTACGAGCAGGCCGTCAACCGAATACGCGACGACGTCTCGGTCGGCTACCAGGTCAACATGGCGATGAAGCAAGTCAACCTGTTCCCGCACATGGTGGTGCAGATGACCGCCATCGGCGAGGAGGCCGGCGCGCTGGACACGATGCTGTTCAAGGTGGCCGAGTTCTACGAGCAGGAAGTCAATAACGCGGTCGACGCACTGGCCAGCCTGATCGAGCCGATGATCATGGTGTTCATCGGCATCATCGTCGGCGGCCTGGTCATCGGCATGTACCTGCCGATCTTCAAGCTTGCATCGGTCGTCGGCTGACGGATGGCGTTCCTCGACCAGAACCCCGCACTCGGCTTCCCCCTCGCCGCCGGCTTCGGCCTGCTGGTCGGCAGCTTCCTGAATGTCGTGATCCTGCGCCTGCCCAGGCGCATGGAGTGGCAGTGGAAGCGCGACAGCCGCGAGATCCTCGGCGAACCTGAACTCTACGACCCGCCGCCGCCGGGCATCGTCGTCGAGCGTTCACACTGCCCGCACTGCGGGCACCAGCTGTCGTGGTACGAGAACATCCCGGTGCTGAGCTGGCTGGCGCTGCGCGGCAGGTGCCGCAGCTGCAAGGCGCCGATCTCGATCCAGTACCCGGCGGTCGAGCTGCTGACGATGCTGCTGTTCGTCGCCTGCGTGTGGCGCTTCGGCTTCGGCTGGCAGGGCTTCGGCGCGCTGGTGCTGACGGGCTTTCTGATCGCGCTGTCGGGCATCGACCTGCGCACCCAGCTGCTGCCCGACTCGTTGACGCTGCCGTTGATGTGGCTGGGGCTGATCGCCAGCCTCGACAACCTGTACATGCCGGCCAAGCCGGCGCTGCTGGGCGCGATCGTCGGCTACGCAAGCCTGTGGTCGGTCTGGTGGCTGTTCAAGCAGGCGACCGGCAAGGAGGGCATGGGCCACGGCGACTTCAAGCTGCTGGCGGCGCTGGGCGCCTGGTGCGGCCTCAACGGCTTGTTGCCGATCATCCTGCTGTCGGCGGTGACCGGTGCGGTGATCGGCTCGATCTGGCTGGCGGTCAAGGGCCGCGACCGGGCGACGCCGATCCCGTTCGGCCCGTACCTGGCGATCGCCGGCTGGATCACCTTCATGTGGGGGCACGACCTGACCGCAGCCTACCTGCGCTTCGCAGGCCTGTAGGGCGGGTCTCGACCCGCCAAGGCAGGCCAGGCAAGCAACGGCGGGTCGAGACCCGTCCCACAGGAAGAATCGTCACCCCCTGACTCGTCATCGGCCCGGGCTTCCCCCATGAGCGATCTGATCATCGGCCTGACCGGCGGCGTGGCTTCGGGCAAGACCGCGGCCACGCAGGCATTCGAGAGGCGCGGCGTGTCCGTCGCCGATGCCGACCTGGCGGCGCGCACGGCGGTGGCACCGGGCAGCGAAGGCCTAGCCGAGGTCGTCGCGGCCTTCGGCCCGGGCGTGCTGGCCGCCGACGGCAATCTGGACCGGCCGGCGATGCGGCAACGCATCTTCATCGATCCGGATGCGCGCATGCGGCTGGAGGCCATCATCCATCCGCGCGTGCGCACCGCGCTGCGGGCCGCCTGCGAGGCGGCGCCGGGACCTTACTGCATCGCCGCGATCCCGTTGCTGGCCGAAGGCGGCCGCGCCGCCTATCCGTGGATCGCGCGGGTGCTGGTGGTGGACGTGCCGGTGGAACTGCAACTGGCCCGGCTGCTGCACCGCGACGGCATCGACGCCGCGCTGGCGCAGGGCATGATCGACGCCCAGGCCGGCCGCGGCGAGCGGCTGGCGATCGCCGACGACGTGATCGTCAACGACGGCACGCTGGAGGCGCTGGACGCGCAGGTGGCGGCGCTGAACGGCCTGTACCGGGGGTTGGCGCTGGCGGATTGACCGGGCCGGCCCATGGCCTGCCAAACGCCGCAAATGCCATAGGGCGGGTCTCGACCCGCCACACGCATCCACGGCTGCGCAAACATCGGGTCGGGACCCGCGCCCTACCCGCCCCACAGGCTGCGGATCGCGGCGATGCCCTGCGCGCCATGGGCGCGGGCTTCGGGGATGTCGGCGGGGCCGAGCCCGCCGATCGCGTAGATGGGAAGCGCGCTGCGCTCGCGCAGTGCGGAGAACGCGTCCCAACCGATCCCGGGCTGGCCCGGGTGGCTGGCGGTCTCGCGCACAGGGCCAAGCAGGACGAAGTCGCAGCCCAGGGTTTCCGCCTGCTGGAGTTCGTCGGCGTCGTGGCAGGAGGCGGCCAGCAGTGTGTCGGTATCGACCGGGCGCGATGCCTGCGCGCGCAGCGCGGCCGAGCTCAGGTGCAGGCCGACACCCGCCGGGCGGGCGATGTCCGCAGGGCCGTTGAACAGCAACTGGGCCTGGTGGTGGCGGCAACGCGCGGCGGCGGCGGCGAGCAGGGCCTGCTGTCGCGCGGGCTCGATGCCGGGCATGCGGAACTGGACGCGGCGGATGCCGCGCGCGAGCGATACGTCGAGGCCGCGCAGCCAGGCGGCATCGTCGTCGCCCGGGAGCGGCGTGACGAGGCAGGCGTCGGGCTGGCGCAGCGCGGCGACGACGGGCAGGTCGGCCGGCGGCATCGAATAGCGCGACAGGCTGTCGGGTGCGACCCAGGTCAATGCCTGCCCTTCCCGTCCCCGGGGCGTGCCCTGCCAGGCGACGATGCCGCGGACGTCGAGACGCAGGCGCTTGTGCCGGTAGGCCTGCGGCACGGTGATCAGCGGCGCGCCGACGGTCACGGCGATGCCCAGTTCCTCGTCGAGTTCACGGGCCAGGGCCTGTTCCGGGGACTCGCCCTGTTCGCGCTTGCCGCCAGGGAATTCCCACAGGCCGGCCATGTCCTGGCTGGGGGTGCGCCGCGACAGCAGGATGCGGCCGCGTTTGTCGGTGATGACACCGGCGACGACTTCGATCACGCGCTCGCTCATTCCCACGCCTTTGGCGGATTGCAGACCGAGGTTAGGGATCCGGCACCGGTTTGCCAACATGGCGCGGCTGTTTGTGGACAGGCGGATGGCGGCTTGGTCGGGGGGCAGTCCCGCCCTCTCGCCAACGGCGCCCTCATCCGCCCTGCGGGCACCTTCTCCCGCAAGCGGGAGAAGGAAAACCGGTCCCGGTGATTCCACTGGAGATGGCCTGACCCCTCTCCCGCCGGCGGGCATTACGCCCTTCACGGGTGAGGACACTTTGGCACGGCGGTCGCGACTGCTGCAGAGACCTCGCGCCAACGGCGCCCTCATCCGCCCTACGGCCACCTTCTCCCGCAAGCGGGAGAAGGAACCGATCCCGATGATTCCACTGGAGATGGCCTGACCCCTCTCCCGCCGGCGGGCATTACGCCCTTCACGGGTGAGGGCACTTTTGCACGGTAGTCGCGACTGCTGCAGAGACCTCGCGCCAACGGCGCCCTCATCCGCCCTGCGGGCACCTTCTCCCGCGAGCGGGAGAAGGAACCGGTCCCGGTGATTCCACCGGAGATGGCCTGCCCCCTCTCCCGCCGGCGGGCATTGCGTCCTTCACGGGTGAGGGCACTTATGCACGGTGGCCGCGACTGCTGCAGAGGCATCACGCCAACGGCGCCCTCATCCGCCCTGCGAGCACCTTCTCCCGCAAGCGGGAGAAGGAACCGGTCCCGGTGATTCCACCGGAGATGGCCTGACACTTCTCCCGCCGGCGGGTATTGCGTCCTTCACGGGTGAGGGCACTTATGCACGGTGGTCGCGACTGCTGCAGAGGCGTCGCGCCAACGGCGGCCTCATCCGCCCTGCGGGCACCTTCTCCCGCGAGCGGGAGAAGGAAAACCGGTTCCGCAAATGGGCGTTCTGCCTCTGGGTGCCGCAGCAGAACGCCGACCCCACAAACAGGAACCGCCGCTTGCGCGGCGGTTCCGGTGAGCATGCAGCCGGCTAGCTCAGCTGTCCGTGGCAGTGCTTGTACTTCTTGCCGCTGCCGCAGGGACACGGGTCGTTGCGACCGACCTTGTTGCCGTCGCGGACGATCGGCGCCTGTTGCGCGACTGCGGCCTGAGCGCCGCCCTGGGCGGCGCGCACGTCGTCGGCTTCCTCGTCGGCGCCGTAGCCGCCGGAGTCGGCATGCTGGAACTGCGCCTGGTTGAGCTTGGCCTCAACCTGCCGGCGCTCCGCGGCCTCCAGCGCGGCGATCTCCTCCTCGCTGCGCACCCGCACGCGCGCCAGCATGGTGACCACGTCCTGCTTGACCTTGTCCAGCATCTCGGAGAACAGGATGAACGCCTCGCGCTTGTATTCCTGCTTGGGCTGCTTCTGCGCATAGCCGCGCAGGTGGATGCCCTGGCGCAGGTAGTCCATGCGGCCGAGGTGCTCCTTCCAGCCCTGGTCGAGCACGTTGAGCATGATGTGCTTCTCGAGCATGCGCATCGTCTCGGGACCGAGCTGCGTTTCCTTGTCGGCGAACACGCGGTCGATCTCGCTCTGCACGTGCTCGGCGATCTGCTCGGCATCGAGCTCCTTACTGCTGGCCGCCAGCTCCACCAGCCCCGGGCGCACGCCGAACTCGCGTTCGAGCTCCGACTCCAGGCCCGGCAGGTCCCATTGCTCGTCGATCGACTGCGGCGGCACGTAGCGGGCGACGATGTCGGCGGCGACGTCGGCACGGATGCCGTCGATGTTGTCCTTGACGCTGTCGGCGTCGAGCAGTTCGTCGCGCTGGCCGTAGATGACCTTGCGCTGGTCGTTGTTGACGTCGTCGAAGTCGAGCAGGTTCTTGCGGATGTCGAAGTTGTGGGCCTCGACCTTGCGCTGCGCGTTGGCGATCTGCTTGGTGACCAGCGGCGACTCGATGATGTCGTCCTCCTGCAGGCCCATGCGCGCCATGACCTTCTGCACCCAGTCGGCGGCGAAGATGCGCATCAGGTTGTCTTCGAGCGACAGGTAGAAGCGCGAGGAACCCGGGTCGCCCTGGCGGCCGGAGCGGCCGCGCAGCTGGTTGTCGATGCGCCGCGACTCGTGGCGCTCGGTGCCGAGGATGTGCAGGCCACCGGCTTCCTTGACCGCGTCGTGGCGTTGCTGCCACTCGGCCTTGAGCCGGGTCTTCGTGGCCTCGTCGACCGGCGCGCCGGTCTCGGCCTCGATCGCCGCGAGTTCGGCCTCCAGCGAGCCGCCGAGCACGATGTCGGTGCCGCGGCCGGCCATGTTGGTGGCGATGGTCACCGCGCCCGGGCGGCCGGCCTGGGCGATGATCTGCGCCTCGCGCTCGTGCTGCTTGGCGTTGAGCACCTCATGGGCGATGCCTTCCTTGCGCAGGTGCTCGGACAGCAGCTCGGAGACCTCGATCGACGTGGTGCCGACCAGCACCGGCTGGCCGCGCTCGTGCGCTTCCTGGATCGCGCGCGCGACCGCGCGGTACTTGCCGGCGCGGTTGAGGAACACCGCATCGGGCGCGTCCTTGCGGATCATCGGCCGGTGGGTCGGGATCACCACCACTTCCAGCCCGTAGATGCTCTCGAACTCGAAAGCCTCGGTGTCGGCGGTGCCGGTCATGCCCGAGAGCTTCTTGTACATGCGGAACAGGTTCTGGAAGGTGATGCTGGCCAGCGTCTGGTTCTCGCGCTGCACCGGCACGCCTTCCTTGGCCTCGACCGCCTGGTGCAGGCCGTCGGACCAGCGCCGGCCCGGCAGGGTGCGACCGGTGAACTCGTCGACGATGATGACCTCGCCGTCGCGGACGATGTAGTGGTCGTCGCGCTGGTAGATGGCGTGCGCGCGCAGCGCGGCGTTGAGGTGGTGGACGACGTGGATGTTCTGCGGCGCGTAGAGGCTGTCGTCGCCTTCGAGGATGCCGGCCTTGCGCAGCAGTTCCTCGGCATGTTCCTGGCCGGCCTCGGACAGGTGCACCTGCTTGCCCTTCTCGTCGACCCAGTAGTCGCCCTCGCCGTCCTCGGTCTCCTGGCGCACCAGCGCCGGCACCACGCGGTTGGTCTTGATGTAGAGCTCGGGGGAGTCGTCGGCCGGGCCGGAGATGATCAGCGGCGTGCGCGCCTCGTCGATCAGGATCGAGTCGACCTCGTCGATGATCGCGTAGTTGAGACCGCGCTGGTAACGGTCGGCCTTCGACAGCGCCATGTTGTCGCGCAGGTAGTCGAAGCCGAACTCGTTGTTGGTGCCGTAGGTGATGTCGGCCTGGTAGGCCTCGCGCTTGGTCTCGCCGTGCGGCATGCCCGGCCAGATCACCCCGACCGACAGGCCCAGCCAGTTGTAGAGCTTGCCCATCTGCGCGGCGTCGCGGCGGGCCAGGTAGTCGTTGACGGTGACGACGTGGACGCCCTTGCCCTCCAGCGCGTTGAGGTAGGTCGGCAGCGTGCCGACCAGGGTCTTGCCCTCGCCGGTGCGCATCTCGGCGATCTTGCCCATGTGCAGCACCATGCCGCCGATCAGCTGCACGTCGTAGGGGCGCATGCCCAGCACGCGGCGGCTGGCCTCGCGGCAGACCGCGAAGGCCTCGGGCAGCAGCTTGTCGAGGGTCTCGCCGCCTGCGATGCGACTCTTGAATTCGGGGGTCTTGGCCTGCAGTTCGGCGTCCGACAACGCCTCCATCTGCGGCTCGAGCGCGTTGATCTTCTCGACGACTTTCTGCAGCTGCTTGATGAAACGGTCGTTGCGGCTACCGAAGACACTGGTGAGCAGGCGATTGAGCATTGGAGTACCGAAGTCTGGAATCGGAACGCGGCCACGGCGCAGGCGCCGGCGGCCGCAACGAAAAAAGGGCGCCGGGCGCCCTTTCGATTGGCAACGCGCATTGTAGCTTGGGGCGAGGGGCGCCGTTCACAAGGCATTGCCTTGTGGCGCCCCGAGCGCCCGAAGCGGCTGTGCCGCGCAGGGCCGGAACGAGGAAGCCGCCCTCACCCGACGCGCTGCGCGCGTCGACCTCTCCCGTAAACGGGAGAGGTGGGGTGGGATTGTCGCGCGCCTGGGGCTCCAAGCGGATTCAACGCTGTCCCCTCTCCCGCTGGCGGGAGAGGGTGCCGAAGGCGGGTGAGGGGCTTTTCGCGACGCGCCGGATTACTGCCGGCTCACGCCCATGTCGCCGAGGAACTGGCGCGGGTTCTGCACGCGGCCGTTCTCCCACACCTCGAAATGCACGTGGGCGCCGGTCGAGCGGCCGGTGGAGCCGGCCTTGGCGATCTCCTGCCCCGCGCGGACCAGGTCGCCGACCCTGGCGACATTGCGCGAGTTGTGCGCATAGCGGGTCACGTAGCCGTTGCCGTGGTCGACCTCGACCACGTTGCCGTAGCCGCCGCGCACGCCCGAATAGCTGACCACGCCGTCGGCGACGGCCATCACCGGGTCGCCGGTGCGGGCGTCGAAGTCGATGCCGCGATGGAACTGGCCGCCACCGCCGAACGGGTCGGCGCGATAGCCGTAGCCCGAGGTCATGAAGCTGCTGGCGACCGGGGAGCGCGACGGCATGGCGCTCTGCTCCAGCTTGCGGTCGAACAGCAGGGCCTCGAGTACCGACAGCTGCTGGCCGGAATGCGCCAGGTCGACGTCGAGCGCCTGCATGCCGTCGGTCAGCTTGCGCGCCGGCATGTCGCTGACCGGCTCGGTACCGCCGAGGCCGACCGGCCGGTCGAAATCGAACTCGCCGCCGTCGAGGCCCGCGCCGCGCGCCAGGCGGTCGCCCAGCGCGTTGAGGCGGTTGGCCTGGGCCTGCAGCTCGCCCATGCGCGCGGCCAGCGCGTTGATCTCGCGCTGCGCCTCGCGGCGGGTCTGTTCGAGGCTGGCTTCATGCGCCGCGGCCACGTCCTGCAGGCGCGCCATCTCGGCTGCGTTCATCGCGCCGGCGGCGAACATGCCGGCGGCGGCAATGACGATGGCCATCGAGACCGGCTTCTCGGCCGCACGTGCGCGGGTGCCGCGGGCCACTTGCGCCAGGCGGCCACGCATATCATTCAACAAGGTCTGTACAGTCATGGTTCCAATGTCTGATTTCCGGTCCAAACCCCAGCCGTCCCGCATCGGCGCTCCCACGGCGGCGCTCGACGCATTGCTGGATGGCGCGTCGGCGGATCCGATCCGTCGCGCCATCTGGCTCGACGCACTGGACCGCCGCCTCGTTCCCCTGTTGCCGCCGGCGCTGGCGCCGCATGCGCGGCTGGCCAATGTCGACCGCAACAGGCTGGTGTTCCTCGTCGATTCGCCCATCTGGCACGCCAGGCTGCGCCTGTCGGCCGACGTGCTGCTCGACGCCGCCCGGTCCATCGGGCTGGATGTCAGCGACATCGTGGTCAGGACCGCCACCGCGCCGTTGCGACCCACCGACGGTGGGCGGCATCCGGCACCTGCCGCCGCGCCATCGCCGGTCGCCCGCGAAGCCTTGCGGGCGGCATTGGCGTCGCTGCGGACGCCGGACGATGGATCGACACCAGACCCGGAAGGATCCTGATCTCCGGCGGCCATTCGACGACGTCAAGGCGTCGTGAAGGCCGCGCGAAGCAGGCATCCTACTTGCCATGGGCGCCGGGGAAGTTAACTCGCAATTAATTCTGCGGGGTTGAATTGTTAATTTTTCGATAAATCCGGATTGGTGTCACGCCATGAGGCGGGTATCGGTCCGGACCACGAACACCGACCGCAGGAGCGGCCCATGGCCGCGAACGGGCGCGCGGCGGCGAGAAGTCGCAGGGAGATCGTCTGCGGGTCGCGCCCAAAGGGGGCGCTCCTACGTTGCATCCCGTGCGGTGCGCAGGGCCGGGAGGGATCGCAGGGAAACGGCGCGCACGCCGCCGGGAGTGCCCGCGGATTCAGGCGGCGGCGGGCACGCCGTAGACGACCGGCGACGGCGCCTGTTGGTCGAAGCTGACCTGCTCCCACGCGTCCTGCTCGGCGAGCAGCGCGCGGACCAGCTTGTTGTTGAGCGCGTGGCCGGACTTGTAGCCCTTGAACAGGCCGAGGATCGGGTGGCCGGCCAGGTACAGGTCGCCGACCGCGTCGAGGATCTTGTGGCGCACGAATTCGTTGGCGTAGCGCAGGCCGTCGTCGTTGAGCACGCGGAACTCGTCGAGCACGATCGCGTTGTCCATCGAGCCGCCGAGGCCCAGATTGCGCTCGCGCATGTATTCGAGGTCGCGCATGAAGCCGAACGTGCGCGCGCGGCTGACTTCGCGGATGTAGGCGTCGGTCGAGAACTCGACCTCGGCGCGCGACTGGCCGACGGGAATCGCCGGATGGTCGAAGGCGATGGTGAAGTCGAGCTTGAAACCGTCGTAGGGCTCGAAACGGGCGATCTTGTCGCCCTCGCGCACCTCGATCGGCCGCAGGATGCGGATGAAGCGCTTGGGCGCGTCCTGCTCGACGATGCCGGCCGACTGCAGCAGGAACACGAACGGGCCCGAGGAGCCGTCCATGATCGGCACTTCGGCCGCGGACAGCTCCACGTGGATGTTGTCGATGCCGAGGCCGGCCAGCGCCGACATCAGGTGCTCGACGGTCTGCACGTGCGCCTCGCCGCGGCTCAGGCCGGTGCACAGCGTGGTCTCGGTGACCAGGCGGCCGTCGGCGGGGACGTCGACCACCGGGTCGAGATCGACGCGGCGGAACACGATGCCGGTGTCCGGCGGCGCAGGGCGCAGGGTCAGGAACACTTTCTCGCCGCTGTGCAGGCCGACGCCTGTCGCGCGGATCACGTTCTTGATGGTGCGTTGCCGGGGCATCGGGATGGGATCCGCAGGAATGGGGGAACTGCAAGGCGAAATGCGGCGGAACCCGCCACGGGCGGGGCCGTCAGGCCGTTTTTGCAGGCGCCTGTGTGACGGGCGCGTTGCAGATTATCACGGCATCCGCTGAACCTGAATGAAAGCGTCTCCGTTCGCCGGAGTCGCGCCGACCGCCGTGCGGCGCGGTCGAAAACTGTCCACCGGGCCGGTTGGCGCGGTGGACGAAAACGACGATGCGCGGACGACGCGTCGCCGGATGTTGCGAGGACGGAACGGACCGCGGCTCAGTCGGCCTGCCGGCGCAGGGCGAGCGCCGCGCTCGCGAGGCACTGCCTCGCGCGGCGGGGAGCGCCCGGCCATGGATGGACGGGCCGGGCAGCCCGAAGCATCGATCGTTGCGCCAGGGACGGCCGCACGATACGCGCCATCAGTCGGCCTGCCGGCGCAGGAACGCCGGAATGTCGAGATAGCTGCTGTCGCTGCCGAAATCCGCGACCTTCGGCGCATCGCCGGCATCGCTGCCGCGCGTCGCCGCCTGGCCGCCGCCCTGCGCGTGCCCGCGCAGCGACGCGGCGATGCTGTGGCCCGGGCTGTGCGGGGCCACGGCGTCGCCTTCGTCGATGAACATGCCGGTGGTGCCGTCGCGCACGCCGCGGGTGTTGTTGCTGATCAGCTGCACCTGCGGCTTGCCGCGGCCGGCGCTGTCGCCGTTGTAGCCGCTGCCGCGCACCGAGGCCTGGTTCAGGCCGGTGGCGACGACGGTCACGCGGACCTCGTCCTGCATGTCCGGGTCGAGCACGGTGCCGATGACGATGGTGGCGTCCTCGCTGGCGAAGTTCTCGACGGTGCGGCCGACCTCGTCGAACTCGGCCATCGTGAAGTCCGCGCCGGCGGTGATGTTGACCAGGATGCCGTTGGCGCCGGCCAGGTTGACGTCGTCGAGCAGCGGGTTCTGGATCGCCGACTCGGCCGCGGCCTGCGCGCGGTCGTCGCCGCGGGCGTTGCCGGTGCCCATCATCGCCAGGCCCATCTCCGACATCACGGTGCGCACGTCGGCGAAGTCGACGTTGATCAGGCCCGGACGCACGATCAGGTCGGCGATGCCCTGCACGGCGCCCAGCAGCACGTCGTTGGCGGCGCGGAAGGCCTGGATCATGGTCGCGTTGCGGCCGAGCACGGTGATCAGCTTCTCGTTGGGGATGGTGATCAGCGAGTCGCAGTGCTGGCTCATCTCCTCGATGCCCTTGAGCGCGACCTGCATGCGGCGGCGACCCTCGAACGGGAACGGCTTGGTGACCACGGCGACGGTCAGGATGCCCATCTCCTTGGCCAGCTGCGCGACCACCGGCGCGGCGCCGGTGCCGGTGCCGCCGCCCATGCCGGCGGTGATGAAGACCATGTCGGCGCCCTGCAGCGCGTCCATGATGATTTCGCGATCCTCGAGCGCGGCCTGGCGGCCGACCTCGGGGTTGGCGCCCGCGCCCAGGCCCTTTGTGACGCTGGTGCCGAGCTGCAGCTGCAGCTTGGCGCCGCAGTTCTTGATCGCCTGCGCGTCGGTGTTGGCGGTGATGAACTCAACGCCGTCGACGCTGTTGTTGACCATGTGCGCGACCGCGTTGCCGCCGCCGCCGCCGACGCCGATGACCTTGATCACCGCGTTTGGAGCCATTTTCTCGACCAGTTCGAAATGTGCCATGTCCGTGTCCTCGTTGTGGGGCCGGGGGCCGGAAGCCAGAGGCCAGGGAAAAGCTCCTGGCAGGCCGTCGGTTCCACCGGCGATTTCTAGTTGTGTATTGCCTTGCCGCCTTGCCGCCTTGTCGCTTCGCTTGCCTCTGCCTCGCCTGCTTTCCGTCCTTGGAACCCTCGCCTTTCCCTGATCTCTGGCCCCTGGCCCCCGACCTCCGGCGAGTTCGTCAGAACTCGCCGTTGAACCACGTCTTCAACTTCTTCAGCAGTCCGCCGGCGCGGCCGGTGGAGATCACCGGGCGCCGCGGATGTTCGATCTGGCTGCCCATCAGCAGCAGGCCCACGCCGGTGGCGTGGACCGGGTTGCCGACCACCTCGCCCAGGCCGGTGACGTGCTGCGGGATGCCCACGCGCACCGGCATCTGCAGCATTTCCTCGGCCAGCTCGACGACGCCTTCCATCTTCGAGGCGCCGCCGGTGAGCACCATGCCGGCGCGCACGTGCTGCTCGAAGCCCGAGCGGCGCAGTTCGGCCTGCACCATCTCGAAGATCTCCTCGTAGCGCGCCTGCACCGCCTGCGCCAGCGACTGCCGCGGCAGCCGCCGCGGCGGCCGGTCGCCGACGCTCGGCACCTGGATCGACTCTTCCGAGGTCGCCAGCTGCGCCAGCGCGCAGGCGTAGCGGACCTTGATCTGCTCGGCCTCGGGCGTGGGCGTGCGCAGCATGTGCGCGATGTCCTCGGTGACCTTGTCGCCGGCGATCGGCAGCGACGCGGTGTGGCAGATCGCGCCCTGCACGAACACCGCCAGGTCCGTCGTGCCCGCGCCCATGTCGACCAGCACGACGCCCAGTTCGCGCTCGTCGCTGGTCAGCACCGCGGTGCTCGAGGCCAGCGACGACAGGATCAGGTCGTCGATCGCGAGGCCGCAGCGCTGCACGCACTTGCTGATGTTGGCGGCGGCCGACTGCGCGCAGACGACCAGGTGCGCGTGCACCTCCAGGCGCACGCCGGTCATGCCGACCGGGTTGCGGATGCCTTCCTGCGAGTCGTCGAGCACGTACTCGCGCGGGATTGCGTGCAGGATCTTCTGGTCGGCCGGGATCGCCACCGCCTTGGCCGCGTCGAGCACGCGGTCGAGGTCCGCCCAGGTCACCTCGTTGTCGCGGATCGGCACGATGCCCGGCGAGTTGCGGCACTGCACGTGGTTGCCGGAGATCGACGCGTAGACCGAGCGGATCTCGCAGCCGGCCATCAGCTCGGCTTCCTCGATCGCGCGCTGGATCGACTGCACGGTCGACTCGATGTCCACGACCACGCCGCGCTTGAGCCCGCGCGATTCGTGGCTGCCGATGCCGATGACTTCGATCGGATTGCCGGGCGAGTACTCGCCGACCAGCGCCACCACTTTCGAGGTGCCGATGTCGAGTCCGACGATGAGGGTCTTGTCGCCTTTGCGGTTCATGCGGGGATGGGGTCCAGGGGCCGGAGGCCAGGGGCCGGGAGGGAATGACGAGGGTGCGAATGTGTTGCCGGGACGGCGAGTGGGCTGGGAACCGGTGCCCGTGCGGCGATCGACCGGACTGCGGCACTCCCTGGCCCCTGCCCCCCGGTCTCGGGCCCCTGCCGTTCGCCCCACACCAAGGCGAAGCCATTCGTGTAGCGCAGGTCCGCGCGTTCGAGCGGCTGCGGCTTCTGCGCCAGCAGGCGCGGCAGCATCCGCGCGAAACGCGCCAGCCGCAGCCGCGCCTCATGGCTGCCGACGACGATGTCGACGCCGTTGGACAGGCGCAGCGACCAGCTGCCGCGTTCGTCGAGGGTGACGCTGGCGACCTCGAAGCCGCCGGGCGCGAACAGCTCGCGCGATTCGTTGTACAGCGCGACCACGTCCTGGACCCGGCTGTCGGGGCCGTGCAGCCGCGGCATGCCCGCCGGCGCATCGATGCCCTCGGCCGAGAACAGCCGCCCCTGGTCGGACAGCAGGCGGTCCTCACCCCAGTACGCGAACGGCCGGTGCTCGTCGATGCGTACTTCCAGCACGTCGGGCCAGTGCTTGCGCACGTCGGCGCCGGCGACCCACGGCAGGCGCGCGACGTCGCGCTGGGCGTCGGCCAGGCGCACCGCGAAGAAGCCGCGCTGCGCATGCGGCAGCACGGTCTCGCGCAGGCGCGCGGTGTCGACCTGCTGCAGCCCGTCGTTGACCCGCAGCACGCGCAACGGCCAGCGCTCGGCGCCGATCCAGCCGTTGACGACCGCGATCACCGGCAGCGCCACCAGCGCGATCGCCAGCAGCCAGGTCAGTACCCGCAATGTCGCGCCCAAGGCCTGGCTCATCGCGTGATCACCTCCGCCGGCACGGTGGATTCGAGTACCCGCCAGCACAGCCCGGCGTAGTCGAGCCCGACCTGCGCCGCCGCCTTGGGCACCAGCGAGTGGCCGGTCATGCCCGGCGCGGTGTTGACCTCGATCAGCTGGTAGCCGCGCTCGACGTCGCGCATCAGGTCGACCCGGCCCCAGCCTTCGCAGCCGGCGGCGCGGAAGGCGGCCAGCGACAGCGCGCCGATCTCCGCCTCGTCCGCCGGCGACAGGCCCGGGCACAGGTACTGGGTGTCGTCGGCGATGTACTTGGCGTGGTAGTCGTACCACTCGCCCGCGGGCACGATCCGGATCGACGGCAGTGCGACGTCGCCGAGGATGCCGACGGTGAGCTCGTCGCCCTGAACCATCTGCTCCATCAGCAGCTCGCCGGCGTAGCCGGCGGCGAACTCGATCGCCGGTGGCAGGTCGTCGGCCGCCAGCACCCGGAACACGCCGACGCTGGAACCCTCGCATGCCGGCTTGACGAACACCGGATAGCCCAGCGTCTCGGCCGCGGCGCGCAGGTCGGCGCCGGCGGGCAGCCGCTCGAACCGCGGCGTCGGCAGGCCGGCGGCCATCCACACCTGCTTGGTGCGGATCTTGTCCATCGTCAGCGCGGAGCCGAGCACGCCGGAACCGGTGCAGGGGATGCCGAAGGCCTGCAGCAGGCCCTGCACCACCCCGTTCTCGCCGTCGCCGCCGTGCAGGATGTTGAACACGCGGTCGAAGCGGCCGGCGACGATCTCGCGCGCGAGCGCGGGCACGCCATCCACGGCGTGCGCGTCGACGCCACGCGAGCGCAGCGCGGCGAGTACGCCGTTGCCGGAATCCAGCGAGACCTCGCGCTCGGAACCGGGACCGCCGAGCAGCACGGCGACGCGCCCGAACACGGCCGGATCGGTGAAGCGCGGCGGCGGCAGCACGGCGCTCATCGCGGCGCCTCCGCGAAGCCCTGCGCGACCAGCTGCTGCACGGTCGCGCCGATGTCGCCGGCGCCCATCATCAGCAGCAGGTCGCCGTCGCGCAGGATGTCGGGCAGCACACCGGCCAGCTCGTCGGGCCGGTTGACGACCACCGGGTCGATGCGGCCGCGCGCGCGGATCGCCCGCGCCAGCGACTTGGCGTCGGCGCCTGCGATCGGTGCCTCGCCGGCCGGATAGACCTCGGTCAGCACCAGCGCGTCGACGTCCGACAGCACGCCGGCGAAATCGTCGAACAGGTCGCGGGTGCGGCTGTAGCGGTGCGGCTGGAACGCGACGACCAGGCGCCGGTCGCCCCAGCCGCCGCGCGCGGCGGAGAACACCGCCGCCAGTTCCTTCGGGTGATGGCCGTAGTCGTCGACCAGCTGCACGCGCGCGCCCTGCGGGGTGACGATCTCGCCGAGCAGGTTGAAGCGGCGGCCGATGCCCTCGAAGCTACCGAGCGCGGCGACGATCGCCTCCGGTGCGACGCCGAGCTGCCAGCCGACGGCGGCCGCGGCCAGCGCGTTGAGCACGTTGTGGTGGCCGGGCAGCGCAAGGCGCGCCTCGATCCGGGTGTTCTCCGGCAGGCACAGCGTGAACTGCATCGCCGCGCCGTCCTGGCGGATGTTCTCGGCACGGATGTCGGCCTCGTCGGACAGGCCGTAGGTCATCACGTGGCGCGGCAGGTCGACGGTCAGCCTCGCCACCTCCGGGTCGTCGATGCACAGCACGGCCAGGCCGTAGAACGGCAGCCGCAGCAGGAACTCGGAGAACGCCGCCTGCACCCGGGCGAAGTCGCCGCCGTAGTTTTCCAGGTGGTCGGCGTCGATGTTGGTGACCACCGCGATCAGCGGATTCAGGCGCAGGAAGCTGCCGTCGCTCTCGTCGGCCTCGGCCACCAGCCAGTCGCCGCTGCCCAGGCGCGCGTTGGCGCCGGCGGCGAGCAACTGGCCACCGACGACGAACGTCGGGTCCATGCCGCCTTCGGCCAGCACGCTGGCGGTCAGCGACGTGGTCGTGGTCTTGCCGTGGGTACCGGCGACGGCGATGCCGCGGCGGAAGCGCATCAGCTCGGCCAGCATCTCGGCGCGCGGCACGATCGGGATGCGCTGCGCGCGCGCCTCCATCAGTTCCGGGTTGTCGTGGCGGATCGCGCTGGAGACGACCACGCAGTCGGTGCCCAGCACGTTGGCCGCGGCATGGCCGCGATGCACGGTCGCGCCGAGCCGGACCAGGCGCCGGGTGGCCGCGCTGTCGGCGGTATCCGAGCCCGACACCTTGTAGCCCAGCGTGCACAGCACCTCGGCGATGCCGCTCATGCCGGTGCCGCCGATGCCGACGAAATGGACCCGCGAGAAGACCTTGGCGAAGTCCTCCTTCGACAGGCCACGGGTCTGGTGCAGGCGGCGGATCATGCGGAACTCCCTGTGCCGAACGTCGGTTCGGCGCGCTGGCGCAGGCGGCTGGTGCCGCGGCGGTTGTCGGTGGGCAGCGGCGGCTGCGCGGTCGGCGGCGGCGGGCCGGCGGCCGGTTCGGCCGGCTGCGCTTCGCCGCGCAGGCGCGCGACCTGGCGCTGGGCGCGGTCGAGCTCGTAGGACACGCGCAGCAGCAGGCCGATGGCGACGCAGGTCATCATCACGCTGGAGCCGCCCGACGACACCAGCGGCAGGGTCAGGCCCTTGGTCGGCAGCAGGCCGAGGTTGACGCCGATCGACACCAGGCTCTGCAGGCCGATCATCAGCGCCACGCCGAACGC
Organism: Proluteimonas luteida; assembly: GCF_021191695.1. GTDB lineage: Bacteria > Pseudomonadota > Gammaproteobacteria > Xanthomonadales > Xanthomonadaceae > Luteimonas > Luteimonas luteida. Next base: position 74,809 of record NZ_JAIWPT010000002.1, read on the forward strand.
GCAGTAGCCGGCGAAATGGCGCCGCATCTCCACGCATTTCAGGCCGACCCACAGCGCGCGCCCGACCAGCGCGACGAACAGGCCGACCACCAGGCAGACGCCGACGAAGCCCAGCTCCTCGGCCAGCACCGAGAAGATGAAGTCGGTATGCGCCTCGGGCAGGTACGACAGCTTCTGCACCGACGCGCCCAGGCCGACGCCCGAGAACTCGCCGCGGCCCACCGCCATCAGCGCGTTGCTGAGCTGGTAGCCGGCGCCGAGCTGGTCATCCCACGGATCCATGAACGAGGTGATGCGGCGCAGCCGGTAGGGCTCGAGGATCGCGACGAACGCGAACAGCGGCAGGCCGATGACCACCGGCGCGGCCATGCGCGGCAGGTGCACGCCGCCGAGCACCAGCATGCCGGCGGTCACCGCCAGCAGCAGCGAGGCCGAGCCGAAGTCCGGTTGCAGCAGCAGCAGCGCGACCAGCACGATCGCCACGCCCAGCGGCTTGATCATCGCCGGCCACGTCGCGTTGACCTCGTCGCGGAAGCGCACCAGGTAGCTCGCCAGCCAGACGATGTAGATGACCTTGACCGCCTCGACGACCTGGAAGTTGGACACGCCCAGGTTGATCCAGCGGTGCGCGCCGTTGACCGTACGGCCGAGCCCGGGCACGAATACGAGCAGCAGCAGGGCGACGCAGGCGACCAGCGCCAGGCGGTCGTACTTCTCGATGGTCCTGAGCTCGGTGCGCATGACCAGCGCGGCGAGCACGATGCCGGCCGCCAGGAACACCAGGTGGCGGCTGAGGAAGTAGTAGCGGCCGACGCCCATGTCCTCGCCGATCGCGATCGAGCTCGACGCGACCATGACGATGCCCAGCGTGGCGATGGCGATGGCGACGCCGACCAGCCACGGGTCGAAGCGCCCATGGATGTCGTCCAGGCGGGTGGCCTGGCGGACGCCGCTGCTGTCCCAGGTCGTCGCCATCAGCGCACCTTCAACGTGGCCAGGCCGACCAGCACGAGGATCACCGAGATGATCCAGAAGCGCACGATCACGCGCGGCTCCGGCCAGCCCTTGAGCTCGAAGTGGTGGTGGATCGGCGCCATCCGGAACACGCGCTTGCCGGTCAGCTTGAACGACGCGACCTGGATCATCACCGACAGCGTCTCGATGACGAAGATGCCACCCATGATCACCAGCACCAGTTCCTGGCGCACGATCACCGCGATCGTGCCGAGCACCGCGCCCAGCGCCAGCGCGCCGATGTCGCCCATGAACACCATCGCCGGATAGGTGTTGAACCACAGGAAGCCGAGCCCGGCGCCGGCGATCGCCGCGCAGATGATCACCAGCTCGCCGGCGCCCGGCACCTGCGGGATCTGCAGGTAGCTGGAGAACACCGCGTTGCCCGAGGCGTAGGCGAACACGCCCAGCGCACAGGCCACCAGCACCGTGGGCATGATCGCCAGGCCGTCGAGGCCGTCGGTCAGGTTGACCGCGTTGGAGAAGCCGACGATCCAGAAATAGGCGATCGCCACGAACGTCACCGAGACCAGCGGCAGCGCCACCGCCTTGAACAAGGGAATGTAGAACGTGGTCGCGGCGGGCACGTCGGCGGTGTGGAACAGGAACAGGCCCGCGGCCAGGCCGAACACCGACTGCAGCAGATACTTCCAGCGCGACTTCAGGCCGTTGGGGTCGCGGCGCACGATCTTGATCCAGTCGTCGTACCAGCCGATCGCGCCGAAGGCGATCATCACCGCCAGCACCACCCACACGTACTTGTTGCGCAGGTCGCCCCACAGCAGCACCGTCAGCAGCACCGTGATCAGGATCAGCGCGCCGCCCATGGTCGGCGTGCCGGCCTTGGAGAAGTGCGACTGGGGCCCGTCCTGGCGGATCGGCTGGCCGCCCTTGAGCTGGCCCAGGCGCCGGATCACCGCCGGCCCCAGCCACAGCGACAGCAGCAGCGAGGTCAGCGCGGCCAGGATGCCCCGGAAGGTGATGTACTGGAACAGTCCGAAAAAGTCGTCCAGTCCCTGCAGCCAGCGGGCGAGTTCAAGCAGCATCGTGTGTTGTTCCTTCCGCTTCGAGCAGCGCGGTGACGATCCGGTCCATCGCGCTGCCGCGGGAGCCCTTGATCAAAACCGTGATTGGGGATTCGTGATTCGGGATTGGAGAAAGCACTCCGGCTGACAGGTCGCTGGCGAGTTCGGCGATCAGTTCGTCATGGGTTTCGAAATGACGCGCGCCCTCGCCGAAGGCATCGGCGGCGTACGCGCTCAGCGGACCGAGCGCGTACAGCCGGGTGATGCCGGCGGCCTTCGCGCGCACGCCGGCCTGGGCGTGCATCGCGGCGCCGTCGCTGCCGAGCTCGCGCATGTCGCCGAGCACCAGCCAGCGCTCGCCGCCGGCCGCGGCCAGCGTGTCGATCGCCGCGTGCAGCGAGCCGGGATTGGCGTTGTAGCTGTCGTCGATCAGCAGCGCGCCGTTGCCGAGGCGGTGGCGCGCCAGCCGTCCGGCGACCGCTTCGGCCGAGGACAGGCCGGCGACGATGGTCGCCAGCGGCACGCCGGCCGCCAGCGCGATCGCGGTCGCGGCCAGCGCGTTGCGTACGTTGTGGCGGCCCGGCAACGGCAGCGCGACGTCGGCCTCGCCCGCCGGCGTGACCAGCCGGAAGCGCGTGTCGCCGTCGCCGCCGCGGACGTCGCGCGCGGCGATGTCGGCGGTCGCGTCGATGCCGAAGCGCAGCAGCCGGCGGCCATGCGCGCGCTCGGCAAAGTACGGGGCGAAGGCATCGTCGGCGTTGATGACCGCGGTGCCGTCGGCCGGCAGCGCGTCGTAGATCGCGGCCTTGGTGTCGGCGATGCCGAGCAGGCTGCCCATGCGCGCCATGTGCGCCGGCGCGATGTTGTTGACCAGGGCGATGCGCGGCCGCGCGATCGCGGTCAGGTACGCGATGTCGCCGGGCTTGCCCGCGCCCATCTCGTAGACCGCGTAGCGCGCGTCTTCGGGCGCATCGAGCACCGACAGCGGCAGGCCGATCTCGTTGTTGAGGTTGCCGGGGTTGAAACAGGTCGGCGCGTGGCGCGACAGGATCGACGCCACCAGCTGCTTGACGCTGGTCTTGCCGTTGCTGCCGGTGATGCCGATGACCAGTGCTTCGCGCGCGCCCTGTACCGACGCGGCCAGCGCGCCCAGCGCCTGTTCGGTATCGGCGACGACGATCTGCGGCAGCGCCACGTCCAGCGGCCGCGCGACCAGTGCCGCGGCGACGCCGGCTTGCGCCGCGCGCGCGACGTGGTCGTGGCCGTCGAAGCGCTCGCCCTGCAGGGCGACGAACAGCAGGCCGCGCGGATCGGCGGCATCGAGCCTGCGGGTGTCGGTGACGACCGCATCGATGCGCACGTCGTCGCCCGCGCCGTGCAGGCGGCCGCCGACCCGTTGCGCGATCCGCGCCAGCGACAGCGGGGTCACGGCCGCTCCTCCGCATCCTGCGGTCGCGGCCCTTGCACATCCCTGTGCGGCGTCGCAGCGCCCTCCCCGTCTCCGCGCGCATCCAGCGCGGCCTGCGCGACCAGGCGGTCGTCGAACGCATGCCGCACGCCGTCGATCTCCTGGTAGGGCTCGTGGCCCTTGCCGGCGATCAGCACGATGTCGCCCGGCTTCGCCGCGGCGATGGCATCGGCGATCGCGCGGCCGCGGTCGCGCTCGACCGTGACGCGTTCGGGATGGGCGAAGCCGGCCATGATGCCGGCGACGATCGCGTCGCCGTCCTCGCGCCGCGGGTTGTCGTCGGTGACGACGACGCGGTCGGCCTGGGCCTCGGCGATCGCCGCCATCTGCGGCCGCTTGCCGGTGTCGCGCTCGCCGCCGCAGCCGAACACCACGACCAGTTCGCCGCGCAGGTGGCCACGCAGCGACTGCAGCGCCTGCTGCAGCGGGTCGGGCTTGTGCGAGTAGTCGACGACCACCAGCGGCTGCGTTTCGCCGCCGCCGAGGCGGTTCATGCGCCCCGGGATCGGCTGCAGCGTCGCCAGCACGCGCGCGATCGTCGCGGCGTCGTGCTCCAGCGCATCCAGCACGCCGGCGGCGACCAGCAGGTTGTCGACGTTGAAGCGGCCGAGCAGCGGCGAGCGCACCGGCAGCGACTGCCCGTGGATGCGCAGCGTGAACGCCAAGCCGTGATCGCCGAGCACGATGTCGTGCGCGGCGACGTCCGCGGCGTCGCGGCCCGAGGCACTGACGGTGATCGCGCGCACGCCGGTGGCCAGTTGCGCCGGCAGCGTCGCGCCGAACGCATCGTCGGTGTTGATGACCGCCGCGCGCAGGCCGTCGCGTGCGAACAGCTTCGCCTTCGCGGCACCGTAGCCGGCCATGTCGCCGTGGTAGTCGAGATGGTCGCGGGTGAGGTTGCTGAACACCGCGACGTCGAAGTGCACCGCGTCCACGCGGCCCTGGTCGAGCGCGTGCGAGCTGACTTCCATCGCCACCGCCTGCGCGCCTGCATCGCGCAGCCGTGCCAGCAGCTCATGGGTCTGCAGCACCAGCGGCGTGGTGAACCCGTTGGGCTCGAGCGCGCCATGCAGGCCCGCGCCGAGCGTGCCGATGGTGCCTGCGCGACGGCCGACGGCCTCCAGCGCCTGCGCCAGCAGCTGCACGGTGGAGGTCTTGCCGCTGGTGCCGGTGACGCCGACCATCGCCATCGCCCGCGAGGGCCGGTCGTGGAATGCGTCGGCCATCGCGCCCATGCGCGCGCGCAGGCCGGGCACGGCGATCGCATCGGCCGGCGGCGCCGGCACGTCGGCGGGCACCGGCGGCTCGAACAGGATCGCGCCGACGCCGGCGGCCCGGGCCTGCTCGACGAAATGCAGGCCGTGGGTGCCGAAGCCGCCGATCGCCACGAAGGCGTCGCCGGGTCGCACCGCGCGACTGTCCTGCACCAGGCCGGTGACCGCCAGGTCGACCGGCACCACGGTGACATCGGGCAGCAGCTCGGACAGCAGCATCGCGCGGTTCATCGGGCGGCTCCCGGCTGCGCGGCGGTGGCCGGACGCGGATTGGCGCGCGCCTGGCGCGCCTCGGCCGCGGCCTGCGCGGCCAGCCAGGTCTCGATGTCGTCCGGCGGCACGTCCATCAGCCGCAGCGCGCCGTCCATCACCCGCTGGAACACCGGAGCGGACACGTAGCCGCCGCCGTAGGTCGAACCGCCCTTGGAGGTGTCCGGATCGTCGATGACCACGGCCATCGCGAATCGCGGGTTCTCCACCGGCACCAGGCCGGCGAAGAACGCGACGTAGCGACGCGCGTAGCCGCCGCCGCTGGCCTTGCGCGCGGTGCCCGACTTGCCGGCGACGTGGTAGCCCAGGATCGCCGCGCGCGTGCCCGTGCCGCCCGGTTCGGTGACGGTCTGCATCATCCGCACCACCTCGTCGGCGACCTCGGGCGACAGCACCTGGCGCGCCTCGCCGGTGCCGCCCTTGACGAAGGTCGGCGGCAACGCGCGGCCGTGGTTGCCGAGCGTGGCGTAGGCGCGCGCGATCTGCATCGGCGTGACCGACAGGCCGTAGCCGTAGGACATGCCCTGCTTGCTGGTGCCGCTCCAGCGCGAAGGGTCCGGGAACAGCCCGGCGGCCTCGCCCGGGAATCCGCTGCCGGTGCTCTGCCCGTAGCCGAAGCTGCGCACGAATTCGTAGAAGTACCGGTTGTCGAGCTTGTGCACGATCATCGCCGAGCCCACGTTGGAGCTCTTGGTGATGATGCCGGTGGTGTCGAGCACGCCGTAGTTGCGGAAATCGCTGGTCCGGAAGCGACCGTTCGGAATCCAGCCGGGGCTGGTGTTGAACGTGCTCGTCGGCGTGATCACGCCCTTCTCCAGCGCGGCGGCGACGGTGATCGGCTTCATCGTCGAGCCCGGCTCGAGCAGGTCGGTCACCGCCCGGTTGCGGTGCGCGTCGCGGTTCTCGCCGGTGACGCGGTTGTTGTTGTAGGTCGGCAGGTTGGCCATCGCCAGCACCTCGCCGGTCGCGACTTCCAGCACCACGATCGAGCCGGCGCTGGCGCCGGTCTCCTCCAGCGCGCGGCGCAGCTCGCGATGGGCCAGGAACTGGATGCGACGGTCGATGCTCAGCACCAGGTCCTTGCCCGGCTCGGCGGCGCGCACCAGGCTGACGTGCTCGACGATGCGGCCGTGGCGGTCGCGGATCACGTTCTGCGCGCCGGGCCTGCCGGTCAGCCAGTCGTCGAACGCCAGCTCGACGCCTTCCTGGCCGCGGTCGTCGATGTTGGTGAAGCCCAGCACGTGCGCCATCGCCTCGCCCTGCGGGTAGAAGCGCCGGTACTCGCGCTGCGAGAACACGCCGGGCACGCCGAGGTCGAGGATGCGCTTGGCCGCCGCCGGACTGATGCGGCGGTGGCGCGGGATGTACATGAACTCCTTGTCGGCGCGCTGCGACACCGCGCGCGACAGGTCGTCCAACGGCACGCCGATGGCCTCGGCCAGTTCCGGCAGGCGGTCGGGATGCTTGCTCAGTTCCTGCGGATTGGCCCACAGCGATTCGACCGGCGAGGAGATCGCCAGCGGCTCGCCGTTGCGGTCGGTGATCATGCCGCGCGAGGCCGGGATCGGCACTTCGCGGCGGAAGCGCGCGTCGGCCTTCTGCTGGTAGAAGGCATTGTCGATCAGCTGCAGGTCGACCGCGCGCACCACCAGCGCCGCCGCGCCCAGGCCCAGCGCGCCGGCGACCAGCGCCAGGCGCTTGCGCAGGTCGAACTGCGCGCGCTTGCGCGGCTTCTTGGCGTGACCGCCGCGGGCCCGGACGAACTTCATGGCCGCACCACCACGATCTCGGCGGTCTCGGGGAAGCGCATGCCAAGGCGCTCGCGCGCGACCTGGTCGACGCGGTTGCTCATCGCCACCGTCGCCTGTTCGAGCTGCAGCCGGCCGAACTCGATGTTGAGCTCGTCGCGCGCGCGCTCGAGCCGGGTCAGCTCGATGTACAGCTGCCGGTAGTCGTGGCGCGCGTAGACCACGCCGATCGCGGTGATGACGTTGGCGATCAGCAGCACGGCGAAGACCAGGTGGCGCAGTTTCATGCGGCGGCCTCCAGGTCGAGCTTCTCGGCCACCCGCAGCACCGCGCTGCGCGCGCGGGGATTGGCCTGCAGTTCGGCGTCGTCGGCCTTCCGCGCGTCGCCGACGCTGCGCAGCAGCGGCCGGAAGCCGGTGATCTCCGGCAGGCGGCGATTGCCGGCCGGCGCCTTCGCATGGCCGGCGATGAAGCGCTTGACGATGCGGTCCTCCAGCGAGTGGAAGCTGATCACCGCGAGCCGGCCGCCCGGCCGCAGCGCGGCGAGGGCGGCGTCGAGACCGGTTTCCAGGTCCGACAGCTCGCGGTTGACGTGGATGCGGATCGCCTGGAACGAACGCGTCGCCGGGTGCGTCTCCTTGCGCCCGGGCTTGCCGCGCGGCACGACGCCGGCGATCACCGCCGCCAGGTCCGCGGTGCGTTCGAACGGCGCCTCGGCCCGGCGCGCGACGATCGCCCGGGCGATGCGCCGGCTCAGGCGCTCCTCGCCCCAGGTCCACAGCACGTCGGCGATTTCCGCCTCGGACGCACGTGCCAGCCACTGTGCCGCGCTCTCGCCGCTGTCGGGGTCCATGCGCATGTCGAGCGGGCCGTCCTTGCCGAAGCTGAAGCCGCGGCCGGCGACGTCGAGCTGCGGCGACGACACGCCCAGGTCGAACAGCACGCCGTCCAGGCCGGCCTCGGCGACGGCGTCCCAGTGCGCGAGGTCGGCGAAACTGCCGCGACGGATCGAGACCCGCGGGTCGGTCCCGAAGGTCTGCGCAGCCACCGCGATCGCGTCCGGGTCCTTGTCCATCAGCAGCAACCGGCCTCCAGGCCCAAGCCGTTCCAGCACGCCACGCGCGTGCCCGCCGCGCCCGAACGTGCCATCGAGATAGCGACCACCCTCGCGCACACGCAGTCCGTCGATGACCTGCGTGTACAGCACCGGGAGGTGGCCGGACGGGGCATCCGCGCCACCGCCCGTCACAGTTGCAATCCGACGAGGTCGTCGCCGTCCATGTCGGCGTCGCTGAGCGTCTGCCGGATCTGCGCCTGGTGGGCCTGCTCGCTCCACAGTTCGAACTTCTCGCCCATGCCGACCAGCACCGCCTTGCGCTCGATGCCCACGGTGTTGCGCTGGCTGGCGGGGATGCCGATGCGGCCGCTGCCGTCGGGCTCGACGACCATCGCCGCGCCGACCAGCTTGAGCTGCAGCGTGCGGTTGGTGGAGCGGGTGCGCGGCAGCGCGTTGACCTTGTCGCGGATGCCTTCCCAGACCGATTCCGGATACAGGTAGAGGCTGCCCGCGTCGAACGGGTTGTAGGTCAGGACCAGGCGGTTCCCGCATTCACGCGCGACGACGTCCCGGTAGGCGGTCGGAATCGCCAGCCGGCCCTTGTCGTCGATGGTGATGGCGGTCTCGCCCTGGAACACGTCCGTCCTGCCTGGGTTACCCGTCTTCGGCGGGCTTCAGCGCTGGAAAACCACAAAATTCCCGGTTTCCCCACGAGTCGCCACCTTATGACCCACCCACAGGGTTGTCAACAGCTTTTTCCGGCGAATTTCGCCAGTCCCGTCAATGACTTGCGGCAATCTTCAGAGACTTGTTCAAGCTTTATCCACAAGCGTTTGTTTCGTCTCAAATTTTGAGATTGGACACGTTTTGGACCTGAACGACGGCATCACATGGTCTTTACGGAATCGTCATGCTGCGATGCAGCATCCAGGAGGTGCGGGTTTCTGGAATCGGGCACGTATCGGTCGCGGCTGCGGGGATCGCGCGCTCCTCCGGAGCCAAGCGAGAACAGGCTGGGCTTCACCCTGCCCCCACCCGCGGGAGAGAAGGCCGATCAGGCTGTGCTGGGACCAGCTTCACCCCTTCTCCCGCCCGCGGGAGAAGGTGGCCCGAAGGGCCGGATGAGGGCGCTTCAGGGCCGCCAAATCCAGCTCCTCGCAAGCGGCCGCCCCCATCCCAACCCTTCCCCCGCGAGCGGGGGAAGGGCGATCGCGCCATGCGGGACCGGCTTTGCCCTTCTCCCGCTCACGGGAGAAGGTGGCCCGAAGGGCCGGATGAGGGGGCTCCAGGGCCGGCAAATCCAGCTCAGCGCGAGCGATCGCCCCCATCCCAACCCTTCCCCCGCGAGCGGGGGAAGGGCGACGGTGCCGAGCGGGACCGGCTCCAATGACGATCATGTCGCCCGAACGGTTCCGATTCCGGAATTGTCTAAAGAAGCAGGGTGGCGGAGCCGGCCGGTAAGCCGGGTTCTGTCGTGGACAGTCATTCCTCTAGGCGCAGCGTCACCGCTACGCTCGAGCAACCTACCCGGACCCGACGCGGGCAACGTCATGAGGTCCCTATTTGGTCTTGCTCCCGGTGGGGTTTGCCGTGCCGGCCTGTTGCCAGGCTCGCGGTGCGCTCTTACCGCACCATTTCACCCTTGCCTGATCCGGCCGCCCCGAAGGACGCCCGGCCATCGGCGGTATCTTTCTGTTGCACTTTCCGTCGGCTCGCGCCGCCCAGGCGTTACCTGGCACCGTGCCCTGTGGAGCCCGGACTTTCCTCGGCATCGACAGGAACCGGGGTCCCCGTGATGACGCGACTGTCTGGCCGACTCCGCCACGTGCATTCTCGCACGCCCGCGCCGGAGCGGCGCAGATCCCGGGCGTCTCATCGAACAACGCCTACGAGCACGCCGCGCATGCACACTCCCCCGACGATGGATCCAGGACCGCTTGGACCGGCTCAGGCGTCCCCGGTTCCCGGGCTGGACCCGCCCGAGCCGTACAGGTCCTTGCGCGAGGCACCGGTCAGTTCCGCGGCGACCCGGGCGGCGGTCGACGGCGGCAGATGCGCGACCAGTGCGGCGTAGACCCGCCGGCCTTCGACGGTGCGCGCGTCGCTGTCCTCGCCCGCGCCCTGCACCAGCACCACGAACTCGCCCTTGCGCTGGTTGGGATCGGCCAGCACCCGCGCATGCAGGTCGCCGAGGCTGCCGTCGAGCACGGTCTCGAACAGCTTGGTCAGCTCGCGCGCCAGCACCGCCGGGCGGTCGGGGCCGAACGCCTGCGCGGCGTCGGCCAGCATCGCGTCGATGCGGTGCGAGGACTCGTAGAACAGCAGCGTGCGCGGCTCGGCGGCCAGCGCCTGCAGGCGTTCGCGGCGCGCGCCGGCCTTCGCCGGCAGGAAGCCCTCGAACACGAAGCGGTCGCTGGGCAGGCCGGCCACGCTGAGCGCGGCGACCAGCGCGCTGGGCCCCGGCACCGGCGAAACCCGGATGCCCGCCGCGCGCGCCGCGCGCACCAGCCGGAATCCGGGGTCGCTGACCAGCGGGGTGCCGGCGTCGCTGACCAGCGCCAGCGATTCGCCGTCCAGCAGACGCGCGACCAGGCGCTCGGCCAGCGCGTCCTCGTTGTGCTCGTGCAGCGCCACCAGCGGCCGCTCGATGCCGAAATGGCCGAGCAGCTGGCGGGTGTGCCGGGTGTCCTCGGCGCAGATCGCGGCGACCGCGCGCAGCGTGTCCCGGGCACGCGGCGACAGGTCGCCGAGGTTGCCGATCGGCGTCGCCACGACGTGCAGGATGCCGGACGCGGCCGGTGTTGCGGGATGTGCCGACATCGTCTCCACGCGGGGGGAACGTTAGAATGCGGCCATTATCCTGCAGCGGAACCGCAACATGGCAGCTTCGACGTCGCGTCATCCGACCGCCCGCCTTCCGGCCGCGCGCCTCGCGCTGGGCCTGGCGCTGGCGGTGTTCGCCGCCGGCTGCGCGACGGTGCAGACCACCCGCCCGGCCGACGTCGAGACCCCGTCCGAGGCCACCGTCGATCCCGCCCGCTGGGCATTCGACGACAGCCGGCCGCCGGCCGCGAGCGACGGCTACCGGCCGCCGCGCAAGCTGGCGGTGCTGCTGCCGATGACCGGATCGCTGGCCACCGCAGCCGCCCCGGTCCGCGACGGCCTGCTGGCCGGCTACTACGGCGAGCGCCGGACCCGCCCGGAGCTGGCGTTCTACGACACCGCCGGCACCGCGGCCGGCGCGGCCGCGGCCTATGCGCGCGCGGTGTCGGAGGGCGCCGACCAGGTGGTCGGTCCGCTCGGGCGCGACGAGGTCACGACCCTGTTCCAGTCCGCCGGCGGCGTGCCGCTGCTGGCGCTGAACCGCGGCAACGTGGCCGCGCCCGACAATGCCGCGGCGTTCTCGCTGGCACCGGAGGACGAGGGCGACGCCGCCGCGCAGTACCTGCTCGCCCGCAACGCCCGCAACGTGCTGGTGCTCAGCAACGGCGACGACAACGCGCGCCGCAGCGTGGACGCGCTGCGCGCGCGGCTGACCCAGGAAGGCGGCGGTGTGGTCGGCATCGTCGCCATCGTCGGGGATTCGCCGGTCGACCAGACCGAGGCGCTGCGCGCGGCGGTGCTCGCCGAGTCCGGCGTCGATGCGGTGTTCCTCGCGCTGCGCGGCAACCAGGCGCGCGTGATCGCGCCGCAGCTGTCGGTCGCCGGCCTCGGCAGCCGCCTGCGCATCGGCACCTCGCAGCTGACCCTGGGCACCGGCAAGGCGGAAGAGGACCAGATCCTCGACGGCATCGTGTTCCCGACCGAAAGCTGGGCCACCGGCGCCAGCGCGCGTTCGCTGCCGCCGCTGGCCAGCGTGGCGGCGGAACTGCCGACCGCGCGCGGCCAGGCGGCGAAGCTGTTCGCCTTCGGCAACGACGCGTGGCTGCTCAGCGGCTACCTGGAGCACCTGGCGCGGCAGCCCGATTCGGCCATCGGCGGCGCCACCGGCATGCTGCGCATTGGCCCCGACGGCACGGTGCTGCGCACGCCGGCCTGGGCGACCTGGCGCGGCGGCCACGTCGTGCCGCAGACGGACGCCGGCGGTTGAACACGCGCCGCCGCGACGGCGCAGCGGCGGAACGGCGGGCCTGCGCGCACCTGCAGGCGGCGGGTCTGCGGCTGCTCGCGGCCAACGTCGCCTGCCGCGGCGGCGAGATCGACCTGGTGATGCGCGACGGCGACTGCGTGGTGTTCGTCGAGGTGCGGCACCGGCGCAGCGCCGCGTTCGGCGGCGGCGCGGCGTCGGTCGATGCCGGCAAGCGCCGGCGGCTGGTGCTGGCGGCGCAGCAGTTCCTGCAGGCCGACCGCACGCTGCGCGATCGCCCCTGCCGCTTCGACGTGGTCGAGAGCAGCGGCCCGGCCGACGGCGCGACACTGCGCTGGATCCGCGACGCGTTCCGCGCCGACGACATCTGAGCGTCGGCTTTAGGTTCTTCGCCCGAGTCCGGGAAAGACGCGCGCCTTGCGTAGGTCGGCCCCACGCGGCCGACGTGCGCGGTGTCCGGGGTCGAGAGGTGCGAGGCGTCCCGGCGTCGGGGGCGTTGCCCCGACCTACGACACATGGCTCCGAAGACTTCTTCCGTCCTGGCGTCGGGGACGTTGCCCCGACCTGCGACCGGGGAACCCCGGGAGTCGGAAAAGAGCTCCGCTCTGTGGCACCGGCCGGACGCGGACAGGCCGACCGCAGGTGGTTACGCGGGGTCGGTATCGGGCCGGAAGCGCTTGCCGGCCAGGCGGATGCTCCAGACCAGTTCCACCATCGCCAGGTTGTTGAGCAGCGGCTCGCCGCCGGCGATCAGCCAGTAGCCGGCGCCGTCGACCCAGAACGGCACGAACGACCAGTCCGGCACCAGCAGGTGCATGTCGGAGAAGAACGACACGTAGCGCTGCGCGCCGGTCCAGCCGCGCTGGCTCTGGCGGCGCGCGTAGGCGGCGAAGTCCGCGGCGGCGACGCTCAGCGTCTCGGCCTCGTCGAGGTCGACGCCGGAATAGCCCAGGCAGAATCCGCCATCGGACGCCAGCACCGCGCGGCGCTCGCCCGACAGCGGCGCGATCACGTGCTGGGCGAAATCGTCGAGGCGCACGTCCGGGCCCGGCACCGGCCGGCGCAGCACGCCGATCCAGTCGCGGCTGCGCGCCTCGGCCAGGATCTCCTGGTGGTGGCGGATGCCCTCGGCCCACTCGTCCTGGCGCAGCGCGTTGCGCGCCGACAGCAGTTTCTGCAACGCCAGCTGGGTCGCATCGGGCTCGGCATCGGCGAACGCGTGCAGCGTGCCCAGCGGGGTCAGCGTCAGCCAGACATCGGTCTCGGTCATCGCGGCATGTCCATCAGAAGGAATCCCTGCCCCGGCGTCGCGTCTGGCTGCGCGTCGCCGAAGCTGTCGTGCTGGGCGAGCCAGGCCGATACCCGCTCCCAGCGCTCGTCGACGACGATGTCGGCGCGGCGCAGGTCGCGCATCGCCAGCATGAAGGCGAGCTTGTCGTGGCAGGAGATGCAATGGTCGAGGAAGCGCTGCTCGATCCGCGCGGCCTCCGTCGGCTCGCCTTCGTACAGCGCCTCGAACACCTCGCGCGCCAGTCGCCGCGAATCGTCGGAATTGCCGCGGCGCCGGCGCGTCGGCACTTCGGCCGACGGCTGCGCCAGCACGCTCCAGCGCGTGGCCAGCGGGGTGATCCGGAACACCCGCGGCCCGCGCACCGCGCGCGCGAACGCCTGCAGCACGTAGGGATTGAGCCGCGCGCCGACCATCTGCAGCGCGCTGTCGCAGACCGTCGGCTCGTCGCGCGACAGGCCGACGAAGAGGTCGGCCAGCACGCCCTGCACCGGCTCCTCGCCGGGCAGGCGCAGCGCCGCGTGCAGCCGCGCCAGGTGCGCGCCGGCATCCTTCGGGCGCCTGGCGACCTCGCGGGTATGGCTGCGCAGCGTCGCGCGGACGTCGGCGTCGGCAGCGCGCTGGTCGTGGTCGGCGGGCGTTCGCATCGATCAGTCCAGCAGGGTGTCCATGAGGTCGATCATGAACTCGACGTCCTCGTCGTCCATCGCCTCGAAGCCCTGCGGCAGGCCAAGCGCCTCGAGCACCGCGGCATCGCCGGCCGGATTGGCCGAAGCGCGGCCCACGCCCAGCAGCGCGTCGCGCAGCGCCGGCAGGTCGTCGCCGATGCGCGGATGCGCCAGCAGCACGTGGCTGATGTCGCACAGCCGGCTCTCGACCAGCACGTGCAGGCGTTCGCGGGTCAGCCGCGACAGCGCGTGGTAGGCGTCGGCGAGGAAGAACCCGGCGTCGGCGTCGCCGGCCAGCAGCTGGCGCGCGAGCGCCGGCCAGCTGTCGGCATGCAGCCACTGCAGGTCGGCATCGGCCAGGTCGGCCGGCTCGAGCAGGCGCAGGCCGATCAGGCGCACGTCGCGGTTGTCGGTCGCGGCGATGCGGGCGCCGGGCCGGAGGTCCTCGACCACGCGTAGCGGCGAATCCGCGCGGGTGGCGATGACCATCTCGTCGGAGCGGCCGACCGGGCGCGCGAACGCGCGGTAGCCCTGACCGCGCACCAGCGCGGTGGCATCGAAGGGATTGGCGTAGATCAGGTCGGGCGCGTCGCCGGCCACCAGCTCGGCCTGCTCGCGGGTATCGGCCGGCATCTGCAGGTGCAGGCCGATGCCCGAGCGGCGCTGCAGCAGGGTGTTGAGCATGTACCAGCCGGGGAACGCACCGGGCGGGAAATCCGGCGCGACCATGAAATTGAAGGTCATGCGGCAGCCTCCGGCAGCGCCGGCCTGCCCGCGGCTTCGGCGTCCAGCCATTGCCGGTACAGCGGCAGCACCGCCTCGATGCGCGCGCGCGACGGTTTGCGCCGGACCGAGGTGTAGCCGACCACGCGGCCGTCGCGGATATTCGGCAGCGCGGTCGCGTAGACCCAGTAGTACGCGCCGTCACGGCGCAGGTTCTTGACGTAGCCGTGCCATTTGCCGCCGGCCTGCACGGTCTCCCACAACTGCCGGAATGCCTCGCGCGGCATGTCGGGGTGGCGCAGGATGCTGTGCGGCGCGCCGATCAGCATCTCGCGCGGATAACCGCTGATCTCGACGAATGCGGCATTGGCATGGGTCAGCACGCCATCGAGGTCGGTCCGCGAGACGATCAGGCGCCCGTCGGGATACGGCACTTCGCGTTCGGTCCAGTAGACCAGGCGTTCGCTGCCGTCGTGGTAGCGCATGCGCATGGACCGGTGCGGCGCCGTGGGCATTTCCATGTCGGGAAGTCGCATCGCCGCCCCCTCAGATGATCTTCGCGAGCGCGGCGGCCGCGCGCTTGATGTCGAGGAACACCAGGCCGAGCCGGGCGTTGCCGCGCGCGAGCACGGTCAGCACCGCCTCCGGACCGGCCGCGGACATGATCACGTAGCCGTCCTCGCCCTGCACCAGCACGCGTTCGAGCTTGCCGCGCGCCAGTTCGCGCGCGGTGCGCTCGCCCAGCGCCAGCAGCGCGGCGGACATCGCGCCGACGCGGTCCTCGTCCATGCCCTGCGGCATCGCCGAGGACATCATCAGGCCGTCGACCGAGATCAGCGCCGACGCCTCGATGTCCGCGGTGGAGCCGTTGAGGTCGGCGAGGATGTTCTGGAACTGGTCGGTGCGCATGACGATGGAAACCCGCAGGAAGAATGCGACGTATTGGACGCGCCGGGCCGCGTGGCTGCGTTGATCTGGATCAATGCAGCGGCCGGCGGCCCGGAAACCCGTGGATGCCGTCGTCGATTGCGCGATGCCCATCACAGTGACGACCACCCGCGCGCACGCGCCACGACCGCGGGATGCGCGACGCGCGCTCACTCCCATTGCGGCGGGCGGCGTGCGACGATCGCCACGGGGAAGTGCCCGGTAGTCTCCGGGCCCATGGCAACAGGGATCGCGGGGATCCCGGGGAGAACAGGGATGCGGATGACTTCACTGCTGCTGGCCATCGTGCTGGCCGCGGGCAGCGGGTGGGTGCAGGCGGCCGCGGGATCGAAAGCGCCGCCGGCGGTCGGCAGCATGCCGCCGAACACGATCGGCAAGGACAACGCAGGCAACCCGGTCGACCTCGACGCGCTGCACGGCAAGGTCGTGATCGTCACCTTCTGGGCCTTGTGGTGCCCGCCGTGCCGCCAGGAACTGCCGGTGCTCGGCCACTTCCAGCAGGTGGTCGGCCGCGACGCGCTCGAGGTGGTCGCGGTGAACTTCAAGGAGCCGCGCCGCGATTTCGTCAACCTGGTCCGCAGGAACCGCGACATCGACCTGACCTGGGTCCACGATGCACGCGGCACGCTGGCCGCGCAGTACGGCGTGGAGTCGCTGCCGCACATGTTCATGCTCGACCGCGAGGGCCGCGTGGCCTTCACCCATCGCGGCTACAGCGAGGCGGCGCTGCCGGGCATCATCGACGAGGTGCTGAGCCTGCTGCCCGACGAGGTGAAGGCGCGTCCGGCGGCAGCGCCGCCGCGCTGAGCGCCCGGGCGCGGCGCCGGCGCCGGCGCCGATGCGGCTCAGCGCGCGCCGAAGTGGTCGAAGCCCGACCTGTCCGCCCGCCAAGGCATTCCCGTCGCGTCGCGCGCGTCGACGCCCTGCCCGGCCACGATGCGGCCGACACGGGTCACCGCGCAGCCGCTGCCCGCGGCCGCCCGCGCCACCGCGGCGCGGGCCTGCATCGGCGCGGCGAAGCACAGTTCGTAGTCGTCGCCGCCGGTCGCCTGCAGGCGACGGCGCGCATCGCCGGCATGCAGTGACCGCAGCGCCGGCGACGCCGGCAGCGCATCGACATCGATTTCGGCACCGACGCCGCCGGCCTGGCAGACATGGCCGAGATCGGCCAGCAGGCCGTCGGAGACGTCGATCGCGGCGTGCGCGATTGCGGCCAGCGATTCGCCCAGCGCGACCCGCGGGGTCGGCCGGTCGAGGCGCGCGCGCAGCCACGGGTCCGGTGCGGCATCGCCCGCGGACCACTGCATCAACGCGGCCGCGGCATCGCCGAGCGTGCCGCTGACCCAGATGTCGTCGCCGGCCACGGCGCCGTCGCGGCGCAGCGCGCGGCCGGGCGCGACCAGGCCGTGCACGGCGACGCAGACCGAC
Organism: Proluteimonas luteida; assembly: GCF_021191695.1. Taxonomy (GTDB): domain Bacteria; phylum Pseudomonadota; class Gammaproteobacteria; order Xanthomonadales; family Xanthomonadaceae; genus Luteimonas; species Luteimonas luteida. The sequence continues at coordinate 91,807 of NZ_JAIWPT010000002.1, forward strand.
AGCGGCCCGCGCGTGGTGTCGCCACCGACCAGGGCCACGCCGTGCTCGGCGGCGAGCGCGAGGAAGCCGTCGAGGAAACCGTCGACCCAGGCCGGATCGGAAGCCGGCAACGACAGCGACAGCGTGCACCACGCAGGCGTCGCCGCCATCGCGGCGAGGTCGGACAGGTTCACCGCCAGCGACTTCCAGCCGATGCCGGCCGGCGCACTGCCGTCGGGAAAATGCACACCGGCGTTGAGCGTATCCATCGCGACCACCAGCTGGCGGCCGGGCGGCAACTGCACGATGGCGGCGTCGTCGCCGATGCCGAGCACCACGTCGTCGCGCGCCGCGACCCGCGCGCGGATCCGCGCGATCAGGTCGAACTCGCCGGTGCCGGCCGTCATCGTCGGCCGCTCAGCGCGAGCGCGGGGCCCCGACCTCGGGCGCGCGCCACGCCGCGGCGGCCTGGTCCAGCACGCCGTTGACGTAGGTGTGGCCGTGTTCGGAGCCGAAGCGCTTGACCGTCTTCAGCGCCTCGTCGATGACCACGCGATAGGGCACGTCGATGCGGTGCTGCAGTTCATAGGTGGCGATCCGCAGCATCGCGCGCTCGATCGGATCGACCTCGTCGATGGCGCGGTCGAGAAACGGCTGCAGCGCGGCGTCGAGTTCCCGGTAACGCCCGCCGACACCGCGCACCAGGTCCTCGAAGTACGCCAGGTCCGCCTGCTCCTTGGCCTGCTCGTGCGCGAACTGGGCGATGATGCCGGCGACGTCCGCGCCCGAGAGCTGCATCGCGTAGACGGCCTGCAGCGCGCGGCGCCGGGCGCGCGAACGCAGAACGGGATCGACGCCGTGCTTGTTGTGGCGCTGGGTCATGGCAGTTCGTCCAACGGTGCGTCCAATACTCTGTCGAGCAGATTGCTCATTTCGATGGCGACGATCGCCGCTTCCTCGCCCTTGTTGCCGTGGCTGCCGCCGGCGCGCTTCTCCGCGTCGGCATAGTCCTCGACCGCGAGCACGCCGTTGGCCACCGGCACGCCGGTGTCCAGCGCCACCCGCATCAGCGCATCGCTGCAGCCGTCGGCGACCTGCTCGTAATGCCGCGTGTCGCCGCGCACGACGCAGCCCAGCGCGAGGATCGCGGCATGGCGGCCGGCGCGTGCGACATGGCCGCAGACCAGCGGAATCTCCCATGCGCCCGGCACCCGGATCACGTCGACGGCGTCCTCGGCGACGCCGTGGTCGCTGAACGCCTTGCGCGCACCGGCGACCAGGGTGTCGGTGATGCGCGGGTTCCAGCGGCTGGCGATGATCGCGAAGCGCGCATTGTCGGGCGCACGCAGGTCGCCTTCGAAGTGGCTCATGAAGCACCAGTGCAGACCGGGGCCCGCCAGTTTAGCGTGCGCCACTGCGCGCGGCACGCGGCAAGGGGTTTCCGCGGTTCTTCCCCCATGCGCAGGCTGCCCCGCGCGGCCGACGCGTGTGGCGTCCGGGCTCGCGAGTCGCGGCGTCGGGGGCGTGGCCCCGACCTGCCGCTGCGATCCGTGTGGTGGCGGGCCGGGACCCGCCCGACGTCCCCACCCCGGTTCGGTTCGGTACCGCGGAAGGTGCCCGTCCGCAGCCGGTCGTCACGAGCGTAACGAGGGACCTGCTTGGCGTCGGCAACCTCATTCGCCGTCGGCGTAGGGCGTGCGCAGCGGTTGCGGCTGCCGGCCCAGCGTGCCGCCGAAGGAATCGAGCAGGAAGCGCAGGTACAGGTTGGTGTTGAACTGGCGATAGTCGCGCGCGTTGTTGAACTCGAGGCGGCCGCCGAGGAACAGTTGTGGCGACAGCTGCCATTCGCTCGCACCGGTCAGGTTGTAGGACACGCCGGTCTTCGTCTGGCCGGGGAACACCGGTTCGAAGTACTCGCTGGTCAGGCCCAGCAGCGCGGCCAGCGAGGCGGCGTCGTAGGCCGCCTGCTGCAGGTCGGGTCGGGTCGGAAAGTAGGGCGTGGGGTCCTCCTTGAAGTGCTGGACGCCGATGCTGGCGTCGACCCCCCAGGTCAGGCGACGGTTGCCGGTGCGGCCGTTCCAGCGCACCGGAAAGCCCACTTCCACGTATTCCTGTGGGCTGAAGTAGCCGCCGTGGCCGAAGGTGAAGCCGCGCAGGTTGGTGTCGTAGCGCAGCGCGGTGAGGTTGAGACCGGCGGTCAGCGACTGGTTCTGGGTCTCCAGCGCATGCACGTACATGCCCAGTCCCAGTTCCTGGTGTTCGTTGTCGGCCACGTTCTCGCCCTCCAGCCGATACCAGGCCAGGTTGCCGTAGCCGCCGATCAGTCCGTTGTCGAGCGTCGCCGAGAGCTTGCCGCCGGTGGCGGTCACTCCACCCCAGCCGATACCCGTGCGCGGGTCCTCGGTGCCCGAGAATGACAGCAGGCTGTCGGTCACCGGGCGGCGCGAGGCCTCGGCCGACCAGGTCAGCAGTTCGCCGGCCTGGCCGCGGTAGCCCACGCCGCCGACGATGCTGGTTTCGCGGAATCCCAGCGGCGAGGTGCCGATGTCCGCGCGCAGGCCGCCGATCTCGTAGCCGATCGACACGCCCGCACCGGTCGCGCTCTGGTCGATCCGGCGCGAGCTGGCGCCGGTCGCCGCCAGCGAGTACAGCGCGGTCGAGAACCCGGTCGGAGTCTGCGCCGTCGCCACGCTGCTGTCCGACAGCGCCTTGAGCGCCGCCAGGTCGCCGGCCGACATGTCCTCGGTCATCGCCGGGTTGTTGAGCACGGCGGTGGCGATCGTGCCGATGGTCGTGTTCGCCGCCTCGATGTCGAGCAGGTAGGCGAACAGCGGCTGGCGGTAGATCGCCTCGCGGGTGTCGGCGTCGTTGCCGTACTCGGTATAGAGCCTGCTGTAGAGGCCGGTGCTGACCGCGTAGCGGTAGAACAGGTTGCGCGAGGCGTTGTTGTTGCCTTCGGTCGTCAGCAGCTGGAACAGGCTGCTGCCGATGTAGTCGTCGATGACGTTGCGGTCCGCGGCGAGGGCATCGGCCAGCGCGGCCTGTGGCCCGGCACCGAAGCGGCTGGCCGACGGATAGTCCGCGCCGAGCGTGCCGGCATCGAGGATGGTCGGCGTCACCGTGGCGCGCAGCTTGCCCTCGCCCAGTTGGAAGCGGCCTTCGAGCGGGACCGCGAGTTCGTCGAGCGCGCCGAGTCCGCCCTCGCCCGCGCGCGCGCGGTAGGCGGCGCCTGCGGCGAGGCTGCTGCTGGTTTCGCCGCGCAACTCGCGCAGTTCATCGAGGACCGGGTTGCCGCTGCCTCCCGGCGCCGGCAATGGCGGCAGCAGCGGGGCCGATGCCACGTCCGGTCCAACGCCGGCGCGCGGCGCCGCCACCGCGGCACTGCGTTGCCCGGGAACCGGGTAGCTGGGAACAGCCGCGCCTGCCGTCACCGGTGCAGGCAGGCCGTCGTCGTCCACCAACGCAACCGGCGCTGCCGCCGCTGCGCCGGCGGGATGGGTCGACGGCAACGGCGCCCGGGTCGGCACGCGGGCCGGCAGCGGCGCCGCCGCCAGCTGGGCGGCAGCCGGCGGCATCTGCAGACCGTCGCCGCGGATCGCGCCTGCGCGCGCGCCCGGGCCGGTCAGGCCGGAGAAGGGATTGAAGGGGCGCCCACCCGCGCCTGCCAGTGCGGTACTGGCGATCGGATAGCCGCCCTCGAACTGGCCGCTCTCGCGGGCCTGGGCGGCCAGCGCGGCACGGAAATAGCGTTCGGCCTTGCGGTTGCGGCCGGCGGCACGATAGACCCGTCCGGCGGCGGCCAGCACCTCGGGCGATTCCGGCGCCTGCGCCAGCGCGTGTTCGAGGTACTGCTCGGCGGTGCCGAGGTCGCGCATCGCCGCCGCGCTGCCTGCCGCCGCAAGCAGCGCATCGGTATCGCCGGGCGCGAGCTGCAATTGCTGCTGGTACAGCGCAAGCGCCTGGGCGTGATCGCCTGCCGCGCTGTAGAGCCGCGCAAGCGCGGCAACATTGCCGGGGTCCTGCGGCCGTGCGGCGAGAATCGGTGCGAGCGCGTCGTACGCGCCTTCTAGGTTGCCCAGCTCGCGCAATGCGTCGACCTGGCGCAGGCTGTAGTCGGCCCGCAATCCCTCGTAGCGATCGGCCTGGGCGGCCGGCATCGGCGTGTCGCGCAGCTGCCGCAGCAGCGCGGAAAGTTCGGCGTCCTGGCCTGCGCGCAGCAGCACCGAAGCGAATTCGAGCCGGTCGTCCAGGGTCGGCGACGGGCCGTCGACCAGACGCCGGCCCAGCAGCAGTGCGCGCTGCTGGCTGCCGATGTCGGCATAGGCGCCGGCCAGTGCAGCGGCAACGGCCGGGCGCTGCAGGCCGTCGCCCAGCGCCGACTCGGCCCGTGCCAGCAGCAGCTGCGCTTCGCCTGCACGGTTGCGCTGCATCAGCGTCCGCGCCTGTTCGCCCTGCAGATGGACCCAGGCGACATCGTGCAGCGCGGCCATTTCCGCATCGCGGGCACCGGCGGGAATACGTTCCAGACTGGCATAGGCACCGGACCAGTCGCCGCGCTCCTGGGCATACAGGGCGTTGGCGAACAGGGCCTGCGGCGACTCGGCATCCAGCGCCAGCAGGCCCTCCATGATGCTGCGCGCCTGGTCCGGGCGTCCGTCGCGGCTGTACAGCCGCGCCAGTTCCAGACGGACCCAGGGGTCGCGCGGCTGGGCGAGCATGGCGTCCTCGAGCTCGATCCGGGCCACGGCGGTGTTGCCCTCGTCGAGCGCCTCCCGGGCACGCGCACGCGCGACCATTGCGCGCAGCGCATCCGCGCCGCCGGCCTGCGCCTGCTGCTCGGGGGTGAGTCTCGCGATCAACGCCGCGGCCTCGTCGGCCCGGCCCTGGCGTCCGTATAGTCCGGCGAGGCCCTGCAGCGCCGCCGCGTTGGAGGCATCGAGTTCGAGCGCGCGCCGGTAGTTGCGCTCGGCCGCAGCCGGGTCGCTGGCCACCTGCAGGTCGGCCAGCAGGGCATAGCCGGCCGGCTCGCGCGGCAGCAGTGCGACCACCTGCTGGACTTCGTCAAGCGTGTTGTCGCCCACATTGTCGCGGGCGGTCTGCAGCGTCAGCCAGTAGCGGGCGGTGTCGGCCGCCTGGCGCCATTTGGCATCCGCCGCCGCGGCCGGACGCAGCAGCTCGCGGGCCTCGGCGAAACGCTGCTGGCGCAGGCGCACGGTGCCGAGGCCGCCGCGCGCATCCGCATCGTTGGGCCGCGTGCGCAACACCTGCGCGAAACGCGACTCGGCCTGCGCCAGGTTTCCAGCATCCAGCGCGCGGAAGCCTTCGCCCAGCAGGCGCTGTTCCGGCGCGTCCTGGACGACGCGGCGCGCGGCTTGGCTGTGCAGTTCCGCAGCCTTGGCAGCGACTTCCGCGTCATTGGCGTTGTGGTCGAGGAACGCCTGGTAGAGCGGTGCGTCGGCCGGCGCGGCATCGAGCCACAAGAGGGCCTGGCGCCAAGCGGCGGTCGCCGGCCGGCCCGTATCGGCGCGCCGGCTCAGCTCGCGCAACCGGGCGATGCCCTCGCGGCGGCTCGATTCGCGGTAGGTCATCACCTGGGCCAAGGCGAGCGCCGCCGCGGTGTCGGCCGGATCCCGGTCCACCAGCGCGCGGATGCCGTCGCGGGCACGCATCCAGCCATCACGGGTTCCGGCCAGCGCCTGGTAATACTCCAAGGCCAGGCTCGAGGGCGGGCCGCCGGAACCGAATGCCTTCTCGTAGGCGGCGACCGCCTCGGCATAGCGACCGGCCGAAGCGGCGCGCCTGGCGGCATTGAGGTCGTTGGTCGCGCCGCCTCCCATCGCGATGCGCAGGCGCGCGGTCTGCGGCGCGTCGGGATGCGCCGCCTGCAGCTGCTGCAGCCTGCGCTGCGCCTGGGCGCGGCGTCCCTGCGCGAGGTCGATCAGGCCCATGCCCAGCAAGGCGTCAGGTTGCCGCGGGTCCACCGCCAGCAGCTTGTTCCAGGTTTCGATCGCCAGATCGTCGCGCCCCTGGTCGTGCCAGTAGTTGCCTTGGTTGATCAGCTGCTGGGTGGCGCTCGTGGACTGCGCCAGCGCCGGCGCGGCAAGCACCGACAGACCGGCAAGGCAGATCGGTCTCAGCGATTTTCGGAACATTTCGGACTCCAGGCGGGCTGCAGGCGCCCGTCTTCGGAAAAGCGGTAGCGACGATCCATCCAGCCCTTGCCGGCCAGCACCAGGCAGCGGTCGTAGTAGTGCAGCGCATCGGCCGCCGGTCCGGTCGGGATCAACGCTGCCTGGCGCCTGGCCAGGGCCGGCTCGCCCGACGCGACCAGATACGGCACCAGCGCAGCGGCAAAACCCGCCGGGGCCGGGCCGCTGGCAACGCCCTGCCGGGTATCGATCTTCTCGGCGAATGCGCCCTGCGCGGCGATCAGCCGTGCAGGGCCGGGGATGGCCGCGAGCAGCCGCTTGTGCAGCGGGTCGCGTGGACTGGTCATGCCCGCCCACAGGTAGACGCGGATGGCATCGTAGCTGCCGGTGGCCCCCTTGGTGGGCTCGGTGACGAAGCTCTGGCCATTCCACGCGACCCAGTCCGGCGCGAACCCGGCCGGCGCACTGCCGGCGATCAACGCGACGCTGTTGTCGGCGAGCTGGCGCCATGGCCCACCCGGATCGACCGCGGCGAAACGCCTGAACACGAAAAGCGGCAAGTAGGACGGGTTCAGCACCCAGCGGTCGGGCAGCACGAATCCCTGCACGCCCGGCAGCAGCATCAGGCCGAAGCCCGGCAGGTCGACGACCGCCAGGCGGCGGATCAGCGCCAGGATCTGCCGTCCGGCATCGACGAAGCCGGGCCGGCGCCACAGGCGTCCGGCCTCGATCAGCGCGTAGGCGATCCAAAGCTCGCCGTCCGAGGCCGTGTTTTCGTCGAGTATCCGCCAGCTGCCATCTTCCGCCCTGCCCCACAGCCACGCTGGCAGATGCAGGTCCGGCCGTCCGCGGCTGAGGTGCCGCCGGGTCCAGGCAAGGATCCGTTCGAACAGCGGCTGGTCGTTGTCCACCAGGGCGAAGAACAACGCGTAGGACTGCGACTCGGACGTGCTGCGCAGGTCCTCGTTGAAAAAATCGACGACCCGGCCATCCGCTTCGATATGCCGGCCGGCGAAAGCCTCCCATTCCGGCCAGCGCGAACAGGTGTCGTCTTCGGCGCAGGCCGGCAGTACCAGTGTCGCCAGTACCGACGCGGTCAGCGTGCGCAGTGCGCGGCGCCGTTGCGGATCATGCCTTGGACGCGCCATCTCAGTCGGCCTCCCGTTCCCGGATCGCCGCCTGCCGGCGCAGCAGCCAGCCCAGCACCAGCGCCAGCAAACCGCAACCTGCCGCCACCGCCAGCGCAAGCCACAGCGGGTTGTTGGCGAAGAACCAGCGCGCCCTCACCAGTGGCGGAAGATGGCCGACATGGTAGGTCTGATTGCCCGCAAGGCTGCGGACTTTCTCGCCTTCGAGCAGGACCACGCTGCCTTGGAAGTCGCGCAGCCTGGCCGGATCCGACCAGGCCTCGAACAGCGCGCCGACGCGGGACGGCTCGTCCGCGAGGATCGCCACCACGCTACGCGAGGCCTGCAAAGGCGACTCGAAGCCCATCAGCACCACGTCGCCGGGGGCCGGCTGCACCACGACCTCGGCCGTGGTGGGCAGGTCGGTACGTCCCGCATCCGGTGACAGGAAGCCCGGGACGCGGCCGAGCAGCCAATCCGACAGCCGGAAGCGCCAGCGGCCGCCGTCGTCTCCGATCGGCAAGGCATCGGCCCACCGGGTGAACAGCGGCTGGTTGTGGCGCGAGCCGATGACCAGCAGATCGTGCCCGGCGAATTCGTCCACCTGCCGCGGCGCGATGATCCGCGTACGCAGCGCCGGATAGCCGGTCGAGGCACCCATCCGTCCCAGCAGCGTCAGGGCATTGCCGATGTCCATATCCACCGGCGACTCGGGCAGCACCAAAGCGGTTTCCGCCAGATCGGCGAGCCGCGTGAACGGAAAACCGGCATTGCCGAACGCCGCGAGATTGGGCATGGCCATGTAGTGATGGAAGCCGCTCAGGTCGATGGACGAGTCGCCGTCGATGGCACCCGACACGTCGGCGAAGGTACTGGTACAGGCCTCGGCTTGCGGCCGGTCGAAATGGAAGTGGAAACGGAGCTGGCTGTTGGCGGAGAACGGACCCGTGGGCAACAGCAGGTTCTGCCGGATCGGCATGCCGCCGCGCGGACCGAGGCTGTGGAGCCAGCGCATCGCGGGTGCCTGCGCGTACGGCCGGCCATCGAGCGGCAGCGTGGTCACGAAGGCGTCGTTGATGCTGATGTTGAGCCCGGAGCCGTCGTCGTTGCCAGGCAACGTATAGCGGTAGGCCAGCTTCAGTGGTATGCCGTCGCGCCGCCAGATGAACAGGTCGGGTGGCAACTGCAGTCCCACCCGGATCAGGTCCGGGCGATAGCCGCTGACATTCAGCGCGTCGGGCTGCGCCACCAGTTCGGAGAAGCGCACCGGACGGGTGCTGGAGATCCAGTTCGGGGCGTCATAGGGCTGGCGCGGCGCGGCCTCGGTGAACCCGTCGATGGTCGCCACGCCGCCGGTCAGCGGGGTACCCAGCGCCAGTGCCATCGCGGCGATGCGCACTTCGGCATCGTCGCGTCCCGACACCAGCAGCAGCTTGCCGTAGGGATCGTTCGGGTTGGGGACCACCGCCAGGGTCGGGCCGGCCACTTCCGACAGCGCGATCCCCTGTGGCGGCTTGCGGGCGCTGGCGACCACCACCGCGTTGCCCTCGAGCGGAAGTTGGTTGAACGACGCGGGGAAGCGCGCGCCGCGATATCCGGCCAGCGCGCCGAACCATGACGACAGGATTCCGGCGGATTCGAGCAGCGATGCCTCGGGCGTATCGGCGAACACGAATGCAAGATCCAATGGCCGCACGTCCCGCGCGTCGAAGAACGGTACCGGCAGCAGCGACAGGTCGTCTGCCAGCGCCAGCGGCTGCCAGCCAAGTTCGAGGTAGCTGCTGCTGTCGATGTTCGCCCACAGGCTGGTGTGGTCGGGGTCCTCGCAGTCGCGGGTGTAGTGGCCGATCAACTGCAGGTTGATGCGGTTGTAGTCGATCACCAGCCTGGGATCGATGTCGATCCTGCGCTCCAGCACGCGGCCGGCGTCGCCGGCCGGGACCGGAAGGGTGGCCACCGTCACGTCGTTGACCGTCACGCGCAGATGGGACAGGTCCGGCAGCAGCGCGGGCGAATAGCTGTACTTCAGGTGCAAAGCGGCGCGGTCGACCATCTGGTCGGTGCGCACCGAGAACGGAATGCCGGCCGTGCCCTGGATGCCGCGCAGGGTGATCTCGTAGTCGATGCCCAGATCGCGCAGGGTCGAGCGCCGCTCCCGCTGCGCGACGGGCGGCGCCTCCGGCGTCGACTCGGCCGGCGCAGTGGCCTCCGCCGCCTCCTGGTCCTGCGCGTGGGCGGCCCCGAACAGCACCGTCACCGCGCACGCCGCGGCCATCAGCAGACACGTGTGTGACCGTGCGCGGCCACCGGAGAACTGGCACTTCATGCGGAATTTCCTGTCCTGGCCCCGGCGCGGAATCCCCGTCCCGCGCTGGTGGCGATGTACTTACCGAGCACCCGGAGTCCATGGGCGCTGGCGACCAGCACGCCACCAACCGACGCCAGATAACCCTGCTGCGCGTGCCGGCCCCACTTCGAGTACCAGATGTCGGCACGTGCGAAGGTCGATGCGATCAGCCACCGCTCCTGCTTGAGGGTGAGTTCGCGGAACTGGATGCCCAGCCCCTGTTCGTCACGATCCTGCAGCACCAACGCGGGCAACCGTTCGCTCCGGTTGCGGCTGCTCAACTCGATCTCGACCTCGGTTCCCGGCTGCACCGGCTGTCCCGTGTCCAGCCGGATCGCCATGCCGCCCATCGAGAAATCGACCGTCGTACACGGCAGCGCCTGCCCATCCGGCAGGTGCAGCACCGCCTGCATGCTGAACGTCACCCGCGGCGCGTGCCGGGTCTGCCGCCGCTCGCTGCACGTGGCGATGGTCGCCGACAGCAGGATGATGTTGTAGATGGTCCAGCCGAGATTGAGCCAGATGGTGTGGATCTCGCCGCTGCCGTCGGTGAAGAACAGCTTGAGCAGCCCCGCCACGACACCGGCCAGGTTCAGCACCAGCAGGAACAGGTAGGGCTTGGCGATGCCCGCGTCGAAATAGCTGCGCTCCACCAGGCCGCCCTTCGCGGTCACGTTGAACTTGCCGAGCCTGGGGTTGAGGACCGCCATCAGGGTCGGGCGCAGGATGTACCAGGCCAGCGTCGTCTCGTAGACCTCGTTCCACAGCAGGTAGCGGTGCCTGCCCTGCACCTTCAGGTTGGTCAGGTTGGCCTGCATGATGTGCGGGATCGCATAGGCCAGGATCATCAGCGCGGAGGCCTGGATCACGTACGCGTCGAAGAACAGGAACGCCAGCGGCGCGGTCAGGAACACGATGCGCGGCAGCCCGTAGAAGAAGTGCAGCATCGCGTTGAGGTAGCACAGCCGCTGCGCCCACCGCAGCCCGCGCCCGAACAGCGGATTGTCGATGCGGAAGATCTGCGCCATGCCGCGTGCCCAGCGGATGCGCTGGCCGACGTGCGCCGACAGGCTCTCGGTGGCGAGACCGGCCGCCTGCGGGATCGGCAGATAGGCGCTGCGATAGCCGGCGCGGTGCAGGCGCAGCGCGGTGTGCGCGTCCTCGGTCACGGTATCGATGGCCACGCCGCCCACTTCCTGCAGCGGACCACGCCGGATCACCGCGCAGGAACCGCAGAAGAACGTCGCGTTCCAGGTGTCGTTGCCTTCCTGCAGCAGCCCGTAGAACAGTTCGCCCTCGTTGGGCACCTTGCCGAAGGTGCCGAGGTTGCGCTCGAACGGGTCGGGCGAGAAGAAGTAGTGCGGCATCTGCATCACCGCCAGCTTCCGGTCTTCCAGGAACCAGCCCATCGTGACCTGCAGGAAGGACCGCGTGGGGATGTGGTCGCAGTCGAAAATCGCCACGAATTCGCCGCTGGTCTTCTTCAGCGCCGCATTGATGTTGCCGGCCTTGGCGTGGTTGTTGTTGGTCCGGGTGACGTAGTTGACGCCGACCTCTTCGCAGAACTGGCGGAACTCCTCGCGCCTGCCATCGTCGAGCAGGTGGATGTTGAGCTTGTCGGACGGCCAGTCGAGCACGGTGGCGGCCAGCACGGTGGTCCGCACGACCGACAGCGGCTCGTTGTAGGTCGGGATGAACACGTCCACCGTCGGCCACAGCGACTGGTCCGCGGGCAGCTGGCGCGGGCTGCGGCCGAGCGGCCACAGCACCTGGAAATAGCCCAGCACCAGCACGACGAACGCATAGATCTCCGCCGCCACCAGCCCCAGGCCCAGTGCGAGATCGAGCGGATTGTCGAAGCCGAGCGTCTCGGTCAGGCGCCACCACATGTAGCGGGTGGACACCACGAGCGACAGTCCCATCATGGTCAGCACCACCAGCCGGCCGGCGCGCTTGCTCAGCACCACCCCGATGATGAACACCAGCGCCGAGAACACCAGCTGCTGGCCGACCTCCAGGGGCACCGTGACCACGAACGCGAGAAGCAGCAGGCCAACGACCCACACCGCCCAGAGCACGGGCCGCGGCAGCGCCGGCCATTCCTTGCTTGCATCCATTGCCATTTGGTTCTCTTGGTAGGGGCCATGCCACGACCGGACGGGACGGGTTTGCCCCGCCCCCCGGATCAGTCGCCGCGCGTCAGTCGCCGCGCAGACGCACCAGCGGACTCTTTCCGGCGGCGGCGGGGCCGGCATGCGCAAGCCGCCGGAACAGCTGCTCCAGCGGCGTGAATGTCGCCGCCGCGTTGCGGCAGTCCGCATCCCGCGCCGCCGGCAGCGGCGGCAACGGCGGTGGGGCGAGATTGTCCGGGGCCGCCGTCGCGGCAGGCGGCACGGCCAGTGGTGCGGCGGGCACAGAGGGCACCGGACGCAGCGGCACCGGGGTCACCGGCGCCCTGTCGCCGGCACGGGGTTCCGTGGTGGCCTGCACGGGCGCTGTGCGCGCAGCCGGCACCGCGTCGCGGAGTTTGAACTCGGAGAAATCGCGGTATCCCCCGCTCTTGCCAAGCCTGCTGAACAGGCCGGCGACATCGTCGCTGCCGGAGCTCGGTGGGTTGGTTTTCAGTGTTTTCGGTGATTCGGAACGGCTCATGGTCTCGGTAGCTATCAGGAAACGCGTGAAAGAACGAAGTCGGCGACATCCGCCGATTGAGGCGCGGCCATGCGGACATCCAGCCCGGCCAGCATCCCGGCGGCACGGAACCATTCCCTGTACGCGCCTTCCAGGAACCCCGCCGCCCAGATCCGTTCACCGCCCAGGGCCGACGCGAGCGGCGAGGCGCCATGCCGGATCAGGACCCGGTCGGGCAGTTCCTCGAACACGACATACCCCCAGTTGCGCGCATTCCAGATCGCGTTGAGCGCGGCCTGCAGCGCATCCAGCGTGTCGACATCGGGAAGCGGGTGCGCCTGTGCGAAGCGTCCGCCGATCCGCGACATCAGCAGCGTCAGCTCCGCATCGGAAAGCGCGTCCTCGAACTCGTCGCCCAATGCACACAGGAACCCGCGCCATTGCAGCGGGCATGCGTGGGCCCGGTAGTAGCCAAGAAGCTCCGATGCACTCATCTTTTTTGCGTAACTCCGAGCATCAGCCGCGCTCATGCTGGCGATGCAATTTCCATGCCAAAAGATTCCGGAATCCGGCAGTACGACCACGGATTGCCGTGACGCCGCCTGGCATGCATTTGGGGGGGGAGGGCGAGAGACCCGGCGCCCCTTTTCGGGGCACCGAATGACGTACCACGTCGCTACCTTACCCAATGACGGGCTTCATTCCAAAAACGGCGACGAACGCATCTGCGCGCTTCCTGCCGAGCCTGTATCGGGCAGACTGTCCACTGCTGCCTGCAAGGCACGCGCATGGGCTTTCGTGTTTCCGAACCCTCGGTCCCGGCGCAACCAACTCAATGGAGAGGTCCGTTCATCCGCACGCGTACCGGACGTCGGCCACTTCCTGCTGCGCCCGGGACGACGTGACGAACGGTTCATGCAACGGCCGCCTCCGGTTCCACGTACTCGACGACCTCCAGCCCGAAGCCGGCCAGCCCGATCTGCTTGCGCGGCGTGCCGAGCACGCGCAGCCTGCCGAGGCCGAGATCGGCGAGGATCTGCGCGCCGGCGCCGTTGCGCCGCCACTGCCCGACATCCCTGGCGTCGTGCTGCTCGGGCAGCTTGCGCACCCGCGCCAGCAGCGCGTCGCTGTCGCGCGGCGCCGACAGCATCACCATCACGCCGCTGCCGGCGGCGTCGATCGCGCGCAGCGCATCGGTCGCGGCAACGCCGAAATCGTCGCGCCGCCAGTGCAGCAGGTCGGCCAGCGGATTCTCGACCTGCACCCGGACCAGGGTCGGCGTCGCCGCGTCCGGCGTGCCGCGGACCAGGGCGAAATGCAGCTCGTGGGCGATGCGGTCGCGATAGGTCACCAGCCGGAACGGGCCGAACTCGGTATCGATGTCGCGCTCGTCGACGCGCTCGACGGTGTGCTCGTTGCCGAGCCGCCAGGCGATCAGGTCCTCGATCGAGCCCATCTTCAGCCCGTGCTCGCGGGCGAACACCTCCAGCTCCGGACGCCGCGCCATCGAACCGTCGGGATTGAGGATCTCCACCAGCACGCCGGCCGGCTCCAGCCCGGCCAGCATCGCCAGGTCGACACCGGCCTCGGTATGCCCGGCACGGCTCAGCACGCCGCCCGGATGCGCCAGCAACGGGAAGATGTGGCCCGGCTGCGCCAGATCGGACGGCTTGGCGTCCGGACGCACCGCGGTACGGATGGTATGCGCGCGGTCGTAGGCGGAAATGCCGGTGGTCACGCCCTCGGCCGCCTCGATCGAGACGGTGAACGCGGTCTGGTACTGCGCGGTGTTGTCGCGGACCATCGGCGCCAGGCCGAGCTGCGCGCAGCGCTCGCGGGTAAGCGGCAGGCAGACCAGGCCACGCGCGTGGGTGACCATGAAGTTGATGTCCTTCGGGGTCACCAGCTCGGCGGCCATGATCAGGTCGCCCTCGTTCTCGCGGTCCTCGTCGTCGACGATGACGACCATGCGGCCGGCGCGGATTTCCTCGAGCAGCTCGGGGACGGGGGCGAACTTCATGCGGAGACTCCAGTGGACGGTCCGCCGCCGGCGGACAGGTTGGCCTGCAACAGGCGCTCGACGTAGCGGGCGATCATGTCGACCTCGAGGTTGACCGGGTCGCCGGTCGCGGCCTGCGCGAACGCGGTGTGGGCGACGGTGTGCGGCACCAGCGCGACCTCGAAACCGCCGGCATCGACCACGTTGACGGTCAGGCTGACGCCGTCGACGCAGACCGAGCCCTTGTGCGCGACGTACTTCAGCAGCGCCGCCGGCGCGTCGAAGCGCCAGCGCTGCGCGCGTGCATCCTCGTGGATGGAGGCCACGCGGCCGACGCCGTCGACATGGCCGCTGACCAGGTGCCCGCCGAGGCGGTCGGTCGGCAGCATCGCGCGCTCCAGGTTCAGCGCGCGGCCCGGCACCAGCGCGCCGAGCGTGGTCAGCGCCAGGGTCTCGGTCGAGGCGTCGGCCTCGAAATGGGCGGCGTCGAACCCGACCACGGTCAGGCATACGCCGTTGACGGCGATGCTCTCGCCCATCGCCGGGTCGGTGAACGGCAACGTGCCGACCGCGATGCGCAGGCGGGCGTCGCCGCCGCGGGATTCGATCGCCTGCAGCGACCCGACGCCTTCGATCAATCCGGTGAACATCCGCTGGGCTCCCTGACGGCGCGACGGACGCGGGCCAGGGCCCGGCACGCCGCGGTTGAATGCGACGAAATGCTTCCAGGCGCACGACAGCGCGCACGGCGGCGCGCCGTGCGCTGTCGTCTTCTTCCATCCGGACTATGACCGTCGGCCCCGGCATTGGACCGGGTCTGCTGACCTTCCACCGGCGCGCCGGTCGGAAACCGACTGCGGCCGTGGAAGCGCTCGCGGGCTCGTGCCTGGCCGGACATGCGCCCGGACCGCGACACCTACCGCCGGTGGGGAATCGCACCCCGCCCTGAAGACGTTTCGATGTGACCGGCGAACCGGCGGACACAGTCTACCAGTGCGCGCAGGCGCGACCGTGGCGGCGGCCGGGACGCTTCATTGCGGCAACGTGCAGGCGCACCCGGACCGATGGGCCCGCGCCGCGCATGCGCGGCGGCAACCGGAAGGATCGATCGCCGCTGGCAACGCAGGTCGGCGCTGCGCCGCGCGCGTTCAATCGGCGGCCGGCTTGGCCTTGGCGGGCGCGGCATCGGCGGGTTTCGCCGCCGGCTTGCCGTCGGTTGCGGGCTTGGTCTCGGCCGGCTTGGCGTCGGAGCCGCCGCCGCTGCCTTCGACCAGGTTGCGCTTCCTGTCGCCGTCCTTCTTGAAGTCGGTCTCGTACCAGCCGCTGCCCGCCAGGCGGAACGACGGCGCCGTCACCTGGCGCTTGACCGCGGCCGCACCGCAGGCCGGACAGGTGGCGGGATCGGGATCGGACAACTTCTGCAGACGATCGAAACTGTGGCCGCATTCGGCGCACTGGAAGGCGTAGATGGGCATGGCGATGGCTTGAGCAACGGGAGTAGCGGGAGAACCGGGGGGAAGCACGTCTGGTCCCGGACTTGGGGGTGCCCGTCGCCGGATCAAGATGGCGGAGCGGCGATCATCGCAGATACGCGCTGGCAAGTAACGCCGCCTGGCGCAGCACGTCGTCGCGGCCGGCGGCCTCCAGCGGCGATCCCTGCAGGTAGCAGGCCAGCAGCCATGGCGGGCCGCCATCGGCCGGCCACAGCACCGCGATGTCGTTGCTGATGCCGGTCGCCGCGCCGGTCTTGTCGCCGATCCGCCAGCCGTCCGGCCAGCCGGCGCGGATGCGGCGGTCGCCGGTCTGGTTGTCGATCAGCCAGTCGCCCAGCTGCGCGCGCGCGTCCGGACGCAGCGCCTCGCCGAGCACGAACCGCCGCAGGTTGGCGGCCATCGCCGCCGGCGTGCTGGTGTCGCGTGGATCGCCGGGCACGAAGCGGTTCATCATCGGCTCGTAGCGGTCGCTGTGGGTGACCGCATCGCCGTGCGCACGCAGGAACGCGGTCAATCCCGCCGGCCCGCCGACCAGCGGCAGCAGCAGATTGGCGGCGGGGTTGTCGCTCCAGATCATCGTCGCCCGGCACAGGTCGCGGACGGTGACGTCCTTGCCGACATGGCGCCCGGTGACCGGAGCGTGGTCGATGATGTCCGCGGCGCGCACCGGCACCCGGCCGTCGAGCGACAGGCGGCCCGCATCGGCCCGCGCCAGCACGGCGGCGGCCAGCAGGTACTTGAACGTGCTGCACATCGGGAACCGTTCGTCCGCGCGGTGCCCGGCGCGGATGCCGCCGTCCGACCGCATCAGCGCCACGCCCAGGCGCCCGCCGCTGGCGGCCTCCAGCGCGGCGAAATCCGGCGCCGCCGCGCCCGCGGCACGAGCGAGCAGTGGAGCGGCGGTCGCGGACAGGGCGGCGGTGCCGGCGAATTTCAGGAACGCGCGTCGCGAGGACATGGACATCTCCATTCGGGTGTGAACGCCAGTCTTGGTGCTTCCCGGCACGGCGACCAGCGCGAAGAATCCGGGACAGCCATGAGCTGGATCGATGGCTCCCGGCCGATCCGGGCCATTTCCACGCATGCGGTGCGATCATCCATCGACCTGGCTCACACCTGCGTCCATGTCCCGCCCACCCCTTCCGCTCAATGCGCTGCGTGCCTTCGAGGCCGCGGCCCGCCACCAGAACTTCACCCGTGCGGCGCTGGAGCTGTGCGTGAGCCAGGCCGCGCTGAGCCACCAGATCCGCGGGCTGGAAGCGCGTCTGGGCGTGCGCCTGTTCCACCGGCTGCCGCGGGGCGTTGCGCTGACCGACGAGGCCGCGGCGCTGTACCCGGTCCTCAATGCGGCCTTCGACCGCATCGCTGCCGGCATCCACCGGGTGTCGACGGAGCAGCGCCGCCACGTGGTGACGGCCGGCGTCGTCGGCACCTTCGCCACCGGCTGGCTGCTGCCCCGGCTGCCGGCGTTCGAGGCCGCGCACCCGGACATCGAACTGCGCCTGCAGACCCACAACAACCGCATCGACCTGGCCAGCGAGGGGCTGGACGTGGCGATCCGCTTCGGCGACGGCGACTGGCAGGGACAGGCCTGCACGCCCGTCGCGGACACGGCCTTCGCGCCGGTCTGCGCACCTGCGCTGGCCCGGCAGCTGCGCACGCCGCGGGATCTCGCCGCGGTCCCGCTGCTGCGCTCCTTTCGCGGCGACGAATGGCCGCGCTGGCTGCAGGCCGCCGACGCACCCGCCATCGAGGCGCGGGGGCCCGTGTTCGACTCCTCGCTGGCACTCGCCAGCGCGGCCGCGTCCGGCGCCGGCGCAGCCCTGCTGCCGCTGCGCATGTTCGAGCGGGAACTGGCGGAAGGGCGCCTGCTGCAGCCCTTCCCGGTCGGCATCCGGCTCGGCCGCTACTGGTTCACGCGGCTGCGCTCGCGGCGCGAGCGCGAACCGGTCAGGCGGCTGCGGCTCTGGCTGCAGGCGCAGGACGCGCTGGACCGGACCACTTGCTGATCCGGCCCGCAAATACTGCGAATCGAGGTAGGTCGGGGCGACGCCCCCGACGCGCTGCACGTCCAGACATGGCGCGTCGGGGGCATTGCCCCGACCTGCTGTTTACGGGCCGGAAATAGCGCGGCCCTCAGTAGCCCCAGGGCGTCGGCGGCGCGGCAACGGTCTTCGTCAGGTCGAACTCGACCTGGAACTTGCGGCCGCCGGGGCGCGACAGCTCGTAGACGAAGCGCTGGCCGGGGTGGATCTCCATCGCCCAGACGTTGGTGACCGACGCGGCCAGCCCCTCGCGCTCGAACATCTCGATCGACTCGGCATCGACCGGGAATTCCTGGCGTTCCGCGGTGCCGGGGGTCGCGGTGTCGCCGCCGTACATCGTCACCGGGTCGTCGCTGCCGTCGGGCAGGCGGTGGTCGTGCTTCAGGCGCAGGCCGTCGTCGGTGCGGGTCAGGATCCAGGTGCGCGAGTGGTCGTCGCCGACATGGAAGGGGATGCGCAGCTCCTTCTCACGGTCGTTGCAGCCGCGCACGTGCATGACCAGGGTCTTGCCCTCGAACGGGTCGGGCGGCGCATCGGCCGCCGGCGCCGGCTCGTTGGCGACGATGCGGCCCTCGAAGGCCTCGCCGCAATGG
This sequence comes from Proluteimonas luteida, assembly GCF_021191695.1. GTDB lineage: Bacteria > Pseudomonadota > Gammaproteobacteria > Xanthomonadales > Xanthomonadaceae > Luteimonas > Luteimonas luteida. The sequence continues at coordinate 110,170 of NZ_JAIWPT010000002.1, forward strand.
CGGGCGATCGCGGCCAGGAATTCGTCGGCAGGCGCCTTCTGCAGCGCGGCATCGACGGCGGCCGCCGCGGCGGCGGCATCGGCGGTGGGGTTGGCGGGCGCGGGCCGGGCCGGCTCGGCCGGCTCGTTCGCACCGCAGGCGGCGAGCGCGAGTGCGGTGGCAAGGACAGTGCAGCGGAAGGTGATGTTCATGGCCGAACCCTAACCGCAGCGGTCATGCCGCGCAAATCGCGGCGCGGCGCCGCCGGCCGTACCGGCAAGGCGCATCCCTCTACCGCTCCCCGGTTTCACGGGAGCGCGCGCTCAGGCCGCCTCGTACAGCGACAGCAGATCGCCCTCGGCCTGTTCGAGTTCCGCACGCAGGCCGGCCTGCCGCTGCCCGAGTTCGGCAACCTTCGCGGCATCGGCATAGGCGCCCGGGTCGGCAAGCGCCTGCTCAATCGCGGCCAGCGCCTGTTCCAGTTCGGCGACGCGCGCTTCGGCCTTCTGCAGCTTGTGCGGATTGACCTTGGCCGCCTTCGCCGCGGGCCTGGCCGGCGGCGCGGCGGCAGCCGGTGCGACCGGCGTGACGGGCGGCGTGCGCAGTTCGCCCGCGTTGCCGCGCGCGCGCAGCCATGCGGCATATTCGTCGAGGTCGCCATCGAAGGGCTTGACTACGCCGTCGGCGACGCGCCAGAACGTATCGCTGACCAGGCCGATCAGATGGCGGTCGTGCGAGACCAGCACGATCGCGCCGGGGAAGTCGCTGAGCGCCTCGGCCAGCGCCTCGCGCATCTCGAGGTCGAGGTGGTTGGTCGGTTCGTCGAGCAGCAGCACGTTCGGCTGCAGCCAGGCGATCAGCGCCAGCGCCAGCCGCGCGCGCTCGCCGCCGGAGAAGCCGTCGATGCTCTCGAACGCGCGGTCGCCGGGGAAACTCCACTTGCCGAGGAAGTCGCGGAACGCCTGCGTCGCGACGTCCGGCGACAACTCGCGCAGGTGGTCGATCGGCGAGGTACCGGCGACCAGCGACTCCACCGTGTGCTGGGCGAAGTAGCCGATCCGCAGGTCCGGGTGCGCGTAGCGCTCGCCGGCCAGCAGCGGCAGCTCGCCGACCAGCGACTTGACCAGCGTCGACTTGCCGGCGCCGTTCGGGCCCAGCAGGCCGATCCGGTCGCCGGCCTCGAGTCCGAAGCCCACGTTGTCGAGAATCACGACGGCGCCGGCTTGATTGGTCGTTCCTGATTCGTCATTCGAAACGGCGGCAGCGTCCTGCTTTTCCGAATCACCAATCACGAATGACGAATGCTCCTCAACAGCCGCAGGCTGGCCATCACTGACCGTCGCGGCATAACCACAACGACCATGATTGATCCGCAGCAGCGCGTGCGGCAGCTTCACCGGCTGCGGGAAGTCGATCCGTACCTCGCGTTCGGCACGCACCGCCTCGGTGTCGGCCATCTTGGCCAGGCGCTTGACCCGCGACTGCGCCTGCTTGGCCTTCGCCGCGCTCGCCTTGAAGCGGTCGATGAACTTCTGCAGGTGCGCGCGTTCGGCCTGGGTCTTCTCGTGGGTGATCTGCTGCAGACGCAACTGCTCGGAGCGCTGGCGCTCGAACGAGGTGTAGTCGCCGGTGTACAGCTTGGCCTTGCCGCCATGCAGGTGCAGGGTGTGGGTGCAGACGTTGTCGAGGAACTCGCGGTCGTGCGAGATCAGCAGCAGCGTGCCCGGGTACTTCAGCAGCCACTGTTCCAGCCACAGCACCGCGTCGAGGTCGAGGTGGTTGGTCGGCTCGTCGAGCAGCAGCATGTCGCTGGGGGTCATCAGCGCGCGCGCCAGGTTCAGGCGCACGCGCCAGCCGCCGGAGAACGTCGACACCGCGCGCTGGTGGGTCTCGGCGGGGAAGCCGAGGCCGTGTAGCAGCTTGCCGGCGCGCGCGCCGGCATCGTAGCCGCCGACCTCGGCCAGCCGCACGTGCGCGTCGGCGACCGCCTCCCAGTCCTCCGCGGCCATCGCGTCGGCCTCGGCCTTGAGCGCCGCGGCGACCACGGCGTCGCCGCCGAGCACGAAATCGATCGCGGCATCCGGCAGCGACGGCATCTCCTGGGCGATGCTGGCCACGCGCACGCGGTTGGGCAGGTCGAGATCGCCGCGGTCGGCCTCGACCTCGCCGCGTACCGCCGCGAACAGCGAGGACTTGCCGGTGCCGTTGCGGCCGACCACGCCGACGCGCCAGCCGGCATGCAGGGTCAGGTCGACATCGGACAGCAGCAGGCGTTCGCCGCGCCGCAGGGCGAAATTCTTGAAGGAGATCATGGCGTGGATTCTACCGGACCGTACGGCCGGCACTCCGGCAGCACACCCGATCCGCGGCGATTTTCGATACGGATGCAACCTTTGACCGGTTTGTTACAAATATGTTAGAGCCAAAGGGCAGCCGCTTCGCCAACCCTCCCCCATAGAAGGTAAGCCGCATGTCCCGACATCCCCTGCACCTGGCCCTGGTGGCCGCACTCGTCAGCCCCGCCGTCCTCGCCCAGGACGCCCCCGCCCAGCAGGCGCCGCGCACGCTCGACACCCTGATCGTCACCGGCACCCGGATCAGCGACCGCACCGTGGCCGAGTCGCAGTCGCCGATCGACATCCTCACGCCGGAAATCCTCACCTCCACCGGCACGGTCGAGCTGGCCACCGCGCTGTCGCGCGCGCTGCCGTCGCTGAACTTCCCGCGCCCGGCGATCAACGACGGCACCGACGCGGTGCGCCCGGCGCAGATCCGCGGCCTGTCGCCCGACCACGTGCTGGTGCTGGTCAACGGCAAGCGCTACCACTCCGGCGCGCTGGTCAACGTCAACGGCTCGCAGGGGCGCAGCTCGTCGCCGGTCGACCTCAACACCATTCCGATCTCGGCGATCGAGCGCGTCGAGGTGCTGCGCGACGGCGCCTCGGCGCAGTACGGCTCCGACGCGATCGCCGGCGTCGTCAACATCGTGCTCAAGGGCCGTGCCGACAGCGGCGGCCTCGCGCTGCGCTACGGCCAGACGTCCGCCGGCGACGGCGAGCAGTACCAGCTGACCACCGATATCGGTTTCGCGGTCGGCGAGGGTTTCATCCACCTCTCCGCGCAGGCCGGCCACCAGGACCAGACCGACCGCGCGCGGCCCTACATCGGCACGCCCAGCGCCACGTCGGCGCCGCTGGGCCGGGTCGTGCAGCGCCAGGGCGACCCCGAGGTCGACCACGGATCGGTGACCTACAACACCGAACTGGATATCACCGACTACCTGACCTTCTATTCCACCGGCATCTACACCAAGCGCGACGTGCTCTCCAACGGCTTCTTCCGCCCGGCGGGCGACGCGCGCAACATTCCGGAGATCTATCCGGACGGCTTCCTGCCGCAGATCAACAACGTCTCCACCGACCACCACTTCAGCGCCGGGCTCAGGAGCTACACCGCCGGCGGCACCAACATCGACTTCAGCTACACCTACGGCAGCAACGAGCTGACCTTCGACATCAAGAACACCCTCAACCGCAGTCTCGGGCCGACCTCGCCGACCCAGTTCCATGCCGGCGCGCTGGAGGTCAAGCAGCACGTGCTGAACCTCGACCTCAACAAGCCGCTGGACTGGGGCCTGGCCTATCCCATCACCCTGTCCTATGGCGCCGAGTGGCGCGGCGACGACTTCAAGCAGTCGGCCGGCGAGCCGCTGTCGTACGCGAACGGCGGCGTGCTCGCGCCCGGGCAGTCCACGCCGATTCCCGGGTCGCAGGTATTCCCCGGATTCAAGGACACCGACGGCGGCAATTTCGACCGCAACGCGCTGTCGTTCTACGCCGGCCTGGAAGGCGACCTGACCGAGAAGCTCTCGCTGGGCCTGGCCGCGCGCTACGAGGACTTCAGCGACTTCGGCGACACCGCGACCGGCAAGGTCTCGGCGCGCTACGCGTTCACCGACGCCGTGGCGCTGCGCGGCACGGTCTCCACCGGGTTCCGCGCGCCGTCGCTGCAGCAGCAGTATTTCCAGTCCACCGCCACCAACTTCATCGGCGGCGTGCCCTACGACATCGTGACCTTCCGCGTGAACCATCCCGCCGCGCTCGCGCTCGGTGCCGAACCGCTGCAGGCCGAGGAGTCGACCAACTACAGCCTCGGCCTGGTGCTGCAGCCGGTCGACAACCTGTACGTCACCCTCGACGCCTACCGGATCGAGATCGACGACCGCATCACCCTGTCGGAGAACCTCACCAGCGATGCCGTGCGCGACTACCTCAACGCCAACGGCTTCCCCGGGGTCGGTGGCGGCCGCTACTTCACCAATGCCATCGACACCACGACCAACGGCGTCGACCTGGTCGGCACCTACAACTGGGCGCTGCCGGGCAGCACGCTGGACCTGACCCTGGGCTACAACTACAGCAAGACCAAGATCGACCGGGTCTCCGGCAATCCCGCGTCGCTGGAGGCCATCGACCCCGATGCCGTGCGTTTCGGCCGGGTCGAGCTGGGACGCTTCGAGGTCGGCGCACCGAAGGACAAGTTCCTGCTCGGCGCCATCTGGACCGTCGGCGGCTTCGAGGTATCGGCGGCGGCGACGCGCTACGGCGAGTTCAGCGTGTTGAACGCCAATCCGGCGCTCGACCAGACCTTCGGCGCGGAATGGACGCTGGATCTCGCGTTCTCCTACGCGGTCGACAAGTGGAAGTTCACGCTCGGCGGCGACAACGTGTTCAACGCCTATCCCGACGAGGTCATCTTCGCCAACTCCACCAGCGGCCAGCTGCCCTACAGCGGAAGCTCGCCGTTCGGCTTCAATGGCGCGTTCGTCTACGCCAACGCGGCCTATCGCTGGTAGGCCCGGCCGCGCGCTTCGCTCCACCCGGATGCCCCGGCCCGTGCCGGGGCATCGCTTTCGTGACGGGCGGCGCATGCCGGAAGCGCAGGCTATTGTCCCAATATCGAGACGATCGCATCACATTCTTGTCGAGATTGACGCCAGCGAAACAAACCAGTCCAATCCATCCGGACTTCACAGAAAACAAAGGTTTCCCCCGATGCGCCTTTCCCGTCTTCCCCTCGCCACGGCCGTAGCCCTGGCCCTGACCGCACCCATGACGTTCGCCCAGGATGCCGGCAGCGATGCCCAGACCCGCACCTCGACCCTCGACACGCTGATCGTCACCGGCACCCGCGTCAGCGACCGCACCGTCGCCGAATCGCAGTCGCCGATCGACATCATCACCTCCGAGGCGCTGACCGCCACCGGCACCACCGAACTGGCGACCGCGCTGTCGCGGGCATTGCCGTCGCTGAACTTCCCGCGCCCGGCGCTGACCGACGGCACCAGTGCGATCCGCCCGGCACAGCTGCGCGGCCTCGCGCCCGACCAGGTGCTGGTGCTGGTCAACGGCAAGCGCCGCCACACCTCGTCGCTGCTGAACCTCAACGGCACCATCGGCCGCGGCTCGTCGCCGGTCGACCTCAACACGATTCCGATCTCGGCGATCGAGCGCGTCGAGGTGCTGCGCGACGGCGCCTCGGCCCAGTACGGTTCCGACGCCATCGCCGGCGTGGTCAACGTCGTGCTCAAGGGCGCGTCGCAGGGCGGCAGCCTGTCGGTCAACTACGGCCAGTACTCGGCCGGCGACGGCAAGCAGTCGCAGATCGCCGGCGACACCGGCATCGCGCTCGGCGACGACCGCGGCTTCCTGCACCTGTCGGCGCAGGTCGGCCAGCAGGACTCGACCAACCGCGCGCGTCCGTTCGCCGGCACGCCCGGCCCCACCCAGCCGGCGCTGGGCCAGAAGGCCTTCGTCATCGGCGAGCCGGAGGTCGACTTCGGCGCGGTCGGCTTCAACACCGATTTCGCGTTCACCGACAGCATCAGCGGCTACGCCTTCGGTACCGCCAGCAACCGCGACATCACCTCGTTCGCGTTCTTCCGCGCGCCGGCCAACCCGACCCAGAACATCCCATCGATCCATCCCGACGGCTTCCTGCCGGAGATCAACAACATCTCCAAGGACCGCTCGATCGTCGCCGGCCTGAAGGGCTACACGGCCAGCGAATGGACCTGGGACCTGAGCTACAACTACGGCTACAACCATCTCGAGTTCTATACCCGCAACACGCTCAACGCGAGCCTCGGCCCGACCTCGCCGACCTCGTTCTACGACGGCGCGCTGGAGACTACCCAGAACATCGTCAACTTCGACGTCAGCAAGCAGCTCGACTGGGGTCTCGCCTATCCGGTGACGCTGTCGCTGGGCGCCGAGGCGCGCAACGAGAAGTGGAACCAGTCGCCCGGCGAGTACGGCTCCTACGCCGACGCCGGCAACGGCGTACCGAACGCGGGCGCCGGCGCGCAGGGCTTCGGCGGTTTCGCGCCGGAAGTCTCGGGCGCCTACGACCGCGACAGCTACGCCGTCTATGCCGGCCTGGAGGCCGACTTCACCGAGCAGTTCTCCGCCGGCCTGGCCGCGCGCTACGAGGACTACGACGACTTCGGCAGCCAGGTCTCGGGCAAGCTGTCGGCACGCTACGCCTTCACCGACGCGGTCGCGCTGCGCGGCACGGTGTCGAGCGGCTTCCGCGCACCGTCACTGGCGCAGCAGTACTTCCAGACCGTCAGCACGGTGTTCCTGCCAGGCGACCCCAACCCTTACGAGATCCGCACCTTCCCCGCCAGCAGCGCGGTCGCGCAGGCCTTCGGCGCCGAGCCGCTGCAGCCCGAGGAATCGCTGTCCTACAGCCTGGGCGTGGTGCTGCAGCCGGTCGACAACCTGTACCTGACCATCGACGCCTACCAGATCGACGTCGACGACCGCATCGCGCTGTCGTCCAACCTCACCGGCGACGCGGTGCGCGCGCTGCTGGAATCGCAGGGCATCTTCGGCGTCAACGGCGGCCGCTACTTCACCAACGCCATCGACACCCGCACCCGCGGCATCGACGTGGTCGGCAGCTACCGCTGGGACCTGGCGGCAAGCACCCTCGACCTGACCGCCGGCTACAACCACACCAAGACCGAGGTGACGCGCATCGCCGACAACCCGCCGGAACTCGACGCGATCGGCGTCGACCTCGAGCGCATCGACCGCGTCGAGATCGGCCGCATCGAGCAGGGCTTCCCGCGCAACAAGCTGCTGCTGTCGGGCACCTGGAGCACGGCGGACTGGGCGTTCGCGCTCGCCACCACGCGCTACGGCAGCGTCGCCACCACGCCCAACAATGCCGCCAACGACCAGACCTATGGCGCGAAGTGGCTGGTGGACGTATCGGCCAGCTACAAGCCGGGCAGCAACTGGACGCTGACGCTGGGCGCCGACAACGTGCTCAACGAGTATCCGGACGAGAACACCCTCGCCAACTCGACCAATGGCCAGTTCCCCTACAGCAACCTGTCGCCGTTCGGCTTCGGCGGCGCATTCGGCTACGCCAAGGTCACCTACACGTGGTGAGCGACCGCGAGACGCGTCTGCACTGACCAGGATGCCCCGGTTCGCCGGGGCATTCTTCTGGTCCGTCTTCCAGCGGCGTCACCATTCCCCGCCTGCTTCCGGCGCCCGGCGAACCTCGCCGGGCCTGGCGCCACCTGCAAACCGTCGTCAAGCGCGTGGAAGCCGGACTGGGCGATGCGGGCCGCACGACGCGCGGCGCGGCTTGCCGCATGTCCACCCGTGGGCGACACTGCAACGCCTGTCCGTTGCATTTCCCCCGATGCCGCATAACACCGACCTGATCAACATCATCGCCGTCGGCCTCGGCATGGCGTTCATCTTCGGCGCCCTCGCCAACCGCCTGCGGCTGTCGCCCCTGGTCGGTTACCTGGTCGCGGGCATCCTCGTCGGACCGTTCACCCCGGGCTTCGTCGCCGACCAGGAACTGGCCAACCAGCTGGCCGAGATCGGCGTGATGCTGCTGATGTTCGGCGTCGGCCTGCATTTCTCGCTGAAGGACCTGATGGCGGTCAAGGCGATCGCCATTCCCGGCGCACTGACCCAGATCACCGTGGCCACGCTGCTCGGCTGGGGGCTGGCGGCGCTGATGGGCTGGCCCACCGTGCAGGGCATCGTGTTCGGCTTCGCCCTGGCCACCGCCAGTACCGTGGTGCTGCTGCGGGCGATGGAGGAACGCCGCCTGCTCGACACCACGCGCGGCAAGATCGCGGTCGGCTGGCTGATCGTCGAGGACCTGGCCTGCGTCATCGCGCTGGTGCTGATGCCGGTGCTGGCCGACGTGGTGCACAGCACCGGCGGCGAGCAGACGACGGTCGGCTCGGTGCTGCTGAGCATCGGCTGGACGCTGCTGAAGGTGGCGATGTTCGTCGCCGTGATGCTGCTGGTCGGGCGCCGGGTGATCCCGTGGGTGCTGGAACGCATCGCCGGCACCGGCTCGCGCGAGCTGTTCACGCTGTCGGTGCTGGCGATCGCGCTCGGCGTCGCGTTCGGCTCGGCGGCGATCTTCAGCGTGTCGTTCGCGCTCGGCGCGTTCTTCGCCGGCATGCTGCTCAACGAGTCGGAACTCAGCCACAAGGCCGCCAACGACTCGCTGCCGCTGCGCGACGCGTTCGCGGTACTGTTCTTCGTCTCGGTCGGCATGCTGTTCGACCCGCGCATCCTGCTGGTGCACCCGTGGCAGGTGCTGGCCACGGCGCTGATCATCATCTTCGGCAAGTCGGCCGCCGCGTTCCTGATCGTGCGCGCGTTCAGGCACCCCACCAGCACCGCGCTGACGATCTCCGCGAGCCTGGCGCAGATCGGCGAGTTCGCCTTCATCATCGCCGGACTCGGGGTCGCGCTGGAGATCCTGCCGCCCGACGGCCGATCGCTGGTGCTGGCCGGCGCGCTGATCTCGATCATGGCCAATCCGCTGATCTTCGGGATGCTCGACCGCTGGCAGGCGAAGAAGAAGGCCGCGACCGCCGCCGCGGCGCCCGAGCCGGTGCAGCCGATCCAGGTGATCCCGGCCGACCTGCACGGGCACGCGATCCTGGTCGGCTACGGCCGGGTCGGCCGCCAGCTGGCCGAACTACTGCAGCAGCGCGACGTGCCGCTGGTGATCGTCGAGGAGGACGCGGAGCTGGTGCGCAAGGCCCGCGACAACGGGCTGCTGGTGGTGCGCGGCAACGTCGCCTCCGAGCCGGTGATGCGCGAGGCCGCGCCCGAGCGCGCGGCGCTGGCGATCTTCGCGATCCCGCAGGTGTTCGAGGCCGGCGAGGCGATCGAGCGCATGAAGACGCTGAACCCCGCGATCACCGTGCTGGCGCGCGCGCACAGCGACAGCGAGGTCAAGCACCTGCTGCAGCACGGCGCCGACGGCGCGATCCTGGCCGAGCGCGAACTGGCCTACTCGCTGGCCGAGATGGTGATGTCCACGCCGCCGTTCCGCCCGGTGCGGCCCGGCAGCGCCCCGCCGCCGGAGCCCGCGCCGCAGCCAGGCTGAGCCGCGATGCGCATCGCCGTGCTCAGCGGCGCCGGCCTGTCCGCAGACAGCGGCATCCCCACCTTCCGCGACGCGCCGGCCGGTCTGTGGGCACGCTTCGATCCCGCCGAGCTCGCGACTGCGGCGGCGTTCCGGCGCGATCCCGCGCTCGTCTGGGGCTGGTACCGTTGGCGCGCGGCGATGGTGCGCGCCGCGCGCCCGAACGCCGGCCATGCCGGCATCGCCGGACTGGCCGCGGCCGGCCACGCGGTCGACGTCGTGACCCAGAACGTCGACGACCTGCACGAGCGCGCGGGCAGCCGCGACGTCGTCCATCTGCATGGCCGCCTGCTGGCGTCGCGCTGCATCGACTGCGGCGCACGCAGCGAACCCGATCCGATGCTGGGCCCGGGCGCATCGCCCGCCACCGGCGCCCGCGAACCGCCGCCGGCCTGCGACCGCTGCGGCGGCGATTTCCGCCCGGACGTGGTGTGGTTCGGCGAACCGCTGCCCGTCGACGCATGGCGCGCCGCGCACGAGGCGATCGCCCGCTGCGCGCTGCTGGTCGTGGTCGGCACCTCGTCGCTGGTCCAGCCCGCAGCCGGCCTGCCGGACATCGCCCTCGCGGCCGGAACACCGGTGCTGGAGATCAACCCTGCGGCGACCGGGCTGTCGCCGCGCGCCGACGCGCATTGGCGCACGGGCGCCAGCGACGGCATCGCCCGGCTTGCGGCGGCGCTGGCGGCCGCGCCCGACAATGCACGGGACGCTTTGCGGTCCCGCTGAGGCGTCAGCGCAGCTGCGCGTCCAGCCAGGGCCCGAGCTCGGGCCAGGCGAATACGAAACCGCTACGCTGCAGACGCGCCGGCACGACCCGCTGGCCGTCGAGCAGCAGCGTCGCCATCTCGCCGAGCGCCAGTTCCAACGCGCCGCGCGGCACCGCCAGCAGCGCCGGCCGGCGCAGTGCATGCGCCAGCGCCCTGGTGAACGCGGCGTTGTCGACGGCGACCGGCGCAGTGAGGTTGAACGCGCCCGCCGGCGGCGCCGCATCGCCTTCCAGGTGCGCCAGCAGCAGGGACATGACCGCCTCGACCCAGTCGTCGCGCGCGACCCAGCTCAGCACCTGCCGGCCGTCGCCGAGCCGGGCACCGAGCCCCAGCGAGAACGGCAGCCACAGCCGCGCCAGCATGCCGCCGTCCGGATGCAGCACCACGCCGGTGCGCAGGCGCACCACCGGCACGCCGAGGGACTCGGCCGCGCAGGCCGCCTCTTCCCAGCGCGCACACAGGCGATGCTGGAACTCGTCGTGCGGCGGGCTGTCCTCGTCCAGGGGACGGTTGCCCTGCGCGCCGTACCAGCCGATCGCCGAACCGCTGAGCAGTACCCGTGGCCGTACCCGGGCATCGCGGATCCAGTCGACGACGACTCCGGTCGGGATCAGCCGGCTATCGAGCAGCAGGCGCTTGCGCGCGGCGCTCCAGCGGCGGTCGGCGATGCCGGCGCCGGCCAGGTTGACGACGGCATCGAAGCGGTCGTCCGACCACAGCGACGCGTAGTCGCGCACCCGCACGCCCGCGGGCGCGGCCCGGCCGGCGTCGCGCGAGAGCCAGGTCACGTCGAGGCCGAGCGACCGCAGGCGCGTGGTCAGGGCACGACCGAGGAATCCGCTGCCGCCGGTGATTGCCACATGCATCGCGTACTCCCCCGCGTGGACCGGTCCGCGCAGCATGGACCGGCCGGTCTCAACCCGGCGTCAACGCCCGCGCCGCGGGGCCATCGCCATGGCGGCCGGCCGCAAACGACAACGCCCCGCGGTTGCGGGGCGTTGCACGGCGACGCGGCGGAACCGGTGGCTCAGCGCTGCGCGGCATCCTTGTAGTCGCGCACGTCGTAGCCGGTGTAGATCTGCCGCGGACGGCCGATCTTGGCTTCCGGATCGACCTGCTGCTCCAGCCAGTGCGCCACCCAGCCCGCGGTGCGGCCGATGGCGAACATCACCGTGAACATCTCGGTGGGGATGTTCAGCGCCTTGTAGATGATGCCGCTGTAGAAGTCGACGTTCGGGTAGAGCTTGCGCTCGACGAAGTAGTCGTCCTTGAGCGCCGCTTCCTCGAGCTTCAGCGCCACTTCCAGCAGCGGGTCGTTGACGCCCAGCTCGCCGAGGACCTTGTGGGTCATCTCGCGGATGATCTTCGCCCGTGGATCGAAGTTCTTGTAGACGCGGTGGCCGAAGCCCATCAGGCGGAACGGATCGTTCTTGTCCTTGGCCCGCGCGACCGCCTTGTCGACGTTCTCCGCATCGCCGATCTCGGCCAGCTGCTTGAGCACCGCCTCGTTGGCGCCGCCATGCGCCGGCCCCCACAGCGCGGCGATGCCGGCGGCGACCGAGGCGTAGGGATTGGCGCCGGTGGAACCGACCAGGCGCACGGTCGAGGTCGAGGCGTTCTGCTCGTGGTCGGCATGCAGGATGAACAGCAGGTCCATCGCCTTGGCGACCACCGGGTTGAGCTCCAGCGGCTCGCTCGGCACCTCGAACATCATGTGCAGGAAGCGGTCGACGTAGCCCAGGCTGTTGCGCGGGTAGCGGATCGGGTGGCCGATCGAATAGCGGTACGCGGCCGCGGCCAGCGTCGGCACCTTGGCGATCAGGCGGATCGCGGCCAGCTGGCGCTGCTCGGGATCATTGAGGTCGAAGGTGTCGTGGTAGAACGCCGACATCGAGGCGACCGACGCGGCCAGCATCGCCATCGGATGCGCGTCGTGGCGGAAGCCCTGCAGGAAGCTCTTCAGCGACTCGTGCATCATCGTGTGATGCGTCACCTTGTCCTCGAACTTCGCGAACTCGTCGGCGGTCGGCAGCTCGCCGTTCTGCAGCAGGTAGGCGACCTCGAGGAAGCTGGACTTCTGGGCCAGCTGCTCGATCGGATAGCCGCGGTACAGCAGCACGCCTTCGTCGCCGTCGATGTAGGTGATCGCCGACTTGCAGCTGGCGGTGGCGGTGAAGCCGGAGTCGTAGGTGAAGCAGCCGGTTTCCTTCGGCAGCTTCGAGATGTCGATGCAGGGATTGCCCAGGGTGCCGTGCAGCACGGGCAAGGTCACCGACTTGCCGGCAGCATCCAGGACGACCTGATCGAGAGCGGAATGGGTATCAGTCACGCAGTGGCTCCTCATTTCACCGGTCGGGGAGACCGACCGGTCTGGCGGGTGCGGCGCTGCCGCATCGCACCAATTATCGCATAGCCCCTCCGCCCGCGACCGTCTGTCGCATTGCACGAAAGTCGGACACGGCAACGCCTGCCGCGTAGGCGGCAGGCGTACGGGACCGGAAACGAAAACGGCCGCCCGGGGGCGGCCTGGATCCGTCGCGCCGGCAGGCGGCGCGCGGGTGCGACGCGGCTTACTGCTTCGCGTAGCGCTTGCGGAACTTGTCGACGCGGCCGCTGGTGTCGATGATCTTGTTCTGGCCGGTGTAGAACGGATGCGTGGCCGACGAGACGTCGATCTTGATCAGCGGGTACTCGTTGCCGTCTTCCCACTGGATCTTTTCCTTCGCGGTAGCCGCGAGGGTCGAGCGGGTCAGGAACTTGAAATCGGAAGTCACGTCCTGGAACACGACTTCGCTGTAATTCGGGTGGATGTCGGCCTTCATGGCGGGCACCAAGGTTGCGCAAGGGAAGAGCGGCATCTTAACCGGCCGACGCCCCTGGACGCAAGGCATCCGGACGGGCGAAATCTCAGCCGGCCTGCAGCGCAGCCCGGACCATCGCCTCGAAGCGCGGACGGTCGTAGCGCAGCAGGATCCGTGCGTTGTCGGCGCGGTCCAGCTGGCGCTGCCAGTCGACCAGCGTCGCGCCGCGCGCCGGGCCGTGGTCGAGCACCACGTCCATGGGCCGCCGGGTGGCCTCCAGCGCGCCGTCCGGCGCCAGCACCCACGCCATCGCCAGCGCATCGGCGCAATGCCAGTCGTCGCCGCGGCGGTCGGCGGACCACTCGCGGGTCTTGCGCGAGATCGCCTCGTAGAACGCCGCGCGCGCGCCGCCGGCCTGCATCCATTCCACGACCGCGTCGTGCGGCAGGCCGTGGGCGACGGTCGCTTCCCAGTCCGACAGCTCGAACGCGGGGAACGCATCGAAGACGATCTTCGCCGCTTCCGGGTCGAAGTAGACGTTGAACTCCGCGGCCGGAGTGATGTTGCCGTGCGCGGTCACCGCGCCGGCCATGCTGACGAAGCGCGCCACGCGCATCGGTAGCGACGGATCGAGCCTGAGCGCGAGCGCGATGTTGGTCAGCGGGCCGAGCGCGACCAGCACCAGCCGGCCGGCATGTTCATGCGACAGGCGCAGGATCGCCAGCGCGGCGTGCTCCCGCTCCGCGGCGCGCGCGGCGGGCGCGTAGCCGACATCGCCGAAACCGTCGTTGCCGTGCACGTAGGCGGCATCGGGCGCGGCGTGCAGCAGCGGCGACGCGCTGCCGGGATACACGGGAATGTCGCCGCGGCCGGCGACCTCGCACAGCTTCAGCGCGTTGGCCACGGTGTGCGGCAGGCCGACGTTGCCGGCGGCGATGGTCAGGCCGACGACGTCGTGGGCGGCGTCGTTGAACGCCATCAGCAGCGCCAGCGCGTCGTCGACGCCCGGGTCGGTATCGATCAGCAAGGGAATGGTCTGTGTCATCGCGCATTATTCCCATGTGGGGCGGAAGCTGTCGACGCGAGCCCCCTGACGACCGCAGGCGCAGGCACGATGCCGGTCACGCCGCCGCATAGCGCGCGGCGCCGCCGATCCAGCGCGCGACCAGGCGATCGGCCTGCGCGGGCGCGGTGCGCAGCAGGTCCTCGCCGAGCGCGTGGACCAGCGGCAGCAGGTCGGCGTCGCGGGCGAGGTCGGCGAGGCGGAATTCGGCCAGGCCGGTCTGGCGCGTGCCGAGCAGTTCGCCGGGACCGCGCAGTTCCAGGTCCTTCTCGGCGATGACGAAGCCGTCGCTGGTCGTGCGCATCGTGTCGAGGCGTTCGCGCGCGGTGCGCGACAGCGGCGACTGGTACAGCAGCACGCAGCTCGACGCCGCGCTGCCGCGCCCGACCCGTCCGCGCAGCTGGTGCAGTTGCGCCAGCCCCAGCCGCTCGGCGTTCTCGATGATCATCAGCGAGGCGTTGGGCACGTCGACGCCGACCTCGATGACCGTGGTCGCGACCAGCAGGTCGAGTCCGCCGGCCTTGAACGCCTGCATCGCCGCCTGCTTCTCCGCCGGCTTCATGCGCCCATGCACGAAGCCCACGCGCAGTTCGGGCAGGGCGGCCGACAGCAGTTCCCACGTGGTCTGCGCGGCCTGTGCGACGACCTCGTCGGATTCGTCGATCAGCGTGCAGACCCAGTACGCCTGCCGCCCTTGCGCGCAGGCCACGCGGATGCGTTCGACCAGCGCCTGGCGGCGCTCGGCGCTGAGCACCACGGTCTGCACCGGCGTGCGCCCGGGCGGCAGTTCGTCGATCACCGACACGTCGAGGTCGGCGTAGGCGGCCATCGCCAGCGTGCGCGGGATCGGGGTCGCGGTCATCACCAGCTGGTGCGGCACGCTGCCGCCTTCGGCGCCCTTGTCGCGCAGCGCCAGCCGCTGGTGCACGCCGAAGCGGTGCTGCTCGTCGACGATCGCCAGCGCGAGGTCGCGGAACGCCACCGCCTGCTGCATCAGTGCATGGGTGCCGACGACCATCGGCAGTTCGCCGGAGGCGATGCCGGCCGCGGTCGCCGCGCGCGCCTTGCCGGTGACCTTGCCGGCCAGCCAGGCGACGCGCACGCCCAGCGGTTCCAGCCAGCCGCGCAGGTTGTTGAAGTGCTGCTCGGCCAGCAGCTCGGTGGGTGCCATCAGCGCCGCCTGCCGGCCGCTGTCGATCGCCGCCATCGCGGCGAGCGCGGCGACCACGGTCTTGCCGCTGCCGACGTCGCCCTGCACCAGCCGCAGCATCGGCGCGTCGCGGCCGAGGTCGCGGACGATCTCGTCCAGCACCCGCTGCTGCGCGCCGGTCAGCGCGAACGGCAGCGACGCGCGCAGGCGCCGGACCAGCGCGCCGGGCCGCAGCGCCGGCGCGCGATGCGCCTGCAGGGCGATGCGCTGCCGGCGCAGGCTCAGGTGGTGCGCCAGCATCTCCTCCAGTACCAGGCGCCGCTGCGCGGGATGGGTGCCGGCCAGCAGCGCGCCGAGGTCGACGTCGCGCGGCGGCCGGTGCACGGTGAGCAGCGCATCGCGCAACGACGGCAGCTGCTGCGCGCGCAGCGCCGCCGCCGGCAGCAGTTCCAGGGTGTCGTCGCCGGGCAGGCGGTCGAGCGCCTGGCCGATCAGCCGCCGCAGCGTCGCCGGTCCGATGCCCTCGAGCGCGGGATAGACCGGGTCGAGCGCGTCGCCGAGGCTGTCGCCGTTCTGCGACCCGGGCGCGGCAGGGTCGAGCACGCTGTAGCTGGGATGCACGATCTCCAGCCCCTGCTGGCCCGGACGCGGCGTGCCGTAGACGCGCACCCGCGCGCCGACCGCGAACTGCGCGACCTGGGCCGCGCGGAAATGGAAGAAACGCAGGACCAGAGATGCGCCCGAGCCGTCGTCGATCGCCACGCGCAGCATCGGCCGCCGGCGGAAGCCGCGCTCGACCGCCACGACCTCGCCCTCGACCTGGCTGGCGACACCACTGCGCAGCGCACGCAGCGGCGTCAGCCGGGTCCGGTCCTCGTACTGCCGCGGCAGGTGCAGCCACAGGTCGCCGATGCGGGTCAGGCCGCGCGCTGCGAAGCGCTCGGCGACCTTCGGCCCGATGCCGGGCAACGTGGCCAGCGGCACGTCGCCGGCGGCCGCCAGCACGGGCGCGGGCCTGCTCACGTGCCGGCCGGCGACAGGACGTGCCGCGGGGTCAGTCGAGCACCATCACCGCGTCGACCTCGAACGCCGCGCCCTTGGGCAGCGCGGACACCTCGATCGTCGAGCGCGCCGGGTACGGCTCGGAGAAGTATTCGGCCATCACCGCGTTGGCGGCGGCGAACTGGCCCAGGTCGGTCACGTACAGGCCGACGCGGACGATGTCCTGCAGGCCGCCGCCGGCGGCTTCGGCCACCGCCTTGAGGTTCTCGAACGCACGCCGCGCCTGCGCGGTCATGTCGCCGGCGACGAGGTCGCCGGTGGCCGGATCGAGCGGAATCTGGCCGGAGAAGTACACGGTGTTGCCGGCGCGCGTGGCCTGCGAATACGGGCCGATGGCGGCCGGGGCGTCGGTCGTGCTGATGGGCGTGCGGGGCATGCGGGAACTCCGTGGTCGAATCCGCGCATTGTAGAGCGTGCCGCGTCCTACATCCGCTGGACGCCGTGCACCACCGGCAGGCGCCGGGTCTTGCGGATCACGTCGGCCAGGTGGCGGCGGCCCTTGACCTCGATCGAGAAGCGGATCGCGGCGATCGTGCTGTCGCGCTCGAGGTATTCGACGCCGTCGATGTTGGAGTCGGCGCGGGCGATCGCCGCCGCGACCTGGGCCAGCACGCCGGGGTGGTTCTCGACCTCGATGCGCAGCGCGACGTTGTAGTCGCCGACCACCTCGCGGTCCCAGTCGATCGCGACCCAGCGCTCGGGCGACTTGCGGAACTCGGCGACGTTGGGGCAGTCGATCCGGTGCACGACGATGCCGCGGCCGGTGGTGTGATAGCCCATGATCTCGTCGCCGGGGATCGGCATGCAGCAGTTGGCGAACGAGATCACCCCGCGCTCGTCGCCGCGGATGCGGATGGTCTCGTCGGGCCGCACCGGTCCATGGATACCTTCGGGCAGCGCGCCGCCCTCAGGCTGCGCCAGCGCCAGCGCGACCTGCCCGGGCATCAGGTTGCCCAGGGCGATGTCGGCCATCAGCTCCTCGAGGCGCGGATGCCGCGACTCGGCCAGGTAGGCGTCGAGCCGCTCCTGCGGCAGGCGGTCGAGCGAGGTGCCGAGCAGCTCCAGCGCGCGGTCGAGCATGCGGTGGCCCAGCTGCACCGCGTCCTCGTGCTGCAGGTGCTTGAGCTTGGCGCGGATCGCGGTGCGCGCCTTGCCGGTGACGACGAACTCCAGCCACTGCGGGCGCGGCATCGAGGATCTGGCGGTGACGATCTCCACCCGCTGGCCGCTGACCAGCTGGGTGCGCAGCGGCACCAGGTGCCCGTCGACGCGCGCGGCGACCGCCTGGTTGCCGACGTCGGTATGCACCGCGTAGGCGAAATCGAGCGTGGTCGAGCTGCGCGGCAGCGACATGATGTCGCCCTTGGGCGTGAACAGGTAGACCTCGTCGGGGAACAGGTCGACCTTGACGTTCTCCAGGAACTCCAGCGACGAGCCGGTCGCGCGCTGCGACTCCAGCAGCCCGGCGATCCACGAGTGCGCGCGCGACTGCGCGCTGTTGGGACCGTCGCCGCCGTGCTTGTAGGCCCAGTGCGCGGCGATGCCGCGCTCGGCGATCAGGTCCATCTCCTCGGTGCGGATCTGCACCTCGATCGGCGCGCCGTAGGGCCCGAACAGCACGGTGTGCAGCGACTGGTAGCCGTTGGCCTTGGGAATGGCGATGAAATCGCGGAAACGGCCGTCGAGCGGCTTGAACACCGAATGCGCGATGCCCAGCGCGTGGTAGCAGTCGGCCGCGGTGCCGACGATGATGCGGTAGCCGAACACGTCCATGACCTGGGTGAAGGTCTTGCCCTCGTTCTGCATCTTGTTGTAGATGCTCCACGGCGACTTGACCCGCCCGACCAGCCGGTACTGCAGGCCGGCGCTGGTCAGCCGCTGCGCCAGCTGCGCCTCGATGCTCGCCAGCGCCTCGCGCCGCACCAGCGGCTGGTTGCGGATGCGCTTCTCCAGCACCATGTGGCGGATCGGATGCAGCGCATGGAAGCCGAGGTCCTGCAGCTCGGCCTTGATCTTGTTCATGCCCAGGCGCTGGGCGATCGGCGCGTAGATCTCCAGCGTCTCGCGCGCGATGCGCTCGCGCGCCGGTCCCGGCTGCGCGCCGAGCGTGCGCATGTTGTGCAGGCGATCGGCCAGCTTGATCAGGATCACGCGCAGGTCGCGCGCCATCGCCAGCATCATCTTGCGGAAGCTCTCGGCCGCCGCCTCCTGGCGGCTGCTGAACTTGATCTTGTCGAGCTTGGTCACGCCCTCGACCAGCTCGGCCACGGTCTCGCCGAACTCGGCCGCCAGCTGCTCGCGGGTCAGCGGCGTGTCCTCGATGGTGTCGTGCAGGATCGCCGCGACGAGCGTCTCCACGTCGACCTTCTGCTCGGCCAGCACCCTGGCCACCGCGACCGGGTGGGTGATGTAGGGCTCGCCCGACTTGCGCGTCTGCCCCGCATGCGCGGCCGCGCCGACGGCCCAGGCACGCCGCAGCAGCGCGCGCTGGTCGTCGGGCAGGTAGGCGGCGGCCTGCTCGAGTTCGAGCAGATAGTCGGGCACCGCGTCGTCGGCGGGCGCGGCAGGCAGCGTGATCGCGGTCTCTCCGGGAGTCATCTGCGCAGACTACGGGCACGTCCCGGATTTGGGAACTGTGCCGCCACGGAACGGAGCCGCGGACGCCGCAAACGCAACGACCCCGCCATGGCGGGGTCGTCAGTGCAGGTTGCGGCTGGCAGGACGTCGCGGGGACGCCCCAGCGAGAGACCTCAGAGGTCGTCGCCCTTGGCCATGTCCTCGTCGGCAACGACTTCGGCCGCGGCCCACTCCAGCGCCTCGCGCTCCTTGCGCTCGCGCTCGGCCTTGTCGACGGCGTCGATGTAGGGCTGGTCGATGCGGCGCGCGGCGATCTCGCGCAGCGCCAGCACGGTCGGCTTGTCGTCGTTCTCGCTGTTGTCGAGCTGGGCCTCGACGCCATTGGCGAGCTGGCGGGCGCGCTTGGCGGCCATCATGACCAGCTCGAAGCGGTTGTCGACGACTTCCAGGCAATCTTCTACGGTGATGCGGGCCATGCGGGCTCCCGGCGACCTGCGAGGCCGCGCGAATTCAGGAAAAAGGGCCGCGTATCGTACGCCCGCCCACGCTTCGGCGCAAGGGGCAGCCTGAATAATCAAACACTTACGCGCCGCGCACCTTGCTTGCGGCTCAGTCTTCGGCCAGCAGCGCGGCGATCAGCGCGGCATGGCGCTCGGCCTGGCGGTCGCGGCGCAGGCGGCTGGCATGGAAGATCGCGCACATCTCGCCGACCGCGGTGTCGAAGTCCTCGTTGACGATGACGTAGTCGAACTCGATGTAATGCGACATTTCCTCGCGCGCGGCGGCCAGGCGCCGCGCCATCACCTCCTCGCTGTCCTGCCCGCGCTTGCGCATGCGCTGGGCCAGCGCCTCGCGCGAGGGCGGCAGGATGAACACGCTGACCGCCTCGGGCACCTGGTTGCGCACCTGGCGCGCGCCCTGCCAGTCGATCTCCAGCAGCACGTCCTTGCCGGCCGCGAGCTGCGGCTCGACCGACTGCCGCGCGGTGCCCTTCCAGTCGCCGTGCACGACCGCGTACTCGAAGAACTCGCCGCCGCGGATCATCCGCTGGAACTCGGCCTTGTCGACGAAGTGGTAGTGCTCGGCATGGCGCTCGCCCGGACGCGGCGGGCGCGAGGTGAACGAGATCGACAGCGCGATGCCGGGATCGCGCGCGAGGCAGGCATTGACGATGCTCGACTTGCCGGCGCCCGACGGCGCGGCAACGATGAACAGCGTGCCGCGGAGGGCGTTGGGACGACCAGCCGTTCGGCTGCTGGAAGCGGGGATTGGGGATTGGGGATTGGACACGCGGACTCCCGTCCGTCGGTCAGCAGGGCGGCTATCGTACTTGCTTTCGCGAGTCCCGACTTCCCGCCTCCATCAGCCGAACGGCTGGTCATCCCGGCTACTCGATGTTCTGCACCTGCTCGCGCACCTGGTCGATCAGCACCTTCAGGTCCACCGCGGCCTGCGAGGTCCGGCGGTCGACCGACTTGGAGCCGAGCGTGTTGGCCTCGCGGTTGAATTCCTGCAGCAGGAAGTCCAGCCGCCGCCCGACCGGCTCGCGCTGGCCCAGGATGCGGCGGATCTCGTCGATGTGGCTGGCCAGCCGGTCCAGTTCCTCGTCGACGTCGAGCTTCTGCAGCCACAGCACCAGCTCCTGCTCCATGCGCCCGGGCTCGACCGGCTGCGGCAGTTCGTCCAGCCGCGCCTGCAGCTTGCTGCGCTGGCCCTCGCGGATCAGCGGCACCAGCGCCTTGACCTCGCCGGCGATGCGTTCGATGCCGTCGACGCGCTCGAGGATCGCTGCGACCAGCTTGCCGCCCTCGCGCTCGCGCGCGGCGACGAAATCGTCGAGCACGTCGTCGAGCAGCGCCAGCACCTCGGCCTGCAGCGCGGCCTGGTCGACCGCCTTCGATTGCAGCACGCCGGGGAACTGCAGCAGCTCGGTGAATCCGGTGCGCATGTGCGGGAAGCTGCCGCCGAGCTCGTCGGCCAGCGCCGCCAGCCGTCCCAGCAGCGCCTGGTTGAGCTGCAGCTCGCCACCGCCCTCGGCCGAACGCAGGCGCAGGCCGAGGTCGACCTTGCCGCGCGAGACCTTCGCCGCGACGCGTTCGCGCAGTTGCGGCTCCAGCGCGCGCAGTTCCTCGGGCATGCGCGTGCCCAGTTCCAGGAACCGATGGTTGACGGCCCGCAGCTCGCAGGCCAGCGTGCCCCACTCGGTACTGCGCTCGCCGGCGGCGAAGGCGGTCATGCTGCGGATCATGCGGGTCCATGGCGGGAAAACAGGCCGGGCAGTATGCCTGAAGGCCGGGATCCGATATCCGGGATCGGCATGGGCACAGGCCCCGCGCTGCTAGACTTGCCCGCCGTTTGCAGGACACCCGCGCCATGACCAGCCCCGCCCGCCCGAGCGGCCGCGCCGCCGACCAGTTGCGCAGCGTGCGCTTCGAGCGCGGCTATACCCGCCACGCGGAGGGCTCGGTGCTGGTCAGCTTCGGCGACACCCGCGTGCTGTGCACCGCCAGCGTCGAGAACAAGGTGCCCGGCTTCCTGCGCGGCAAGGGCGAAGGCTGGCTGACCGCCGAGTACGGCATGCTGCCGCGCGCCACCAACACCCGCAACGACCGCGAGGCCGCGCGCGGCAAGCAGGGCGGGCGCACGCTGGAGATCCAGCGCCTGATCGGCCGCAGCCTGCGCGCCTGCGTCGACCGCCGCGCGCTGGGCGAGCGCACCATCACCCTCGACTGCGACGTGCTGCAGGCCGACGGCGGCACCCGCACCGCGGCGATCACCGGCGCCTACGTCGCCCTGGTCGACGCGGTCCGCGCACTGCAGGCGCGCCGCGAGATCAGCCGCGACCCGGTGCACGGCGCGATCGCCGCGGTCTCGGTCGGCGTCTACCGCGGCGTGCCGGTGCTCGACCTCGACTACGCCGAGGACAGCGACTGCGACACCGACATGAACGTCGTGATGAACGATGGCGGCGGCTTCATCGAGATCCAGGGCACCGCCGAGGGCCATGCGTTCCGCCGCGCCGAGATGGACGCGATGCTGGGCCTGGCCGAGGCCGGCGTCGCCGAGCTGGTCGCGCTGCAGCGCGCGGCGCTGGCCGGCTGACATGGCGGACACGCCCGCAAGCGCCGCGCGCTCGCGCCTGGTACTGGCCAGCGGCAACGCCGGCAAGCTGGCCGAGCTGCAGGCGATGCTCGCCGACCTGCCGCTGGAGATCGTGCCGCAGCGCGAACTCGGCGTCGGCGACGTGGCCGAGACCGGCGGCACCTTCGTCGAGAACGCACTGATCAAGGCGCGCCATGCCGCTGCGGCCACCGGGCTGCCGGCGCTGGCCGACGACTCGGGGCTGATCGTCGACGCGCTGGGCGGCGCGCCCGGCCTGTACAGCGCGCGCTACGCCGGCACCCCGACCGACGACGCGGCCAACAACGCCAAGCTGCTGGCGGCGCTGGACGGCGTGCCCGAACAGCGGCGCAGCGCGCGTTTCTACGCGGTCATCGTGCTGCTGCGCCATGCCGACGACCCGCAGCCGCTGATCGCCGAGGGCGCCTGGGAAGGCCGCATCCTGACCGCGCCGCGCGGCCACCACGGCTTCGGCTACAACCCGGTGTTCCTCGACCCGCTGCACGGCCTGACCGCGGCGGAAATGGCGCCGGCACGGAAGAACCGGCTCAGCCATCGCGCGAAGGCGCTGCAGCAGTTGCGCGAACGTCTGGCCACCCTCACCTCGTAGGAGCAACTGTCTTCTCAGGAGCTGGCCATTTTCCATTCAGTTTGATCTCTGGCCATGGCATTGAGGCGCGAGAGCAGCACGCGCATGCAGGCGACGATGGCCACTTTGGCGCACTTGCCGCGTTGTCGCAGGCGTTCGTATCGGGCCTTGAAGTCGGGTTGTTGGCGGATCACCGACAGGCAGGCCATGTACAACACCCGGCGGATGGGCGCGCGTCCGCCGCGGATGCGGCGCTTGCCGGCATGTTTGCCGCTGTCCACGTTGTAGGGAGCCAAGCCGGCCAGCGCGCAGATCTGCTTGCGCGTCAGCGGGCCCAACTCGGGCAGGTAGGCCAGCAGGCTGGCGCTGGTGACCTGGCCGATACCGCGCACGGCCCGCAACCGGCGGCCCAGCGCATCGTCGAGCGCGCTTTGGGCCTGAGCGATGGTGTTGTTGATCGTGAGGATGCGCCGGTTCAGATGCTTGATGCTGTCGAGCAGGTCCTGGCGCAGCGGCGCCAGCTCGGCCTGTTTCAGGCGCCGGCGCTCATCGTCGCGCTGCTGGACCAGCTGTTCGCGGCGCTGGACCCAGACACGCAGGGCTTCGCGCTCTGGCGTCACGACCTGGCCGGGCGCCTTGACCAGGCCGGCCATGTGCGCCAGTACCTGGGCATCAATGGGATCGGTCTTGGCGATCTTGCCCAGGGCCTCGGCAAAGGCCCGCGCTCGACGCGGGTTGACCCGGGTGACCGCAAGGCCAGCCTGGCTCAAGGCCCGCATCAGCGCGCGTTCGTAGCCGCCGGTCGCTTCCAGCAGCAGGTTGTCCACGGCCTGCCCGTTGATGTGTTCCAGCAGCTGGGCATGGCCGGCGGCGGTGTTGGGCAAGGTCAGATGCTGCTTGTGCGGTAGCACGTAGATGCTCAGCGTGGCTTTGGCCACGTCGATACCAACGGTCAGGGACATTGCGTTCTCGTACACTGGGGGACAGGAGAGAGCTGCCTCGGTCCTGCCCACGCTTGTGAAGTTCGAGCTCTGGCTCGTTCAACTGTTCGGGCTGTGGAACGAGGTCGATGTGCGGCGGCCCGGGCTCCTACACGTGCTTGGCAACACTGCGGCCTGTCGGCCTGCCGCACATCGCTCTCCACTCAAAGACTACCGCCGGATGCAGACACAAGCGGCCCATGGCCGCGACCGTATACCGTCAAGCGCAATCGCGGCCATGGGCCGCTCCTACGAACCTCCGATGCTGATGCCCCCGCCGCTGTCGCTGTACGTGCACCTGCCCTGGTGCGTGCGCAAATGCCCGTACTGCGATTTCAATTCGCACGAGGCACGCGGGACGCCGCCGTTCGAGGCCTACGTCGACGCGCTGGTCGCCGACCTCGAACACGACCTGCCGCTGGTCTGGGGCCGCACCGTGCACAGCGTGTTCTTCGGCGGCGGCACGCCGAGCCTGTTCCCGGCTGCTGCGATCGACCGCTTCCTGCAGGCGGCCTCGGCGCGGCTGCGCTTCGCGCCCGGGCTGGAGGTCACGCTGGAAACCAACCCCGGCACCGCCGAGCACGGCCGCTTCGAGGACTACCTGCGCGCCGGCGTCAACCGCATCAGCTTCGGCATCCAGACCTTCGACGACGCCTGCCTGCGCCGGCTCGGCCGCATCCACGACAGCGCGCAGGCGGTCGCGGCGGTGGCGCTGGCGCGCGAGGCGGGCTTCGACAATTTCAACCTCGACCTGATGTACGCGCTGCCGGGCCAGACCCTGGCGATGGCCGAGGACGATGTCGCGCGCGCGCTCGCACTCGCGCCCACGCACATCTCGCACTACCAGCTGACCCTCGAGCCCAATACGGTGTTCGCCGCACGGCCGCCGGAGGCGTTGCCCGACGAGGACCTGGCCTGGGACATGCAGGAACACTGCCAGGCGCAGCTGGCCGCGGCCGGCTATGCCCAGTACGAGGTCTCGGCCTACGCGCGGCCGGGACGCCAGTGCGCGCACAACCTCAACTACTGGCGCTTCGGCGACTACCTGGGCATCGGCGCCGGCGCCCACGGCAAGATCAGCCTCGGCAGCGAGCAGACCCTGCTGCGTCGCTGGAAGCACAGGCATCCGACGGCGTGGCTGGCCGCGGCGGGTACGCCCGGCGCGATCGGCGGCGACGACCGCATCGCCCCGGAACGGCGGCCGTTCGAGTTCATGCTCAATGCGCTGCGGCTGGTCGAGGGCTTCAGGCTGGCCGATTTCGAGGCGCGCACCGGGCTTGCGCGGGCCGCCATCGCCGGGCCGCTGGCGACCGCGGTCGCCAACGGCTGGCTGCAGGTCGATGCCGGCCGCGTCGTGCCGACCGCACTCGGGCAGCGCTTCACCAACGACGTCGTGGCCCTGTTCCTCACCGACTGAACGGCGGGAATGGCAAGTATCCTCCGGCAAAGTCGGGGGTTGCTTGTCGAAATCGGTGGCTTGCTGCGACCGCCGGCGATCGTTCCGGCAACCGGTTTCCCGTCGGCGCCGGAACGGGGCGGCGGCGCACACGCCTGCTGCATCGCAGCAACCGGCGGCCGGTTCTCCCGGTCGCATCCGTTGTTCGGGGAACCACGTCACGGAATTGCTGGCCGCCGCCCGCGCTGCGTGCTAACAATCTGAACCGGTCTTCAGAGTCAGCCGCCACCATGCCCGCCTCGTCCATCGCGCGCGACGCCCCGCCTCCCCGGTCGCTTGCAAGCGCCGGGCTGCCGCCGCGCGTGCGCCGCAGCCTGGACGACGCGCTGGCGCTGGTGTCTTCGGCGCTGGAACCGCTGCTGGCGACGATGGTCACCGAGTTCGAGCAGGAACTGTTCCGGCTTGCCGACCAGGCCCGCAACCCCGGCCTGGAGTCGGGCTACATGCATGCGCTGCGCGCCTTCCGGCTCAACCGCGCCGACCTGCTGCCGCATTTCCTACTGGCCATGGAGGCCGCGCTGGCAGGACTGCGCACGCCCCCGGCCAGCGCGCACCCGCCCGGCATCGCCGAGTCCGGGCTGGGCGGATTCGGGGCGCTGCGCCTGGTCGAGGACGCGGTCATGGACGAGTCCACGGTGCTGCGCGAGATCGCCAGCCGCCAGGAAGGCCGCGCCAGCCTGTCGCTGCACCTGCTGGGGCAGCGCTTCGGCGTGCTGGCGGCTTCGCCGGCCTTCGATGCCGAGCACATCCCGCTCGGTCCGCAGTGCCTGTGCCGCGCGATCCAGACCTCGGCGACGGCGCTGGACATCGAGCACGACGCGCGCCTGCTGCTGTACCGCATCTTCGACCGCGTGGTGATGTCGGGCTACGCGACGATCCTGGAACAGCTCGACGCGGCGCTGGCGCAGAGCGGCGTGCTGCCCGCGCTGACCTATGTACCGATGCGCACGCGGGCGACACCGGTCGACAATGGCGCGGCGCCCGTGGCGGCAGGCGGCGATGCCGGCACCGCGGCGCGGCCGCAGGCCGCGGCGACCGCCGCGCGGACCCGCGCCCAGGCACACAGCGACGCGCCGCATCGTCCGTTCACCGCATGGGGCGACGCGTCCGAAGCGCCGGCACCCGGCGACGGCGAAGACCACGAATCCGCCTATCGCCGGCTGCAGCAGCTGATGTCGGGCCGGCGCGAGCTGCTGCGCAAGCTCCGGCCGCAGGAAGGCCGGCTCGGGCCGCCGCCGCAGCAACTGCCCACACGCGACGTTACCGACGCCCTGCACCGGCTGCAGGCGCAGCCCGGCAGCATGGCCGCACG
Source organism: Proluteimonas luteida (assembly GCF_021191695.1). GTDB lineage: Bacteria > Pseudomonadota > Gammaproteobacteria > Xanthomonadales > Xanthomonadaceae > Luteimonas > Luteimonas luteida. The sequence continues at coordinate 136,509 of NZ_JAIWPT010000002.1, forward strand.
CAGCCTGGCGGAGATCAAGCAGTCGCTGCTGGCGCAGGCGCGCCAGCGCAGTGGCGAGGCGGCGACGCTGGCGCCGCAGGACGAGGACGCGTTCGAGCTGCTGTCGCTGCTGTACGGGCATCTCGAGGAGGAGATCCGCAGCGAGGCGCCGTCGGCGACATTGATCCGCGAACTGCAGATCCCGATGCTGCGGGTCGCGCTGCAGGACCATTCGTTCTTCACCCGGCAGCGGCATCCGGCCCGCGAGCTGCTCAACACCGTGGCCGAAAGCGCCGCGCGCTGGCTCGAGGAGCCCGGCATCGACCCGCGGCTGCTGGCCGCGCTGCGCGACGCGGTCGCGCATGTCCGCCAGAACTACCTCGACGACATCCAGGTCTTCACCGACGGCAACACCCAGTTGCAGACGCAGCTGCAGGCCCAGGCCCGCACCGCCGAGCTGCAGGAGCGGCGCCATGTCGAGGCCGCGCGCGGCAAGGAGAAGCTGGCCAGCGCCAAGCTGCGCGCCGCCGAGGCGATGCAGGCGCTGATCGGCGAGCAGCGCCTGCCGCGCTTCTCGCGGGCGCTGCTGGACCAGGCCTGGGCCGACGTGCTGACCCTGACCCTGCTGCGCCACGGCGAGGCGTCCCGGGCCTGGCAGCAGCAACTGGCCGTGACCCGGCAGATCGTCGACGCCGCGATCCACGACGAGGCCCCGCGGGACCCCGACCTGCAGAGCCAGGTCGAGACCTCGCTGGGCCAGGTCGGCTACCACGGCGAAGAGGCCGGGGTGATCGCCCAGCGCCTGACCCAGCCGCATTCGGCCGACGACGATGCCGCGTCGCGCACCGAGCTGGCGATGAAACTCAAGGCGCGCACCCGCCTCGGCGAGGACGCCGATGCCGCGCGCCGTCCGCGGCTGCCGCCGCGCACCCCCGAGGAACAGGCGCACTACGACAATCTGCGCACGCTGCCGTTCGGCACCTGGATCGAGTTCAGCATCAACCAGCAGGGCGACGTGGTGCGCCGGCGCATGTCGTGGTTCAGTCCGATCACCGACAACGTGCTGTTCGTCAATCAGCGTGGCCAGCGCATCGGCGAACAGTCGCTCGACGCCGTGGCGCGCCTGCTGGCCTCCGGCAGCGCGCGCATCGTCACCGCCGACCGCGGCCATATCGTCGACCGTGCCTGGCAGGCGGCGATCAGCGCCTTGCGCAGTTTCGCCGGGCGCGGCGACCGTCCGATGGAGCAGCGCGCATGATCCAGGAGTTCCGCCGCGCCCGCCGCCGCAAGGCTTCGGACCTCATCCAGGTGACCGACGTCATGGCCGAGCGCATCGTCGGCCGCATCGGCAACCTGTCGGAGACCGGCATGCTGCTGATCGCCACCGAGCCGCTGGTCGAGGACGCGCTGTACCAGCTCGCCTTCGTGCTGCCCGACGCCGCGGGCACGACCCCGGTCGAGGTCGGCGCGCACCTGCTGTGGCGCGACGACGCGGCGCTGTCGGGCAGCGTCTGGGCCGGGTTCCGCTTCATCGCGACCACGCCGGCGCTGACCGCGCAGCTGCACGGCTGGGTCAGCGCGCCCGGCGGCCATTACGAATAGGCGTCGGCAGCGCGGCCGGGCTTGCGGCAAAATGCAGGATCCCCGCTTCTCCTGGATCGCGATGTCCCCGTCTTCCGCCACCCCGTCGCCCGCCCATCTCTATGCCGACCACCTGGCAGTGCTGGCCGAGCGCTCGCAGACCGCGCTGGCGCGTGCCGGCCTGGACCATCTGGTCGTCCCCAGCGGCACCCTGCACTACCAGGTGTTCGACGACCGCGACTATCCCTACGCGGTCAACCCGCAGTTCAAGCACTGGCTGCCGCTGACCCGCAATCCCGGCAGCTGGCTGGTGTTCACACCGGGGCAGCGGCCGAAGCTGATCTACCTGCAGCCGCGCGACTACTGGCACGTCGTGCCCGAGGCGCCGTCCGGCTACTGGGTCGAGCACTTCGACATCGTGGTGATCCGCAGGCCCGAGGAGGCGCAGCAGCACCTGCCGAAGAACGCCGCGCGCTGCGCGATCCTCGGCGAGCCGCAGAGCGCGCTCGGCAAGTACGGCGCCTACCTGCCCAACAACCCGCAGGCGGTGCTCGACTATCTCGACTACCACCGCGCCTACAAGACGCCCTACGAAATCGCGATGCTGCGCGAGGCCTCGCGCCGCGGGGTGCGCGCGCACCGCGCTGCCGAGCGCGCATTCCGCGCCGGCGCCAGCGAGTTCGGCATCCACCTGGCCTATTGCCAGGCGGCCGGCCAGGACGCGACCGAGCTGCCGTACCACAACATCGTCGCGCTCGATACGCATGCCGCGGTACTGCACTACACCGAGTTCGACCGCCTGCCGCCGGATCCGGTGCACAGCTTCCTGCTCGATGCCGGCGCCAGCCACGGCGGCTACGCATCCGACATCACCCGCACCCACGCCCACGACACCGCCAGCGAGTTCCAGGCGTTGATCGACGCGGTCGACCGGGCCCAGCAGGCGATGTGCGCGCAGGTCCGCGCCGGGTTCGACTACCGCCAGTTGCACCTCGACGCGCACCTGGCGCTGGCCGGCGTGCTGCGCGACTTCGGCGTGATCAAGGTCGCGCCGGAGACGGCGCTGGAGACCGGCGTCAGTGCCGCGTTCTTCCCGCACGGCATCGGCCACGGCATCGGCCTGCAGGTGCACGACGTCGCCGGCTTCGCCGCGTCCGACCATGGCGGCACGATCGACAAACCCGAGGGACACCCGTACCTGCGCCTGACCCGGACCCTGGAACCGGGCATGGTGGTGACCATCGAGCCGGGTGTGTACTTCGTCGACATGCTGCTCGAGGACCTGCGCGACGCCGGCCACGGCGACAGCGTCGACTGGGACCGGGTCGCGGCGTTCCGCCCCTACGGCGGCATCCGCATCGAGGACAACGTGGTCTGCACCGTCGACGCGCCGGTCAACCTGACGCGCGAGGCGTTCGCCGGACTCGACGCCGGCTGACCGCGTCACGCGCGCACCGCTGCGGGGCGTTGCGCGCCATTTCCCCGGCTGCGCCGTGAAGCGCGTCCCCGCTACGCCGGGGACGAGCGCGTGCGCCCCGGCGCGCCGCCCGCGTCCGCCATCAGCGCCTCGATCTCGTCGGCGGTGCGCGCCAGCGCACCGGTCAGCACCTCGTGGCCGGCCTTCGTCACCAGCACGTCGTCCTCGGTGCGGATGCCGATGCCGCGCCACTTCGGGTCGACGCCGGTGTCGTCGGGCGACACGTACAAGCCGGGTTCGATGGTGTAGACCATGCCCGGCTCGAGCAGCCGCGACTCGCCTTCGATGCGGTAGTCGCCGACGTCGTGCACGTCCAGCCCGATCCAGTGCCCGGTCTTGTGCGGATAGAAGCGCTTGTAGCTGCCGTCGGCGATGTGCTTCTCCAGCCGGCCCCTGAGCAGGCCCAGCCGCAGCAGGCCTTCGGTCAGCGCCTCGACCGCGGCATTGTGTCCGGCCTCGTAGGGCACGCCCGGCCGCGCCTGCGCCAGCGCGGCCTGGTAGGCGCTCTCGACCACCGCGTGCAGGGCCCGCTGCGGCGCGCTGAAACGCCCGTTGGCGGGAAACGTGCGGGTGATGTCGGCGGCATAGCCGCGGTACTCGGCGCCTGCGTCGATCAGCACCAGGTCGCCGTCGCGCGCCTGTCCGCTGTTGGCCCGGTAATGCAGCACGCAGGCGTTGGCGCCGGCACCGACGATGCTCTCGTAGGCGGGCTCGGCATCGTGCCGGCGGAACACGTGCTCGAGCGTGGCCTGCAGTTCGTACTCGCGCACGCCCGGGCGCGCGGCGCGCATCGCCGCCGCATGCGCCTCGACGCTGATCCTCGCCGCGCGGCGCATCAGCTTCAGCTCGCCTGCGTCCTTGAACAGGCGCATCTCGTCGAGCAGGTGGCCCAGTTCCAGGAACTCGTGCGGCGGCGACGCGCCCAGCCGCACCTGGGCACGGACCCGGTTGAGCCAGCCGATCAGCTTGAGGTCGAACTCGGTGTCGCGGCCGAAGTGGTAGTAGACCCGGGTGCGGCCTTCGAGCAGGCCCGGCAGGATCTCGTCGAGATCGTCGATCGGATAGGCGTCGTCCATGCCGTGGGCCTCGACAGCGCCCTCGGGCCCGGCGCGCGGCCCGTCCCAGGCTTCGCGTTCGCGGTCGCGCTCGCGGCAGAACAGCAGGCTCTCGCCATGCTTGCGCCCGGGCACCAGCACCAGCACCGCCTCGGGCTCGTCGAAGCCGGTCAGGTACCACAGGTCCGAATCCTGCCGGTAGGGATAGTGCGTGTCGCGGCTGCGGATGCGCTCGGGCGCCGCCGGCAGGATCAGGATCGCATCGCCGCCGGCCATGCGCATCAGCTGGCGGCGGCGCTTTTGGTAGCTGGCGGCCGCGATGCCGGTACTGCGCGACATGCTCAGTTCAACCGTGCGCGGTGGCGCGCCCCCAGCGCGACGTCGCCGTGCAGCAGCAGGGCGGCGACCCGCACGAACTCCTCGATCTCGGCCAGCGCATCCTCCTCGCCCTCGTCGCCGGCGGCATCGTCCTCGGGCATCGCCGCGGCCAGCTTGGCCAGGTCGGCCAGCGCCTCCCCGCCTTCCTCGGACAGCCGCGGGCTGGCGCCGGCAGCCAGCCCGAACGCACCGAGGAATCCCCTGCACCAGTCGAACAGCGCGCCGCTGCGGACCGCGAGCGGTTCGTCGTCGTCGGGCAGCAGCAGCGCGAAACCGAAACCGCGGTCGTCGAGCTGTTCGGCCGTGGCCGTGCGCAGCCGGTCGAGCACGCTGCCCGGGTCCGGGGCCGGCAACGCGTCGTCGGCGAGCACCGGGGCCAGCCAGCCGGCCGTGTCGGCGCCGCCACCGGCCAGCCAGCCGCACAAGCCGCCATGGAGCTCGCTCGCGCCCACGCCCAGCTGCAACTGCCGGCACTGGGTCTGGACTTCGGAGAAACCGGGCAGGTCGGGGTCGGACACGGAGGCTCGCGGGGTCTGGGGAAGGCGCGCAGTGTAGCAACCGCCCCCGTCGCCCCGGCGTCGACACGCGCGCGTTGCGTCGCCCGCCGCTTGTTGCCGCCGAGTCGCGACGCCTACACTCGATGCCGCCCGCCGAGGCCTGGAGCAACGCCGCGTGATCGACCCGAGCCAACTGCATGTCCCCGGCGCCCTGCTGCTGCTCGGCCTGGTGCTGGTGCTGGGCACCGTGGCGATCCGCCGGCGCAGCAGCGAACAGCGCTACATCGCCGAGATCCATGACCGCAAGGAACGCCTGAAACTGGCCCTGTGGGCCACCGGTGAACGCTACTGGGACTACGACCTCGACAGCGGCCAGCTGCGCAGGCTGGTGTCCGACGGCCAGCAGCCGGATGCCGGCGGCTGGGTCGAGGACAGCTCGATGCAGGCGACGGACCTGGTGCATCCCGACGACCAGTCCGCCGCCCACGACGCCCTGCAGCACTACCTGGCCGGCGAGAGCAGCCGCTACCAGGTGCAGATCCGCGTCGCCGACGGCAGTGGCGGCTGGCTGTGGGTCCGCGTGCGCGGCCGTGCGATCGAGCACCACGCCGACGGCCGCGTCCGCCGCATCGGCGGCACGGCGCTGAACATCACCGACACCCGCGCCGCCGAGCGCGAGCGCCAGATCGCCGCCGAGGTGATGCGCAGCATGGGCGAGGCGGTCTCGGTGCTGGACGAGGACTTCAACTTCATCTCGGTCAATCCCGCCTTCCTGCGCATGACCGGCTATACCGAGGCCGAGGTCGTCGGCCGCAACAGCAGCATCCTCGATAGCGACCAGCACGACGCCGCGTTCTACGCCCACCTGCGCGAGCAGGCCACGCGCCACGGCCACTGGAGCGGCGAGATCTGGCAGCGGCGCAAGGACGGCGAGGAGTTCCTGTGCGCGATCGAGTCGCGCACCGTCCGCGACGCCGACCGCAACGGCACGCTGCTGCACATCACCGTGCTCAACGACATCACCCAGCAGAAGCGCGCCGAGCAGGAACTGCGCTACCTCGCCAACTTCGACACCCTGACCAGCCTGCCCAACCGCTCGCTGCTGTCCGAGCGCCTGTCGCGCGCGATCATCCGCGCCCACCGCGAGGACCGGCGCATCGCGGTGCTGTTCCTCGATCTCGACCGCTTCAAGGACATCAACGATTCGCTCGGCCACGCCGCCGGCGACCGCATCCTGCGTGCCGCGGCGGTGCGCCTGCAGCAGACCGTGGGCATGCACCACACCGTCGCGCGCCTGGGCGGCGACGAGTTCACCGTGATCATCGAGGACCTGGAAAGCCCGGCGGCGGCCGACCACATCGCGCGCGAGATCATCACCGCGTTCGAGGCGCCGCTACTGCTCGAGGACCGGCGCGAGATCGCGATCTCGCCGTCGATCGGCATCAGCCTCTATCCCGACCATGCGCTGGTGCCGACCGAGCTGCTGAAGCAGGCCGACACCGCGATGTACCAGGCCAAGGCCGCCGGGCGGCGCACCTTCATGCGCTACAACGACGACATGGACGTGGCCGTCCGTCAGCGCGCGATGGTCTCGGGCGCGCTGCGCAAGGTACTCGACCGCGGCGAGCTGCGGCTGGTGTTCCAGCCGCGGATGGCGCTGTCGCCGCCGCGCATCACCGGCGTCGAGGCGCTGCTGCGCTGGTCGAGCCCGGAACACGGCGAGATCCCGCCCAGCGACTTCATTCCCATCGCCGAGGAAAGCGGGCTGATCCTGGAGATCGGCGAATGGGTGCTGCGCGAGGCCTGCCTGGTCCTGCGGCGCTGGCGCCAGCACGGCCTCGACGACCTGACCGTCTCGGTCAACGTCTCGGTCCTGCAGCTGCTGCGCGGCGACTTCCCCGGCGTCGTCGCCCGCATCCTCGACGACGTCGGCATTCCGCCGCGCCTGCTGGAGCTGGAACTGACCGAAAGCGTGCTGATGGCCAATGCCGAACAGGCCGCGGCCAAGCTGCAGGCCTTCCGCGCGCTCGGCGTCGCCCTGGCGATCGACGATTTCGGCACCGGCTACTCGTCGCTGGCCTACCTCAAGCGCCTGCCCTTCACCACGATCAAGGTCGACAAGGCCTTCGTCGACGGCCTGCCGGACGACCCCGAGGACGCGGCGATCGCCAGCACGGTGATCGCGATGGCGCGCTCGCTGGGGCTCAAGGTCGTGGCCGAGGGCGTGGAGACCCCGGCGCAGATGCAGTTCCTGGCCGAGCGCGACTGCGACGAGATCCAGGGATTCTGGATCTCGCCCCCGCTCGACGCCCTGCAGTGCCTGGCCTTCGTCCGCAACTGGCGGCCGGACGCGGTGCGGGAGGAGCCCCCCGTGCCGGTGCCTTGACCGGCACCCACGGCCTGCCTATCGTGCGGAACATGGACCAGCCGGAAGTCATCGCCCAGCTACGAAGGCTCACGGCCCGCATCGACGCGCTGATCGAGCGCGTACAGCAGCTCAGCGACGAGAACCGCAGCCTGCGCCAGCAGCAGGAGCACATCGTCGGCGAGCGCTCGCAGCTGCTGGCCAAGAACGAACAGGCGCGCTCGCGCGTCGAGGCGATGATCGCGCGGCTCAAGTCGCTGGAGCAGCACACATGAGCCGCAGCGACAACGAAGCGGTCAGTGTCCGCGTGCTGGATCGCGAATACACCGTCGGCGTCTCCGCCGGGGAACGCGAGAGCCTGACGGCGGCCGCGCAGCTGCTCGACACGCAGATGCGCGAGATCCGCGGCGCCAACCGCATGGCCGCGGTCGACCGCATCGCCGTGCTGGCGGCATTGAACCTCGCCCACGAACTGCAGCTGCTGCGCGACGAGCGCACGCGCGGCGACCGGGAAATCGGCGACACGCTGTCGGAGCTGCATCGCCGCCTCGATGCACTGATCGACACACCGCGCTGACCCGCCACGCCGGGCGTCGCCGACGCAGCGACGCGGCGACGCAACTGAATCCTCGACATCCCCGACCGACGAACGGCCTTGGCGGCCGCGGCGATCCGGCTATACTTCGCCTGCGTCCTCTGCCGTGTTCGACGGCGTGCAAAACATTCGCCTTGTCCCTTAACAACGACACCGGGGATGCAAGGAAACCGGGAGTGCATATCCGCCCTCGAGCGGAAAGCCCGATGGAATCCGAGCATTCCCACTTGAACCCCGGGTTCAAGGTCGTTTCGCGCGCATCGGCAACGGCGGAGGACGTATTCCAGATTCCGTGGCGCCGGCGCGCCTTCGTGGTGCGCCGGCCCGCGCTTCCCCATGCCGCGTCGTCGGCACTTCCGACGACGGATCCGGCATGACCGACCGCAACGCACTCCGCCGCCGCCTGCGCGACCAGCGCCGCGCGACGCCCGCGCCCCTGCGCATCGCCGCCGCCGACGGCCTGGCCACGCAACTGCTTGCGCTGCCGACGCTGCCTGCCGGCGGCTACGTCGCCGGCTACTGGGCCAGCGACGGCGAGATCGGCCTGCACGCCTTCCAGCTGCGCCTGCCGCCCGGCCTGGTCTACTGCCTGCCGGTGCTGCACGGCGACGTCCTGCGCTTCGCACCGTGGCGCGCCGGCGATCCGCTGGTCACCAACCGCTACGGCATTCCCGAGCCCGACATCGAACCGGCATCGGCGCTCGATGCGCGCGCGATGGCGCTGGTCGTGGTCCCGCTGGTCGGCTTCGACACGCACGGCCAGCGGCTGGGCATGGGCGGCGGCTGGTACGATCGCAGCTTCGCGTTCCGCCAGACCGCGCAGCCGCCGCCGCTGCTGGTCGGCGCCGCGTTCGCAAGCCAGCAGGTCGCAGCGCTCGACGTCGCCCCGTGGGACGTCGCGCTGGATGCCATCTGCACCGAATCCGACACTTTTCTCGTGACCTCGCCCCCGATGAGCGCACCACGATGACCGCACGCAAGCGCTACTGGCTGATGAAGTCCGAGCCGGACGACTTCTCGATCGACGACCTGGCCCGCGTCGGCACCGAACCCTGGACCGGGGTGCGCAACTACCAGGCGCGCAACTTCATGCGCGACGGCATGCGCGTCGGCGACGGCGTGCTGTTCTACCACTCCAACGCGGACGTGCCCGGCATCTACGGCATCGCCGAGGTCGCCAGCACCGCGTACCCGGACCCGACCCAGTTCAAGAAGTCGTCGAAGTACTTCGACGAGAAGGCCACGCAGCAGGCGCCGCGCTGGTTCCTGGTCGATGTCGGCTTCGTGCGCAAGCTGGTCGCGCCGATCCCGCTGTCGGAGATCCGCGAACACGCCGCGCAGCTGGGCGAGGAGTTCGCGCTGATCCGCAAGGGTGCGCGGCTGTCGGTGCTGCCGGTCACCGCCGCGCAGTGGAAACTGCTGTTGTCCCTGGAGAAGAAACCATGAGCGAGGCCAAGCGGCTGGCGGGCGAGAAGGCGATCGACTACGTCGAGGACGGCATGATCGTCGGCGTCGGCACGGGCTCCACCGTGGCCTACTTCATCGATGCGCTGGCGACGATCCGCCACCGCATCGGCGGCGCGGTGTCCAGTTCGGAGCAGAGCAGCGAGCGCCTGCGCGCGCACGGCATCGACGTGCTCGACCTCAACGCCTCCGGCCCGCTGCCGCTGTACGTCGACGGCGCCGACGAATGCGATCCGCACAAGCGCCTGATCAAGGGCGGCGGCGCCGCGCTGACCCGCGAGAAGATCATCGCCGAGGCCAGCGAGCGCTTCGTCTGCATCATCGACCCGGCCAAGCAGGTACCGGTGCTGGGCGCGTTCCCGCTGCCGGTCGAGGTGATCCCGATGGCGCGCAGCCTGGTCACCCGCGAGATCCTCGCCACCACCGGCGGCCAGCCGGTCTGGCGCGAAGGCGTGAAGACCGACAACGGCAACTGGGTGCTCGACATCCACGGCCTGTCGATCACCGATCCGGTGGCGCTGGAAGCGCGGATCAACCAGATCCCCGGCGTGGTCAGCGTCGGCCTGTTCGCGCGCCGCCCGGCCGACGTGGTCATCGTCGGTACGCCTGTGCCAACGGTGCTGTAGCCGGCGCCGCCCGGTCCAAGGCCATCCGCCGCCCGCCCGTCGGGCTGCGGGCGCGTCCCCGCGATGGCGCGAACGGGGCCGCGCAGCCGCCCTCCGCCGCCCGACCCCGGGCCGGCCCGCTCCGTGGGATACTCCGGCACGATCCGCCCGTCTCGGGCGAAGGGCACCAGGTGGGCAACCGCGCCCGCGACGGGAAGATCGAGGGGAAGCCGGTTTGACCGACAAGGACATCACCCGACTGCTTGCCCAGGCGCCGGATGGGCCGGGCCGGTATTCTGCCGTGTTCGAGGCGCTGTATCCGGAACTGGTGCGGCTGGCGAACTCGCGGATGCGCGGCAACGAGGCGACCATCACCCCGACCGCGCTGGTCCACGAGCTGTACCTGCGCATCAGCCAGGGCACCCCGCTGTCGCTGCGCGACCGCAACCACTTCTTCGCCGCCTCGGCCCAGGCGATGCGCTGGATCCTGGTCGAGCATGCCCGCGCCCGCGGCACCGCCAAGCGCGGCGGCGGCCAGGTCATGGTCCAGCTCGACGACCAGTTGCCCGCGTCCGGGCCGGCGCTGACCGATGTGCTGGCACTGGACGCGGGACTGGACGCGCTGGAGGCGATCAGTCCGCAGCGGCGCCGGGTCGTGGAACTGCGCTGCCTGGCGGGACTGGAGTTCTCGGAGATCGCCGCGCTGCTGGAGGTGTCCGAACGCACCGTCTACCGGGAGTGGGAACGCGCCCGCGCGTTCCTGCAGGCGATGCTCGACGAGGACGCCGGCGGTGGATGCTGAGCAGCTGGCGCAGTGGCAGGCGGCCGACGCCCTGTTCGACGCCTGGCTGGACCTGGCGGAGGACGCGCGCCCGGACTGGCTGGCCCAGACCCCCATCGAGGAGCCGGTCCGGCGCCGGCTGCTGCGGCTGATCGCCGCGCACCTGGACACGAAAACCCCGGCCGACCCGCCGCAGGGCGCCCTGGCCGGACGGCAACTGGGCGACTGGACCCTGGAAGCCGAAATCGGTCGCGGCGGCATGGCGATCGTCTATCGCGCGCGCCGCGCGCAGGGCATGGCCAGCCAGAAGGCGGCACTGAAGATCCTGACCCTGGGCGCGCTCGGCAACGCGGGCCGCGAACGCTTCCGGCGCGAGGCCGGCATCCTGGCCCGGCTGAACCACCCCAACATCACCGCACTCGTCGACTCCGGCGTTGCCGACGACGGCACCTGCTGGCTGGCGATGCCGCTGGTCGAGGGCGAGCGCATCGACTGCTGGTGCGAGAACCAGGCCCTCGACGCCCGTGCCACGGTCCGGCTGTACCTGCAGGTGTGCACGGCGGTGGCCTACGCCCACCGCAACCTGGTGGTCCATCGCGACCTCAAGCCGTCCAACGTGCTGATCGAACCGGGCGGCCATGTCCGACTGCTCGACTTCGGCATCGGCCAGTTCACCGACGCCACCGACGAGCGCACCCGGACCATGTGGCGCGCGCTCACCCCCGGTTACGCCGCGCCCGAACAACTGCGCGGCGATCCGCCCAGCACCGCCATCGATGTGTACGGGCTGGGCGCGCTGCTGCACCGGCTGCTCACCGGCCGCACCCCGCGGACCGGCGACGGCAGCGAGACCACCCGCCCCTCGCTGCTGGTGCGCCAGGCCGACGACGCCTACCACCACAACTACGTCCCGCTGAAGAGCGACCTCGACCGGGTCCTGCTCAAGGCCCTGGCCGAGGCGCCCGAACAACGCTACGCCTCGGCCGAGGCGCTGGCCCTGGACCTGCAGCGCTGGCTCGATGGCCGGCCGGTGCTGGCGCAGAAGCCGAAGCTGGGCTATCGGGTGCGCAAGTTCGTGGTCCGCAACAAGGTGGGCGTGGCCGCGGCCGTGCTGCTGGTCGCCAGCCTGGCCGGCGGCATCGGCGCGACGCTGTGGCAGGCCGGCGAAGCGCGGCAGCAGGCGGAGCTGGCCGAGCGGCAGGCCGGACTGGCCCGGCAGGAGACGGAGAAGGCGCGGATGCGGGCGCAACGCGCGGAGGAGGTGCGCGATTTCCTCGGAAGCATGTTCATCACCGTCCGCGCCGAGGATGGAGGCAGCGCCCGCGTCACCGACCTGATCGACGCCGCCGCCGAAGGCGCACGCGGAAACTACATGACGGCCATGCAGCCGGAGCCGCTGACCGCCGCCGACATCCTGCTGCTGACCGGTACGGTGCGCTACAACCTGGGCGACCACGACCGTTCCCTCGCCGACCTGGAAGACGCGCTCGCCCTGTTGACGCCCTACCGCGACCGCGCCGCCGGTGAACTGTCCCGTGCCCACTGGGAGCTCTCACGGCATGCGCAGCTCCGGGGAAAGCTCGACGAAATGCTGGCCCATGCCCGCGAGGCGGTCGAGCTCAACGCGCTCTGGGACGCACCGACGAACGAGCGCGTGCGTGCGCAGATCTCGCTGGGCGAGGCGCTGCTGTACTCCGACCGGGAGGAAGCGGCCGACGTCTTCCGCTCGCTGATCGCCGAAATCGAAGCCGGCGAACTCAAGGACTCGGTCCGCCACATCAATGCGCTCAACGGCCTTTCGATCGCGCTCTCGGGGCCTGAGCACGACCCGCGCCTGCGCCTGCCGATCCAGGAGGAGCGCCTGCGGATCGCACAGCTGATCTACCCCGCCGACGGCGGCGGGCTGGCCCATACGCTGAGCGACGTCACCCATACCTTCCGCGCCCTGGGAATGCTCGAGCGTGCGGAAGAACTGGCGCGGGAGGCGGTGGCGGTCGCGGACCGCACGCTGCAGAACCCGCTCATGTTCCGGGGCATGACCCGCTGCAACCTCGGGCTGGTCCTGCTGCAGCAAGGCCGCCACAGCGAAGCCCTGGAAGTCTTCCAGCTGGCCGACGAGCTGCTGCGCGAATCCGGCGACAGCCGGCTCTCGCGAGAGCGCTGCTCGACCGGCCTGGCCTATGCCGCCGCGGCCAACGGGCGCCATGCCCTGGCCATCGACGCGCTTGCCCGCAGCGTTGAACTGCTGGCGGCCAACGGCAGGCAGACGCATCCCGATGCGGTCAATGTCTGCGGGTTGCAGGCATCGGTGGAACTGCGGCGCGGCGGCAGCGACGCGGCGCGTGGAATCCTGGATGCCTGCGCCGCCAGCGACGAAGCCGACGCATCTCCACCCTACCTGCTGGCGCGCGCGGAATGGCTGATGGCGAACGGTGGCCAGGTGGCGGCGGGCCCGCTGCTGGAACAACTGCGCAACAGCCACCCGGCGGCGCACAACCAGCGCGATTGGATGCGGCCCTGGATGCTGTCCGCGTTGCATGCGCACCAGACAGGCCAGCCGGACAGCATCGCCGCGCTGCAATCCGGGCTCGGGGTCCACGCCGCGACCGAACCGCTTTCCCGCTGCCTGGCCACGCCCAGCGAAGGGCACTGCCTGGCCCTGCCGTAGGACGGTCCCGGTCCGTCCCCGGCCCTGGCCATTGCAGGGCGCCCCTGTCAGTTCCCGCCCCCTGTTCTCGTGGATGCGTTGACCCGGCGCCCGTGGACGGCCCGGCCCATCCCTGGAGGTAGGAATCCGATGCGCGCACCCATCCCGTACCGCCCGGTCGCACGCGCGGCCGGCCTGACGGCCCTGATCGCCACGCTCGCCGCATGCGGCGAGCGCATGCCCGCAGGCATGGCGCCGCAGCCGCAGCTGGCCGAATCGTTCGAGCAGACCTATCGGCAACTCTCCGGGCCGGAGACGGCCGCAATGGATGCGTCCTGCGACACCGCCCCGGCGCTGGCGCACGCACTGGACGGCTGGAGCCAGGCGGTGGACGCGGCCGGTCTGCAGGCGCGTTTCAGTGCGGAAATGACCGAGGCGCGGCATCGCGCGACAGCGATCCGCAGCCGCTGTCCGGATACCGCCACCGCAACAGCCACCGCCGGCAGCCGCGCCGCCAGCGAACGGACGCGCACGCCCGCAGCCGATCCGCGCCCGGCCATCACCACCGACATGCTCGACGCCTACGCCCGCGGGCTGGACGAGGAGATCGCGCTGATGCACGCCAGCGGCAGCCATTTCGTATCGCTGTCGAAGTACGACGCGCAGGGCCTGCAGGTCGCGGCGAAGGCCGGCCTGCCGCTGCCCGAATACCGCGGGCTCCGACAGGCCATGCACAAGGTGCTCTACGAACTGATGATGCACGCGCGCTACGCCGGCCCCGACGGACAGGCGCGGCTGGCGGGACTGGAGCCGCACAAGCGCGAGCATGCCGAGGAGGTGCTGGCACGCGACCCGTATGCCTCGCTGTCCGCGGCCGAGCGCAAGCGGGTACAGGCACGGCTTGCCCCGCTGCAAGCGCAGTACGACGGCTACATGCGCCTGGCGGCCATCGCCGACTGAAGCCTGCGCCCGGCCACCCGCCCGCCTTCACCCCCGCCCGGCCCACCACGACGAAAGCAGCGGGGCCGATGCGCTGGCCGGCGGCGCCCCGCACGGCGTCCCGCGAGGTGCGTCGTGTGCCATCAGCCGGCAAACGCACCGGCACCTGTCAGTTGCCGGTGCCCGATTGCGTGGATGGGGAGTCCGGATGCACCGGACCCGGCCGGGTCGCCGTTTCGGCCCGCTCCAACTGTCGGCATCGCCATGAATATTCCTACTTCCGTTCTTCCATCGGCGCTGGCGCTCGCCTTGGCGGCCGCGCTGCCGGCCGCCGCGCACGCGCAGTCCACGCAGGCCGAACTCCAGGTCGACGTCGCAACCCATGCCATGCCCGGCATGCCGGGCACCGGTGCGCTTGGCCGCATGGCTGGCGCCATGGCCGGCAGCCATGCCAGCTACGGCATGGCCCGCCATCCGGGAATGCCCGGCCAGTACCTGGACATCGCCCTGCACAACCAGCGCCAGCCGGGCACGCCGGCGCGACAGGCGATCCCGCAGGGGCTGCGCCTGGGCGACCATCTCGACCTGCTGCCGCCAGCGGCCCGCGACACCCGCGATGGCGGCAGCGCCGGCGGAAGCATCGGCCAGGACCTCGCCGATGGCGGGAGATACCGGGTGCTCTACTACTGGGGCTGCGGTGAAAGCGCCGGTCCCGGCCAGCCGGTCGAGTACTCGATGACGATCCGCAACGGCAAACCGGTCGAGGGCGGACGCGCGATGGCGCCGCGCCAGCTTGCCGGGCGCAGCATCACGCCCGGCCCGGAGTTCGCGTTGTGGCCGAACCCGTCCAGCCGCAAGGCGGTACGGGACGGTGCATCGCTGGTCGGCACGCACCACGTGACCGGCAACGGGGTGCCCGAATCGATGCGCTTCGAACTCGAGCGCAACCACGATTTCATGCCGCCGCTGGCGGTGAACGCCGAGGGCAGCGCGCAGGATGGCCTCAGCCTGCGCTGGGACGCCGTCACCGGCGCCCGCGGCTATTTCATCCACGGCACCGTCGCCAGTGGCGAGACCATCGTGATGTGGAGCAGTGCCGAGGACGGCTATGCCGGACCGGAACTGATCGACTACCTGACCGGCGATGAGATCGCGCGGTGGACCGGCAGCCGCACCCTGATGGGCGCCGATGCCCGCAGCTGCCAGGTGCCGCGCGAGGTGCTCGCCGGCACCGGTGGCGGCACGCCACTGCTGCAGATGATCGCCTATGGCGACGAGAACAGCATCACCCAGCCACGCCCGGCCGATGCCCCGCGCGACTGGCGCCCGGCCTGGAACATACGCCTGCGCAACAAGTCCACCGCGATGGTGATGCTCGGCGCCGATGGCACGCCTGTCGACGCGGGCGCGCAGCAGCCGGACACCAGGGAAGCGATCAAGGACCGTGCCCGCGGCCTGATGCGCGGAATCCTCGGCCGCTGAAACCGGCCCCTCACCGACACCCGATCCGATCATCGCCGGCGCGCCGACGCGAATCCGTCTGCGCGCCCGGTCCTGTCCCCCCCGCAAGTGAATGCCGTACATACAACACGGAGAAACACCATGCAGCACCCCGCCATTCCACACACCCTCAAGCTTGTCCCGCTCGCGCTTGCGCTCGGACTGGCCATCGCCGCCCCAGCCAAGGCCGACCCAGCCGGCCCGGGATGTTGGACCTTCAACTCGGACACCCAAAAGTGGGAGCAGAACACCGGCAACTCCACCAACCGCACCGAAGGCAACGAACACGGTGACAGGAACACCACCTGCGCCACCGACGCCAACGCCTACGGCGAAGGCAATAACGCCAGCGGCGAGCACAGCAGCGCTTTCGGGGTCAAGAACATCGCTCGCGGTCGCGACAGCACCGCGGTCGGCAGCAACAACATTGCCAGTGGTATCAGCAGTACTGCCATCGGTGACCGAAACGAGGCGCAGGACACAAGGGCTTCGGCTATCGGTATCGGCAACAAAGCGTTCAGTGTGAACAGCTCGGCGATCGGCTCCTACAACAACGCGACTGGCAGCCAGAGCAACGCCTTGGGCTCTAGCAACGTAGCCGATGGCCCGAGCGCCAACGCATTCGGCACCGCCAACTACGCCACCGCACAGAATGCCAGCGCATTTGGCAGTGGAAACCGGGCAACCGGCTACCAAAGCGCCGCCTTGGGCTTCGGCAACGGGGCTTCCGGCATCTCCGCATCCGCGGTGGGCTTCAACAACGAGGCTTCCGGCGCGCTGAGCAGCGCATTTGGCTATGCGAGCAAGGCCACAGGCCAAAATTCGACCGCCATCGGCTACAAAAACACCGCCAGCGGCGGTGGAAGCAACGCCTTCGGCATATCCAACAAATCAATCGGGGACGGTTCAAGCGCGTTCGGCCGGGAGAACGTTGCCGAAGGCGAGCGCAGCAGCGCTTTCGGCTTCCTCAACACCGCAAGCGGCACGCGCAGCACTGCGCTGGGCTACGCGTCGGCGGCCGCCGGCCACCAGAGCCTGGCGATCGGCGTGGGCGCCAAGGCCACCGGCTACGAGGCCATCGCCATCGGCCGCGGCGTCTCGGTACTAGCCGAGGGCGCGACCGGCGCCACATCCACCGCCGGCATTGCGATCGGCAACAACGCATTGGTGGCGGCCGAGGCCACCAACTCGATCGCGATCGGCGCCCACTCGGTCGCTAGCGAGGCCAACACCTTCTCGGTGGGCAACGCGGACAGCCTGCGCCGCATCGTCCACGTCGCCGACGCCACGGCCGGCACCGACGCGGTCAACCTGCGCCAGCTGCAGGCGGCACTGGACGGCGTCGAGGGCGGCGGCGGGGTCAGCGAGGCACGCGTGCGGGAAATCGCCGATGCCGGCGATGCCACCACCCTGACCGCAGCCAACGACTACACCGATGCCCGGATCGCCGAGATCGACGCGGTTACCGAGGTCCAGGTCCGCGAGATCACCGATGCCGGCAACGCGGCCACCCTCGCCGAAGCCAACCAGCACACCGACACGCGCGAGATCGCGATACGCGGCGACATGGAGGCGGGCGACACGGCCACACTGTCGGCGGCCAACACCTACACCGACACTGCGATCCAGGCGCTGACCGGCTTCGATGTCGGCGGCATCAACGACAGGCTGACGGGGCTCGAGGATCGTTTCGCCGACGTCGACCGCCGTCTGCATCACCAGGACCGCCGCATCGACCGCATGGGCGCGATGAGCTCGGCAATGCTGAACATGGCGATCAACGCCGCGGGCACCCAGAGTCCGCGCGGTCGCATTGCGGTGGGTGCCGGCTTCCAGGGCGGCGAGCGCGGGTTGTCGATCGGCTATGGCAAGCGGATCGGGCGCACCGCCTCGTTCTCGCTGGGCGGCGCCTTCAGTAGCGGCGAGCGATCGGCCGGCGTCGGTTTCGGCGTGGACCTGTGAGCCGGACGCGGAAACAGGCGGCCGATCTCGCGTCGCCACACCGGTAGCCCATCACGAATGCCCCCGCAGCACTGCGGGGGCGTTCATATCGAATGCCTGCACCGCCGTTGGCAAACGAGCGAAGCCGCGACCAACCCGCGATCGCATCGACGTCTGTCAGTTGCCGCCACCGGTTCTCGTGGATAGAGGGCCCGGACGTGCCGGGACCGGCCGGGTCGCCGCTTCGACCTCCTCGACCTGATGACGCGACCATGTGCATTCGATCCTTCCTCCTTCATCCAGCGCCGCCTGCCGCCGCGCATGCGCGGTCGATTCGGGCCGGACGCCAACCATGAGCAACGTGAACGAATCGACGTTCTTCCTGGCGGCGCTGCTGATATCCGGACTGACCGCATGCGGGATGTCCGACGGCAACAGCGAGGCGCAGGTACAGAGTGGCTACGCGACGGGGAAAGTGACCGATACCCAGGGCAGGCCCATCGCCGGGGCGAAGATCCTGCTGGACAACAGCGTCTTCTACGCCTCCTACATCGACGGCACGACGCGCGACGACGGCAGCTACCGGATCAAGGTGCAGCCCGGCGCATGGAAGGCGGATGCCTCCTTCAGGAAGACATACAACGGCAGGACCTACGTCCTGGAACTGGATCCGGACAACGACGATTCCTTCAACGAGGACGGCGTTGTCCGCGACTTCACCTGGAAGCTGGAAGGGCGCACGCCCGGCAACGAGTACGGCTATTACGGCGGATTCATCCAGCTCAGCCAGGCCATCGGTTTCTACGAGGACATGGAAGCCATCGAACTGACCCTGACGCCACATGGCCCGTTGATCGACGGATCACCGGGGAAAACGCTCCGGCTTCGCGTGGGCGACCACTACTGGGTGGATCGCTACCAGGTCGAGGACGTCCCGATCGGGCGCTACATGGTGACCGCGACGCTGCAAGGCGACGACGGTCCCCGCCCGCTGAAGATCCAGGACTGGCATGCGAAAGGCGATTTCGAGCAGGAATTCCAGCTCGATTTCCTGCCCAAGTCCGACAGCGTCCTCAGGATCTCGGCTTCCATCGTCATCGGCGAATGACATTCCACGCAAACACGCTCCGGAGAGCACATCCATGAAACTTCACACCATTGCCCTTGCCGTCGCCCTGGCCACCGCGGGGCTGGCGCTGTCCGCGTGTACCGTCAGCGACCTCGACGCCGCCCGCGTGGACTGCGGCACCCCCGGTCCGCACGGCGTTGACTGCCAAGTCCAGCGCACCGGCGGCAGCGGCAGCTTCGAGGCCTGCTGGGACCTCGTCATCGCCTGCCAGAACGGTGGCGAGATGACCGGCTCGACCTGCCACGGGATGGCCGCCGGCGAGACCGCAGGGAGCGAGAACATGCCCGTCGCTGGCTTCTCGAACCAGGACACCTGCGACGTCCCCGCCTCGGGCAAGGTCGAGCGCCTGAAGATCACTTCCAGATGATGCGCCCCGGCATCCGGGCCGCAACGAAGCACCCGTGGCTGGCGGTGCTTGGCGCCGCGTCCCTGGTCCTCGCCGCATCCGGCTGCGAAGCGCCGGCGCATGCTGCCGTGGTGAAGTGCTCGGGGTCGGTCGTCGTCGCCGACATCGACGACGACGTGAAAAAGGACTGCACCCTCGCCATCGCGAAATTCGATCGGCAGACCTCCGCCAGCATCAGGATCGACACCGGGCGACGCCTGGCGTTCGTGAAAGGGCACTTCACCGTGCAGCAGGGCACGGTGAGGATCTCCCTCCATGGCAGCACCGGCACCGCGGCGGAAGTCGTTGTCCGCCCCGGCAGCCCGGGCGACGTCGAAGCCCTGCTGCGCCTGAACCGACGCAACAACGGCTTCCACCTCCGCTTCGATCCGGACGTCGAGGCCGTCGGCCTCGACGGCACGCTGTCATACGAGGCTCGCTGAGCCGCGCGCTGCATCGGCTGCATCGGAATCCCCGGATGGAACCACGGCATCACGACGGGCTGGAAACACACGGCCCGGTCAGCCTGGAGCCTCCAACAGAATGTCATCCCGAGCGCAGCGAGGGATCTGCTTCCGAGCGTCATGTGCAGGCAAGCGGCGAGATCCCTCGCTACGCCCGGGATGACAGGATTCATTCCGTTGAATGCGCTTGGGCATTACCCAAAAGAAAACCCCGCCTCGCGGCAGGGTTTTCTGTGGAGCCTTGTTGCAGTGACGCAGTGATGGGACGGGATCAGAAATCCATGCCGCCCATGCCGCCCATGCCACCGCCCGGCGGCATCGCCGGCTCGTCCTTCTTCGGCAGCTCGGCGACCATCGCCTCGGTCGTGATCATCAGGCCGGCGATCGAGGCCGCGTTCTGCAGCGCCGAACGGGTGACCTTGGTCGGGTCCAGGATGCCGAACTCGATCATGTCGCCGTACTCGCCGGTCGCGGCGTTGTAGCCGAAGTTGCCCTTGCCGTCCTTGACCGCGTTGAGCACGACGCTCGGCTCTTCACCGGCGTTGGTGACGATCTCGCGCAGCGGGGCTTCCATCGCGCGCAGGGCGATCTGGATGCCGTGGGTCTGGTCCTCGTTGGCGCCCTTGAGCTCGCCGATCGACTGCAGCGCGCGCACCAGCGCCACGCCGCCGCCCGGGACCACGCCTTCCTCGACCGCTGCGCGCGTGGCGTGCAGGGCGTCTTCGACGCGGGCCTTCTTTTCCTTCATCTCGATCTCGGTCGACGCACCGACCTTGATCACCGCCACGCCACCGGCCAGCTTGGCCACGCGCTCCTGCAGCTTCTCGCGGTCGTAGTCCGAGGAGGTCTCCTCGATCTGCGCCTTGATCTGCTTGATGCGCGCCTCGATGGCCGAGGTGTCGCCGGCGCCGTCGATGATCGTGGTGTTCTCCTTGGAGACCTGGATCTTCTTGGCGCGGCCGAGGTCGGCGATCGTCGCCTTCTCGAGCTGCAGGCCGACTTCCTCGGAGATCACGGTGCCGCCGGTCAGCACGGCCATGTCCTCGAGCATCGCCTTGCGGCGGTCGCCGAAGCCCGGTGCCTTGACCGCGCAGACCTTGACGATGCCGCGGATGGTGTTGACCACCAGGGTCGCCAGCGCCTCGCCCTCAACTTCCTCGGCGACGATCAGCAGCGGCTTGCCGGCCTTGGCCACGCCCTCGAGGACGGGCAGCAGGTCACGGACGTTGGAGATCTTCTTGTCGTGCAGCAGGATGAACGGGTCGTCCAGCTCGGCCGACATCGACTGCTGGTTGTTGACGAAGTACGGCGACAGGTAGCCGCGGTCGAACTGCATGCCCTCGACGACGTCGAGCTCGTTGTCCAGGCCCGAGCCTTCCTCGACCGTGATCACGCCTTCCTTGCCGACCTTCTTCATCGCGTCGGCGATGATGTTGCCGATCGACTCGTCGGAGTTGGCCGAGATGGTGCCGACCTGGGCGATCGCCTTGTCGTCGGCGGTCGGCTTGGACAGGTTCTTCAGCTCGGCGACGGCGGCCGTGACGGCCTTGTCGATGCCGCGCTTGAGGTCCATCGGGTTCATGCCGGCGGCGACGGCCTTCGAGCCCTCGCGGATGAACGCCTGGGCCAGCACGGTCGCGGTCGTGGTGCCGTCACCGGCGTTGTCGGAGGTCTTGGACGCGACTTCCTTGACCATCTGCGCGCCCATGTTCTCGAACTTGTCGGACAGCTCGATCTCCTTGGCGACGGACACGCCGTCCTTGGTGATCGTCGGCGCGCCGAAGCTCTTCTCGAGCACGACGTTGCGGCCCTTCGGGCCCAGGGTTGCCTTGACGGCATTGGCGAGCACGTTCACGCCGCGCACCATCTTGGAACGCGCGTCTTCGCCGAAGCGGATTTCCTTCGCAGCCATTGCGGATTACCTCAGAAGTGGAAAGTGGATGTGGAGTTGGCGGGCGCCGCCCGCCGGGATCGATCGCGGTGTCGCGCGGACGCGGGTCCGCAGCGGGGATCAGCCGACGATCGCGAGGATGTCGTCTTCCTTGACGATCTTGTATTCGATGCCGTCGGCCTTGTAGCTGCTGCCCGAGTACTGGCCGTAGATGACCTGGTCGCCGACCTTGACCTTCGGTGCGCGGATGCTGCCGTTGTCCAGGGCCTTGCCCTCGCCGACGGCGACGACTTCACCCTTGGTGGGCTTTTCCTTGGCGTTGTCGGGGATCAGGATGCCGCCGGCCGACTTCTCTTCGGCTTCGATCGGCTTGATCACGACGCGGTCGTAAAGCGGCTTCAGATTGCTCATGTCACCCTCTCTAAGTATTTGATTGTGAAGAAAACGGGCGGCGATCTTAGCACTCGCACCAGGAGAGTGCCAGAATCGGACGCACACGCACCCGGGCTTCCGGGACGCGACCAAGATGGGCATGGCCGAACGCTTTACAAGGGGGGCGGGGCCGACTTTTTCAGGTTCTTCGCCGATTCCCGGGTGGCTTCGATCGCGGGGTCGGGCGACGCCACCGACGCCGGGACTTTTCGCGAATCCGCAACGCCGCGCACGTCGGCCGCGTGGGGCCGACCTACGATGATTGACCGGATACCCGGCCGAAAGCCGCCTGCGCGGCGGTTGCGCGCGCCGCGATGCCGGTCAGCGGAAACGCCAGGTCGCCAGCAGCATGGTCTCGCCGTCGTTGGGCTGCTTGATGCTGGCATTGGAGATGTGGCGGGCCAGCAGCGAGAAGCGGTCCCAGCGCCAGCCGAGGGTGCTGACGAACTGGGGATTGCCCGACAACGCATCGGTCTTGCCGAACTGCGCGCCGACGCCGAAGCCGGCGGTGAAGCCGTTGTCGCGCTCGTAGCGCAGGCCCCCATGCAGCACGCCGGCATCCTCGGCGAGGTCGAAGCGGGTGTTGTCGCGGCCACGCACGTAGACCCCGCCCACTTCCCAGCGCAGCACGCCGTGCTCGGTGCGTCGCCATTCGGGCAGCCAGGCCAGGGTGGCGACGAAGGTGGTGGTGTTCTCGCGCGTCGCCGAAGCGCCGGCACCGATATCGACCACGTTCTGGGCGAGGGCAGGCAGGGGGGCGGAGATGGCAAGTGCGGCGCATAGCGCCAGACGGACGGCAGGGATCGGCATTGGAGACAGGGGTCAGAACGATCCAGTAAGTATACCGGCCGGTTCAATAATGGACAGGCCAGCGAACGACACAGGACCGGAACGCACCTTTCGCCGCACGCAGGCTGCCTGCGGCGATGTCCACGCGCTGTCGAGAAGCCCCGACTCCGGGTACCGTGGCGCCATGCCCGTGCTCGTCTGCTTCAGCGCCTGTCCCGACCTGGCCACCGCGTCGCGCATCGCCGAGGCGCTGGTCGAGGCGCGGCTCGCCGCCTGCGTCAACGTGCTGCCGGCGGTGCGCTCGACCTACCGCTGGGAAGGCCGGGTGACCAGCGACGACGAGGTCCTGGTGATCGCAAAGACCACGACGGAACGGATCGACGCGCTGACGCTACGGCTGCGGGAACTGCATCCCTACACGCTGCCCGAGATCGTCGCCCTGCCGGTCGCCGGCGGCCTGCCGGCGTATCTGGACTGGGTGGTGGCGGAAACCGGCCCCGCACCGGACTGAGAACCTGTTCACGCCCCCCCGGAACGGCCCACGCGGCAAGGCGCGCCGGACGACGGTCCCGCGACGGCGCTCGATCTGCCCGCGCCTGAGCTGCACCCGAACCACGTGCGGCGGCGCTCGGCATGGGCCGCGACGGCCTGCGATACTGCCGCGATGATCCTGCACGCCCCCGCCGGCCCGGCCGCCCGCACCTTTCGATCGCCATCGCCTGCCCTGCCAGCCTGCCGGACCGGGTCCCGTGCCGGCGGCGCGGGCGCGTGGTGGCGTCGTCTCGCGGCCGTCGCACTGCTGCTGTGCCCGGTACTGCCGGCGCTGGCGATCGGGTTCGACGACGTGCTGCCGGTGGACGAGGCGCTGGCGCTGTCGGCGACGGCCACCAGCCGCGACCGCATCGAGATCCGCTGGAAGATCGCCGACGGCTACTACCTCTACCGGCACCGCACCGCCGTCCGGGTGACCGGCGGCGGGTTCGACGCCGGTACGCTGCAACTGCCCGATGGCCGCCGGCATGTCGACGAATTCTTCGGCGAAGTCGAGACCTGGCGCGGCCGGCTGGTCGCGACCCTGCCCGGGCAGGCCACTGCCGACGCGCGCAGCGTGGCGCTGGAGGTCAAGTACCAGGGCTGCGCCGACGCCGGCATCTGCTATCCGCCGCAGACGCGCACGCTGCAGGTCGCGCTGCCGGACGCCACGGCCGCAGCAGCGCCGGCCGCCGACACCGGCGACGGCGGGTTCGCGGCACTGGGCCGGACCCTGTCCGGCGCCGCGCCGGGTGCGGCGCCGTCGCTCGCCGGCATCGGCAGCGCGCTGCCCGCGGAACAGGCGTTCGCGTTCGAGGCCATCGCCGGCGATGGCGACACTTTGCTGCTGCGCTTCACCCCGGCGCGCGGCTACTACCTCTACCGCGACCGCAACAGCGTGCGCGTCGAGGGCGCCGACGGCATCCGCGCCGGCCGCCCGCGCTGGCCCGCGGGCACCGCGCATCACGACGAGCACTTCGGCGCGGTGACGGTCTATTTCGACCAGGTCGACGTGCCGCTGCCGCTGGTGCGCACCCGTGCCGATGCCGCCGAGGTCACCGTCGTCGCGACCTTCCAGGGCTGCCAGGCCGACGGCATCTGCTACCCGCCGATGACCCGCTCGGTACGCGTCGCGGTGCCCGCCGGCCGGGTGCAGAGCGTGGCCGAAGCGGCCGTGGCGATCGCCGGCGGCGATGCCGGTCCGCCGGCGGCCGGACCGGACCCGACAGCGGACGCAATGGCCGATGACGGTGACGGTTCGGGCGACAGGGCGACGGCCGCCGCGCCCGCTGCCGGGACTGCGGACGCCGCGCCGGCGGACGTCGGCGGGGCGTCCGCAGCCAGCGCGGCCGACGACAATGCCGCACGCACGCGCCCGCCGGCCACGCCGGTCCGCGGCGGCGGCCTGTTCGCCGCGCTCGGCCTGGCCCTGCTCGGCGGCCTGGTCCTCAACCTGATGCCGTGCGTGCTGCCGATCCTGTCGCTGAAGGTGCTGGGCCTGGCGCAGAGCGGCGGCAGCCGCGCCAGCGCGCGCCGGCATGCGCTGTGGTACACGGCCGGCGTGCTGGTCGCATTCGCCGCGATCGGCCTGCTGGTCGTCGCGCTGCGCGCCGCGGGACAGGCGCTGGGCTGGGGTTTCCAGCTGCAGCAGCCGTGGTTCGTCGCGGCGCTGGTCTATCTGATGTTCGCGGTCGGGCTGAGCCTGTCGGGCGTGTTCACGCTCGGCGGCCGGGTCGGCAACCTCGGCCAGTCGCTGGCCGCGCGCAGCGGCCCGGCCGGCGACTTCTTCACCGGCGTGCTGGCCTGCGTGGTCGCCAGCCCCTGCATCGCGCCGTTCATGGGCGGCGCGCTGGCGTTCGCGTTCACTGCGTCGGCGCCGCTGGCGCTGGCGGTGTTCCTGATGCTGGGCCTGGGCCTGGCGCTGCCGTTCCTGCTGATCGGGCTGGTGCCGGCGCTGGCCGACCGGCTGCCGAAACCCGGCGCGTGGATGGAGACGCTGAAGCAGTTGCTGGCGTTCCCGATGTACCTGACCGCGCTGTGGCTGGCCTGGGTGCTGGGCCGGCAACGCGGCGTGGACGCGATGGCGCTGCTGCTCGCCGGGCTGACCGTGTTCGCGCTGGCGCTGTGGTGGTTCGAGCGCCGGCGCTGGACCGGGGCCGCGACCGCACGCGGTCTCGCGCTGGCGCTGGTGGTCGCGGCAACCGTGCTGCCGATCGTCGGCGTGACCCGGCTGGCGCCCGCGGCAACGGCCCCTGCCACCGCCGACGCATCGCACGTCGCCTACTCCGCCGAACGCCTGCAGGCGCTGCGCGATGCCGGCACGCCGGTCTTCGTCAACATGACCGCCGACTGGTGCGTGACCTGCAAGGCCAACGAACGCCGGGTGCTGTCGCAGGCGCCGTTCCGCGAAGCGCTGGCTGCGGCGGGTGCGGCCTACATGGTCGGCGACTGGACCAATGTCGACCCGGAGATCGGCGCGTTCCTCGACGCGCACGGCGCGGTCGGCGTGCCGCTGTACGTGGTGTATCCGGCCGGTGGTGGCGACGGGGTGGTGCTGCCGCCGCTGCTCGGCGATGCGGTCGTGGTCGAGGCCCTGCGCGCGGCGACCGCCGCGCCATGAAGTTCGGCCCGCTGACCGTCGTCGTCGTCGCACTGCTGGCCGGCGCGCTGGGCGTGTTCATCAGCCTGTTCGTCGGCGGCCCCGGGCCATTGCTGGGCACCGAGGTCGGCCAGCGGCTGTACAACGACGCGATCACCGCCGCCGCCCCGGCGCCGCCCGACGGCGTGGCCGTCGCACGCCGCGGCGGCCGGGTGCCGGCGATGACCGTCGCCGCGCTGGACGGTCCGCCGGTGCAGCTTCCGGACGACTACGCGGGCCGGCCGGTGCTGATCAACCTGTGGGCCAGCTGGTGCGGCCCCTGCATCGAGGAAATGCCCGAACTCGACCGCTTCGCCCGCGAACAGGGCGACAACGGCGTGCAGGTGATCGGCATCGCGCTCGACGACACCGACGCGGTGCGCGCCTTCCTCGACAGGATCCCGGTCGGCTACCGCATCGCCATCGACGCCCCCGGCAGTGCCGACGCCGGCGTGCGCCTGGGCAATCCGCGCGGCATCCTGCCGTATACCGTGCTGGTCTCGGCCGACGGGCGCCTGCTGAAGCAGCGGATCGGCCCGTTCGCGCATGGCGAGATCGACGCCTGGGCCGCCGACTAGCCGCGCCGCGCGGAGAAACTCAAACGCCCGTTTAAAATCGGCAAACGTCTGCGAACTGGACAGCATCGGAGACATCCCGCAGACTTCGCGCACTTTCCGCTGCGTGCACGCGATGTCCCGGATCCTCGTCCTCCACGGCCCCAACCTCAACCTGCTCGGCAGCCGCGAGCCGGCGGTCTACGGGCACGCGACGCTGGCCGACATCGACGTGATCCTGCAGGACGCGGCCAGCGCCGCCGGCGTCGCGCTCGAGAGCCTGCAGTCGAACGCCGAGCACGTGCTGGTCGACCGCATCCAGGCCGCGCAGGGCGACGGCACCGCCGTGATCCTGATCAATCCCGCTGCGTTCACCCATACCAGCGTGGCGATCCGCGACGCGCTGGCGGCGGTCGCGATCCCGTTCATCGAGATCCACCTGTCCAACCCGCATGCCCGCGAGCCGTTCCGCCACACCAGCTACGTCAGCGACCTGGCGGCCGGCGTGATCTGCGGCTTCGGCGCCGACAGCTACCGCTACGCGCTGGACGCCGCGCTCGCCCTCCTGCGCCGGGACGCCGGCGCCTGAGCGCCGCCGGCACCGGCCGCCCCCGCATCTTCCGTTCTTTCGCGCACCGCGCGACCCAACCGAGAGGCCCAGCATGGACCTGAGAAAGATCAAGAAGCTCATCGACCTGCTCGAGGAGTCGAACCTGACCGAGATCGAGATCAAGGAGGGCGAGGAGTCGGTCCGCCTGTCGCGCTCGCAGAACCACGGCGCCCCGGTCGCCTACGCGCCGGCACCCGCCGCCGCGCCGCGCGCCGCCGAGCCGGTGATGCCGATGAATTCCCCGGTCGAGGCCGCCACCGGCGGCACGCCGAAGGCCGCCGGCGACGAACTGCCGCCCGGCCAGGTCACCAAATCCCCGATGGTCGGCACGTTCTATGCCTCGCCGGCACCGGA
This sequence comes from Proluteimonas luteida, assembly GCF_021191695.1. Classification (GTDB taxonomy): domain Bacteria; phylum Pseudomonadota; class Gammaproteobacteria; order Xanthomonadales; family Xanthomonadaceae; genus Luteimonas; species Luteimonas luteida. The sequence goes on from NZ_JAIWPT010000002.1 coordinate 164,090, forward strand.
CAAGCCGCCGTTCGTCACCGTCGGCCAGCAGGTCAAGGCCGGCGACACGCTGGGCATCATCGAGGCGATGAAGATGTTCAACCCGATCGAGGCCGACACCGCCGGCACCGTCGTCGCCGTGCTGTGCGAAAGCGGCCAGCCGGTCGAGTTCGACCAGCCGCTGTTCGTGATCGGCTAAGCCCGGAGGCCAGGGACCGGAGGCCAGGGGTCAGGGAAGAAGCGGGAGAGTCCCGCATTCCCCGGTCTCTGCCCTCTGGTCCCTGGCCCCTCAGGAAGGAAATTTCCCATGCTTGAAAAAGTCGTCATCGCCAATCGCGGTGAGATCGCGCTGCGCATCCTGCGCGCGTGTCACACCCTGGGCATCCGCACGGTCGCGGTGCATTCCACCGTCGACCGCAACCTCAAGCACGTGGCGATGGCCGACGAGTCGGTGTGCATCGGCCCGCCGCCGTCGAACCGCAGCTACCTCGACATGCCGGCGATCATCGCCGCTGCCGAGGTCACCGACGCGCAGGCGATCCACCCCGGCTACGGCTTCCTCAGCGAGAACGCCGACTTCGCCGAGCGCGTCGAGCAGTCCGGCTTCATCTTCATCGGCCCGAAGGCCGAGACCATCCGCCTGATGGGCGACAAGGTCGAGGCGATCCGGGCGATGAAGGACGCCGGCGTGCCCTGCGTGCCCGGCTCCGGCGGCCCGCTCGGCGACGACGCGGCGACCAACGTCCGCATCGCGCGCGAGATCGGCTACCCGGTCATCGTCAAGGCCGCGGGCGGCGGCGGCGGCCGCGGCATGCGCGTGGTCCATACCGAGGCCGCGCTGGTCAACGCGATCGCCACGACCAAGCAGGAAGCCAAGGCCGCGTTCGGCAACGACATGGTCTACATGGAGAAGTTCCTCGAGAACCCGCGCCACGTCGAGATCCAGGTGCTGGCCGACGGCCAGGGCAACGCGATCCACCTGGGCGAGCGCGACTGCTCGATGCAGCGCCGCCACCAGAAGGTCGTCGAGGAAGCGCCGGCGCCGGGCATCAGCGAGGTCGAGCGCGCGGCGATCGGCAAGGTCTGCGTCGACGCCTGCATCCGCATCGGCTACCGCGGCGCCGGCACGTTCGAGTTCCTGTACGAGAACGGCCGTTTCTACTTCATCGAGATGAACACCCGCATCCAGGTCGAGCACCCGGTCACCGAGATGGTCACCGGCATCGATCTGGTGCGCGAACAGCTGATGATCGCCTCGGGCCACAAGCTGTCGATCCGGCAGCAGGACGTGGTGCTGCGCGGCCACGCGATCGAGTGCCGCATCAATGCCGAGGACCCGGAGAGCTTCCTGCCCTCGCCCGGCACGATCCAGCATTTCCACGCGCCCGGCGGTCCCGGCGTGCGCGTGGACTCGCACGTGTACGAGGGCTACACGGTGCCGCCGAACTACGACTCGATGATCGGCAAGCTGATCGTGCACGGCCCGGACCGCGAGACCGCGATCTGCCGCATGCGCGTGGCGCTGTCGGAGATGGTCGTCGACGGCATCCGCACCAACATCCCGCTGCAGCAGCGGATCATGCGCGACCAAGGCTTCCACGCCGGCGGCCAGAACATCCACTACCTGGAAAAGCGCCTGGCCGAACGCAAGAACAAGACCCTGGCCATCGGCTGACGGCCCGCGGCGGCTACGCGGTGCCGGCCTGGACGGCCGGCGTGGCAGTGGCGCTTCAGCCGCCGCCGCGCTCCGGCAGGGCCCGGCGCAGCTGCGCATCGAGCGTGATCGGCCGCGCCCAGCGGTCGTAGCTCGCGACCACGCCCTGACGGACCCGGCGCAGCGGCGCCGAGCCCGCCCCGGCATCCAGTCGCGCCAGCGCCTCGTCCCAGCCCCCGGCCGCATCGCGGCGCCGCTCGGTGGCGACCTCGCGGCACGCACGGCCCAGCGCCAGCGCGGTGGCGCAGGCGAGATAGACGTCGGCCGGCTGCCAGCGCTGCTCGACCAGCAGTTCCTCGACCAGCGCCCGCGGCGCGCCCTGGTAACGGACGATCTCGTCGACGAAGGCATCGTGGTGGCGCGCGGCATAGCGGTTCATGTCGGCCAGCCAGGTATCGAGCCAGTCGTCACCGGTACGCGGTGCCCACACGGCGTCCGCCGGCACCTCCGCGATCTGCGGCGCGGCGTCGCCGGCGTCCTGGGCACGCACGGCCGGCGACGCCAGCATGGCGATCGACACGACGATGGCGGCGGATTTCGACATGCGGCTGTCCTCGGGACTCGGCGGCGGGGTTCACGACAACGCTCACGGCAACGCGCTGCGGCAACGCCCCATGACGATGCGCGCGACACCTCGACATCGCCGTCGCGCGCGGCAGGCGACGATAGCCTACCGCGCCGCACCCAAGGGAGACGTGCCATGGCCAGCACCGGTACGCCACGCAAACCCCGTCGCCTGCTCCGCTGGGCGATCGCACTGGCGATTGCCGCGGTTCTCCTGGCCGCCTATGCGGTCACCCTCGACCGCGTCGCCACGCGCATCGGACTGGATGCCGAGAACACGCTGCAGGCCACGCCGCGCGACCGGGACACGCATCACCGCAGCGACTGAGGCCGGGAACGCCACGGCCGTCGGCGCGTATTCAGCGCGGCGAGATCACAAGACTGCCGGGACGTCCGCCGCCGGCCCACCAGTCGCCGGTTCCGGTCACGGTCAGCGTGACGCCGCCCTTGCGCATCAGCAGGTTCGGCCCGCTGTCGCCGCGTGCCACTGAATAACCGCCGAGCACATCGCGCGGATCGGTCACGCCGGTGAAACTGCCGGCGCCGGCGCGTACCCGCGGCGTGCCGGCGTCGCCGCGCACCACGCCCTTGATGCTGACCCGCACCCGCAGTTCGCTGCCGTCGGCGCAGCGCACATGGCCTAGGCCATGGGCGGCCTGCCGGTGCGGCGACCAGTCGTCGGCGGCGAAGGTGAGCTCGCAGGCGATCGGATCGGCGGCCAGCACATCCGTGGCGGCACCGGCCGCGATGCCGCAGGCAAGCAGTGCGATGGCGGCACGGGAACGTGGAAGCGGCGCGGACATGGCGCCACGCTAGCAGAAAAGCGCGACGGGCTCCGCGGGCTGCCGGCACCGGACGCCGGCAAGCGCACGGAGCGCGGCGCACCGCGATCAGCGCCGCCAGTCGCGGCGGTTCGAACGGTCCTGGCGCGGGTCGTAGTACTGCACCGTGCAGCGGCCCCTGCGGTCGCAGCTGGTCTTGCCGCGGGCGGCATGGCCGCTGGCGTAACGCGGCGGTGCGGGCCGGTAGTGGACGTTCTGGTACCGCGGCACGGTGCGGTAGTAGACCGGGCGGCCGTAGCGGTCGCGCGACACGATCAGGCGGTCGTTGCGCCCGTAGTTGCCGTGGCGGTAGTAGGCCGCATCGTCGCGCAGCACCACGTCGGCGATGTCGACGATCACCCGCACCAGATCGTCGTTGGCGCGCGCGGGCGCGGGAATGGCCAGCATCGCCGCCAGCCCGGTCGCGAGCGCGGCGGGCAGCAGCCATCGGGGAAGGGTCGTGGTCGTCATCGCGGATCTCCGTCGCAGGGCCGGCGCCACCGCAGCGCCGTCCCCCGAACATGGCCTGACACGGATGAATCGACCTGCAATTTTCCGCGGCATGAAGCTGCGATCAACGCCGCGTAAAGTCGACGTTCAAGCACGGCCCGCCTGCGATGCGGTGTAAGCGGTTCCACTTGCGAGACGCCGATTGCCCGCGCACGCGGCCAATTCCGGCCATGCGCGGCGGCGGCGTCAGGCGCTGCGCGCGAGACCGGCGAGCGCCTCCACGGCATCCGGCAACTCGCCAGGCGACGCGACCTGGCGCATGCGCTCGGCGCCGTCGACGATGTCGGCGTGCCGCTCGTGCGCCCAGGTGACGTGATAGGGGATGTGCACGCCCCAACCGCCGAGCGCGAGCACCGGCGCGATGTCGGAGCGCAGCGAATTGCCGATCATCAGGAACTGGCCCGGGTCCGCGTCGAACTCCGACAGCACCCGCGCATAGGTCGGCGGATCCTTCTCGCTGACGATCTCGATCCGCCCGAACAGGTCGGACAGCCCCGAATCGCGCACCTTCGCCTCCTGGTGGAACAGGTCGCCCTTGGTGATCAGCACCACCTCGAAGCGCGCGGCGATTGCCTCGACCGCGTCGCGGATGCCCGGCAGCACCTCGACCGGATGGCGCAGCAGCGACTTGGCCATGCCGACGATCCTGTGCAGGTCGGCCGCGCTGATGCGCGCATCGGTGACCTGCGTCGCCGCTTCGATCATCGACAGCGCCATGCCCTTGACGCCGTAGCCGAACACCGCGATGTTGGCCGACTCGACCGCATACAGCGCCTCGGCCACGCGTCCGTCGGCAAGATCGACATAACGGCCGACGATGCGCTCGAACTCCAGTTGCGCCTCGTCGAAGAAATCCTGGCTGCGCCAGAGGGTGTCGTCGGCATCGAAGCCGACCAGTCGGATACCGTCGCTCATCGCGCAATTATGCGGGTTCCGCGTTGCGGGATCGCGGCAGCGGCGGACGGGCGCAGCCGCACCCGTCGGCAGCGATGATCCGAAGGGTGGCCGCCATGGATGGCAGGCCACAAAAAACCGTCTGGAACGGTTTTTGACATCGCACCAGCGATGGCCCGGCGGGTGGCTGCCATGGATGGCGAGCCACAAAAAAGGGCGACCCGGAGGTCGCCCTTGTGCAGCCCGGATGCCGACGGCCAGGCGCCGTCAGCGCGGCGACTGCTTACGCATCGTCGTCCACGGCGCCGTTGGCGCGCGCAACGTAGGCCTGGTATTCCTCGGGGGTGACGAAGCCATCGCTGTCGGCGTCGACATCGTCAAACACCTGTGCCAGCGCCGGCAGGCCTGCGGCCTCGTCGCGGCTGAGCTTGCCGTCGCTGTCGACGTCCAGGTCGGCCCAGGTGACCTGTCCCTGCTCGGCCTGCGGCTGCGCCTGCGCAGTCGCGTCGTCCGCATAGGTGTCCTGCGCGGTCGGCTCGGCCTGGGTCGTCGCTTCACCCGAGTAGGTCGGGTCGGTCTGGGGGACCGAGGCGTCCTGCGCAAATGCCAGCGGTGTCGCCATGGCGAAACCCAGGGCCATCATCGCGACCAGCGGCTTGCGTGCATTCTTCATGAGTTCTGTTCTCCAAGAGTGAATTGACGCGCGGCTGTTGTTTCATCCTCGTCTGTGGATTCCGCACGGGGCCTACCTTGCACGGGCCAGAATGAACCGCCACGGGCGCGGGAAATCCGCGATTACGAACGCTTAACCACAACGGGGCATGTTGCGGTTAGCCAGTTGTTTGCTGCATGTGATGGCGAAGCCGCGAAGCGCGTCATGACGCGCAGGAACGGACACCGGCGAGACGGGATGCGCGGGTGGCGGTGGCTGCGTGCAAACTGAATCGAACACAACGTTTACATGCGCGTTTCCCGATGCCGCTGCACCGGTCCTGCGACCGCCCTGTGCAACACTTGGGGTTTTCCCCGATTGCACACTGGAGAACCGCATGCGCCGCAACGTCCCGACCCTCACCTCGCTCGCCGCATCGCTGTTGCTGCTGTCCGCCTGCAACGGCAATGCATCGCCGTCCGCGGACGCCGATCCGGCAACGGCAACGCAAGAGGAGACCGCGCCCGCGGCCGATCCCGCGGACGACGCACAGGCGGCACTGCCGTTCGCCAGCGAAGCCGTCGCCAGCTTCGACGAGCCATGGGCGCTGGGTTTCCTGCCCGATGGCCGGCTGCTGGTCACCGAGAAGCCGGGCACCCTGCAGCTGGTCACGTTGCCGGGCGGCGCGAAGCAGGAGATCGCCGGCGTGCCCGCAGTCGGCTATGGCGGCCAGGGCGGCTTCGGCGACATCACGCCGCACCCGCAGTTCGCCGACAACGACCTGGTCTACCTGAGCTACGCCGAAGACGGCGACGGCGGCCGCGGCGCGGCGGTCGCGCGGGCGCGCCTGGCCTTCGACGCCGACGGCGCCGGCACGCTGCAGGACCTGGAGGTGATCTGGCGACAGGTGCCCAAGGTCAGCGGCAATGGCCACTACGCGCACCGCATCGCCTTCGACGAGGCCGGCAAGCTGTGGATCGCCTCGGGCGACCGGCAGAAGTTCGACCCCGCGCAGGACATGCAGTCCAACCTCGGCAAGATCCTGCGCCTGAACGACGACGGCAGCGTGCCGGACGACAATCCCTTCGTCGACCAGGGCGGCGTGGCCGCGCAGGTCTGGTCGCTGGGCCACCGCAATCCGCTGGGCCTGGCGTTCGACGCGCAGGGCCGGCCGTGGGACGTCGAGATGGGGCCGGCCGGCGGCGACGAACTCAACCTCGTGGTACGCGGCGAGAACTACGGCTATCCGCTGGTCTCCAACGGCAACCACTACGACGGCCGGCCGATTCCCGATCACGACACCCGCCCCGAGTTCAAGGCACCCGCGATCACCTGGACGCCGGTGATCTCGCCGTCGAGCCTGATGTTCTACTCCGGCACGCTGTTCCCCGAATGGACCGGCAACGCCTTCATCGGCGGCCTGTCGGGACAGACGCTGGTGCGCGTGGAGATCGATGGAGACAACGCGCGCGAGGCCGAGCGCTTCCCGATGGGCGCGCGCATCCGCGACGTCGCCCAGGGACCGGACGGCGCGCTGTGGGTCATCGAGGACGGCAAGGACGGCCGCCTGCTGAAGCTGACGCCGCGGGGCTGAGCCGCATCGCCGCGCAGCACCCGGCTGCGCGGCCCTTCTCCGACGCCGCCGCACGCCGCAACGCGTGCGCGCCGATCCTGTGCAGGTCGGCCCCACGCGGCCGACGTGCGTGGTGCCATGGGTTTGCGAGGCGTCATGGGACCGCCTGACGACGGGCGTCCCGGCGTCGGGGGCGTTGCCCCGACCTACGATCGGGGGATCCCGGGAATCGGGGAAGACGCTTCGTTCGCGCCTGCATGCCCATCGCAGGTCGGCACAGGTCACCCGCCGTGTTCGCAACGACAGGGATCCGAGCCCGGCTACTGCGCCGGACGCTCGATCGGACGTCCCAGTGCCGCGCGGTAGCGCACATACAACGTCTGCACCTTGTCGATGTAGTCGCGCGTCTCGCGGTATGGCGGCACCCCGTCGTAGCGCGCCACGGTACCGATGCCGGCGTTGTAGGCGGCCAGCGCCAGCGTGCGGTCGCCGTCGTAGCGACGCAGCAGCGCACGCAGATGCCGCGCGCCGGCGGAGATCGACTGCTGCGCCGACAGCGGATCGGTGACGCCGTAGTCGGCGATGACCTCGGGCATCAGCTGCATCACCCCGATGGCACCCCGCGACGACAGTGCGGCTGCGTCGAGGTCGCTCTCGACGTGGGCGATCGCGCGCAGCCAGGCCTCGTCGAGGCCGTTCGCCTCCGCCGCGGCGCGGAAGAGGGCCGCGTGCGGCTCCAGCCGCGGCGCGCCGACCCGGCCAAGCCCCGCGTGCGCCTGCTCGCCGGGCGGCGTCTCCACGGTGAAACGCAGGTAGACCCGCGCGCCGGGCAGGCGCCGGGTGCCGTAGACCAGCACGCCGTCCTGCTCGCGCTCGTACAGGGTGCCGCTGAAGACGCCCATCTCGCCCCACAGGTTCGGCGTCTGCACGGCGTTGTCGTCGATCTCGCGCGCCTCGCACTTCGAGCCCGGCTCGGGTGCGGTCGACAGGCTGACGGTACCGTCCTGCACGCAGCGCCACACCGTGCGCGCCCGGGCCGGCGCGGTCGCGACCAGTGCCGCCGCCAGCGCCATCGCCGCGACGGCCCTGCCTGTCCCGCACCCATGCCATGCCGCCGCCATGCCTCGACTCCCGATCGGATCGGACATGGCATACGCCGGATGCGGTGACGTTTGTGCATCGACGGCGCGCGGGCGATGATCGTCGGCCCTTCGAAGCAGCCCCGACATGACCGACTGGCCGTCGCTGATCCGCGACATTCCCGACTTCCCCAAACCCGGCATCGTGTTCAAGGACATCACCCCGGTGCTGGCCGATGCCGACGGCTTCGCCGCCGCGATCGCGACGATGGCGGCACCGTGGCACGCGGCACCGCCGGCGGCGTTCGTCGGCATCGAGGCGCGCGGCTTCATCTTCGCCGCGGCGCTGGCGCAGGCGCTGCATACCGGGTTCGTACCGGTGCGCAAGCCCGGCAAGCTGCCGGCGCGCACGCAGGTGCACGACTACGCGCTCGAGTACGGCAGCGACCGGCTGGAGATCCATGCCGATGCACTGCCGGCAGGCGCGCGCGTGGTGCTGGTGGACGATGTGCTGGCCACCGGCGGCACCCTGCGCGCGGCGCTGGCGCTGTGCCGGCGGATCGGCTGCGACGTCGTCGGCGCATCGGTGCTGGTGGAGCTGCAGGCGCTCGACGGGCGTGCCGCATGGGGCGCGGACGTGCCGCTGCACGCGGCCCTGCGCGGCTGACCCATGCGCATGAGGCGCCGCGGCGCCGCTCAGGGCGTGGCCGGCGGCGCCTGCAGTTCGGCCGCGCGCTGCGCCGCTTCCTCGAGCAGCGCCTGGAAGCTGATCCCGCCGAGCTGCTGCCCCAGTGCGGCGCACTGGGGGCCGGCCGGCTGCTGCGCGAGCTGTTGGCGCATCTGTGCGGCGACCTGGTCGAACTGGGCATCGAACGTCGCCACGCCGGCGAGGAATTCCGCCTCCGTCGGGCGCGCCTGCAATGCGGCGGCATAGTCCGGGTTGGCCTGCTGGAACCGGGCCATGCCGGCGTCGAGCGCCTGCGCACCCTGCGGGTCGCCGGCGCAGTAGTCGCGGAAGACCTGCAACTGCCGGTCGAACACGTAGGCCCCCATGTAGCGGGTCTGCGCCTCGGTCAACGGGGACTGCGCCAGTGCCGCACCGGCGGCGAAGAGGGCCGGCAGCAACAACGGGATACGCCATGGATCCGACATGCCGGCATCTCCGGAACGCGGCGGGATCGCCGCTGCGGGCACGATACCGCCGAACCCGGCCGGCCGTCGTCACACGGACGCGTCAGTCGTCTTCGTCGTCATCGGGACCGGGCCCCGGATCGGCGCCGTCGTCGATGTCCGCCGGGTCCAACGGTTCGAGCAGGGTGTAGTCGTCGACGTCGCGGCTGCGGATCCTCTTCGACACCGGGTAGGCCTCCAGCGCCGGTTGCGGCATCCGCGACAGGAACCGCAGCGGCGCCGACGGGCCTTGGATCCAGGCGGCGACCTGCACCTCCGGCAGGAATACCGGCCCGTCGGCCACCAGCGGCGCGGGCACCGCCGGATTGGGATGGGTCAACACCGCGAACGACAGCAGTGCAGGAGCTTCCCGCTCCCACTGCTCCCACAGCCCCGCGGCGAACAGCGCGCGGCCGTCGCGGGCCTGCACGAACCACGGATGCGGACGCGCGCCGCTGCGGTCCCATTTGTAGTAGCCGGACATCGGCACCACGCAGCGCCGCGTCTCCCATGGCCGGCGGAAGATGCGGCTGGTGGCGGCCCGCGCGAGTCGCACGGTCACGGTGGTGTACGGCGTCTCCGGCAGCTTCGACCAGTGCGGCACCAGTCCCCAGGCCAGGTCCTCGACCTGCAGTCCTGCACCATGGTCGAGGATCACCGCGGCCGGCTTGCGCACCGCGATGTTGTAGCGCGGCGGTGCGGCCAGCAGCGCCGCGGCCACCGCACCCGGCAATGCGCTGCCGAACGCGCCGTCGGCGAATGCCTGCACGAACCTGCGCACATCGCGTCCTTTCCGTCGGGCCGGACCGCATGATCGGGCGCAAGCCGTGAACCCGCGGTGCGCAACCGGATCGCCCGCCTGCAGTGCGCGTTTCACGCCGGGCGCCGGTGCCGCCGTGCAGGGTGGTCCAACACGTACCCCCGGAGTCCGCCGATGAGCTGCCCCGCCCTGCCCGACACGCCGCCCCCGCCCACGCCGTCGAAGGACGTGCCCGGCACGATCCCGCATCCGATGCACGACCCGGTGCCCGACCGCCCGGTCGACCCGCCGCTGCCGACGCCCGGCGACCCCGAACGCGACCCGCAGCCGCAACGCGATCCCCCGGCGCCGACGCGGCCGCAGGATCCGCCCGTGCCGCGCTGACGGCACCGGCCGCTCACGGCCCGGCCACCCCGGCAATGCTGCAATATCGGGCGACCCCGCCCCAAAGGACCCCCACGATGTCCGCACACCGCATTGCCGTGATCGTCGGCAGCCTCCGCAAGGATTCCTTCAACCGCAGGCTGGCCGACGCGCTGGCGACCCTGGCCCCCGCATCGCTGGCCTTCGAACAGGTCGGGATCGGCGAGCTGCCGCTGTACAACCAGGACGACGACGGTGCGCCGGCCGCGCCGGTCAAGGCGTTCAAGCAGCGCATCGCCGATGCCGACGGCCTGCTGTTCGTCACCCCGGAATACAACCGCTCGATTCCCGGCGTGCTAAAGAACGCGCTCGACCATGGCTCGCGGCCGTATGGCCAGAACGCGTGGGCCGGCAAGCCCGGCGGCGTGGTCGGCGTATCGGTCGGCGCGATCGGCACAGCGCCGGCGCAGCAGCACCTGCGCACGATCCTGGCCTACCTCGATGTCGTCACCCTCGGCCAGCCGGAGGTGTTCCTCAAGGCCGACGGCGTGTTCGACGACGCCGGCGGACTCAACGACCGCAGCCGCAAGTTCCTGCAGACGTGGATGGACCGCTACGCCGCGTGGGTGGCGCAGCACGTCCGCTGACCGGCAGCCGGCTCCGCGGCGTAGCGCCCGGACCGTGCGCCGCGCCCGTGGTCAGGCCGGCACGGAGGTGCCGGCCCGCGGCGCGCGCGCCGGATAGGCATGCTCGGATTCGAGGCATCCGTCGGATCCGCGGATGCACAGCACCCCGCCATGCGCCGCGAACAGCGACTCGATCAGCCCGCCCGACAACGCGGCGGCGCGCGTCTGGAAGCGGGCATGGACATGCGCGCTGGCATCGTCCACCAGTTCCCAGCCGGACGACTGGAGGTTGTAGCGCAGCGTGAAGCGGTCGCACGTCATGAGAGCGTTCCGGGCCGAGAAAGTGGGGACATCGGCATTGCCGACGATGCGGACACCATAGCCGTCGGCCGGTGACGACGACCTGCGCAATCGTTAATGCGATGCGGGCCCGGCTTCACCGCTGGTCCACGGCCCGCGGCGGATAAGGAGTCGCGACGGCCGCCTCCGCGGCCCGCTGCGAGCGCGCATGGACCTGACCGGCAAGCTGTTCGACCTGGCGATGCCCTGGTGGGAATTCGTACTGCGCGCGACCGCGGTCTACGTCGTGGTGCTGGTCCTGGTGCGCATCAGCGGCAAGCGCACGGTCGGCCAGTTCACGCCGTTCGACCTGCTGGTGGTGGTGCTGCTGGGCACCGCGGTGCAGAACTCGCTGATCGGCGAGGACACCTCGCTGCTGGGTGGTCTGATCCTGGCCGCGACGCTGCTGGGCCTGAACTGGCTGGTCGGCGTAATCTCGGCCCGCAGCCGCCGCTTCGACCGCTTCGTCGAGGGCCGGCCGGTGATCCTGGCGCGCCACGGCCATGTCTACCGCGACGAACTGGCGCGGCAGTCGGTCAGCGCCGAGGATTTCGCCATCGCCCGGCGCAGTGCCGGATGCGCGACGGTCGCGGACATCGAGATCGCGGTGCTGGAGACCTCGGGCGAAATCACCGTCGTCAGGAAAGCCGATGACGGCCGGCAGTAGGCCCTTCAGCCGGGAGCGGCGCCGATACCGGCGTCGAGCACGCGCTCGACCTCGTTCGCCGAACGCGGGCGTACGACACGTGCGATCTCCCGGCCGTCGCGCAGCAAGACCAGTGTCGGCCACAGCTTGACCCGGAAGGCGCGGCCCAGCGGCCGCCCCTTGCCGTCCTCGACCTTCAGGTGGGCGACGTCGCCGCGCGACGCCAACGCGGCCCCGATCGCCGGCTGCGCGGCCTGGCAGTGGCCGCACCAGCCGGTGCCGAACTCCAGCAGCAGCAGGCCGCGCGTGGCTTCGACCGCGGGCAGGTCCGGCGCATCGGCCGGATAGTCGCGCACGAACGTCATGTCAGCCCGGCAGCCAGTGCAGCGCGACCCGGCGCCTGGCCGACACGGCGGGCAGGCGACCGCCCGGTGCGCGGCACCGGCAGCTCACGACAGCGCGCGCTGGATCGATTCCAGCGGCAGGTTCGTGTAGTCCTTCGCCAGGTCCCCGACCAGGCGGTCCAGCGTTTCCTTGTGCAGCAGCGGGCGCACGCGGCCCAGGGTCTGCGGGTCGGCCACCAGCACGACATGTTCGTAGCGGTGGTTCAGCGCGCCCTCGTTGAGGCCATGCGCCAGCTGCTTGGCGAACGTCGCCTCGTCGAGCTGCGAAGCGCTCGATTCGGCGGGCATCGAGCCGGCCGGGCCGTCGTCGTCGAGGTTCATGCCTTCGAGCAGCGCTTCCTGCTTCAGGGTCGGCGCACGGGCGTCGCCGACGTTGCTGAACACACGGGCCGACCCCCCGTTGGCGACCACGATCAGGGCACCCTGCGGAATCTTCATCGTCATTGCCTGTTTCTCCACTTCGGACATCGATGCGCCATGGACATGGCGCGCCCCCGACTCTAGGCAGGCGTTCGTGAGGACCGTGCATCGCAGGCGTGTGCCCGGCGTTGACGCTGCCTTGCGCGCCGGGCGACGCGGAGCACGGCGCGACGGCAGTATCCGGGACGGCATGTAATAATCTAACAATTGATCCGACGACGTCCGCCGTGCCCTCCGCGCCCCCTGCGCCCCTCGCGCCACCTGCGGCTCCCGCCAGCCGCCGCCTCGCCTCGATCGACCTGCTCCGCGGCACCGTCATGCTGCTGATGCTGCTCGACCACGTGCGCGAGACCTTCTACCTGCACCACCAGGTCGGCGACCCGATGGATGTGGCCGCCACGTCGCCCGGGCTGTTCCTGTGCCGCCTGCTGGCGCACCTGTGCGCACCGGTGTTCGTGCTGCTGACCGGCATCTCGGCGTGGCTGTACGCCAGCCGCCAGACCGACAGCCGGCGCGCGGCCGCGGCATTCCTGTTCAAGCGCGGCCTGTTCCTCGTAGTGCTGGAGCTGACCGCGGTCAACTTTGCGTGGACGTTCCAGTTCCCGCCGTCGGTGATCTACCTGCAGGTGATCTGGGCGATCGGCCTGAGCATGCTGGCGCTGTCGCTGCTGCTGTGGCTGCCGCGCGGCGTGCTGGCCGCGCTGGGCCTGGCGATCATCCTCGGCCACAACCTGCTCGACGGCATCACCGTTGCGGGCAACGGCGCGGGCCACGTCCTGTGGGCGGTGCTGCACGAGCGCGGCTGGATCGAGATCGGCGATACGCTGCGGTTGCGCACTTCGTATCCGGTGCTGCCGTGGATCGGCGTGATCGCCGTCGGCTACGCGATGGGGCCATGGTTCGGCACGGACGTCGCGGCCGCGACGCGGCATCGCCGCCTGCTGGCTTCGGGCATCGGCGCGCTGGCCGCGTTCGCCCTGCTGCGCTGGATCAACGTCTATGGCGACACGCCATGGCGGCTGCAGGGCGACGCGCTGCACACGTGGATGAGCGTGCTGAACGTGACCAAGTACCCGCCGTCGCTGCTGTTCCTGCTGCTGACCCTGGGCATCGGCCTGTGCCTGCTGCGTCTGTACGAGCGCGCGGACGTCGCGCGCCGCCTGCAACCGCTGGCGGCGATCGGCGCGGCGCCGATGTTCTTCTACCTGCTGCACCTGTACGTGCTGAAGCTGCTGTACGTCGCAGCGGTCGCGCTGTGGGGACACAACCATGGCGCGTACTTCGGGGTCGACGGCATCGCCGCGATGGTGGCGATCTCGGTGGCGCTGGCGGTCGCGCTCTATCCGCCGGTGGCGGCGTTCGCGCGGTTCAAGGCGCGCCGGCGCGATCTCGCCTGGCTGCGCTATCTGTAGGCGGCCGCGACCGCTTCAGCGCCAGGGCCGACGGCCGTCGGTCCAGGATTCACGGCGCGGCGCGCCATGGAAGCCGGGGCCGAAACCGTCCATCGGGCCGAAGCCGGCATCGTAGGGATGGCCGTACATCGCCGGACCATCGAAGTAGTGGCCCAGCGGATAGCCCGGACCGTCGTAGCGCCCGACGCGGATGTTGAGGTTCGCGGTGTTGACGTTGCCGCTGTCGCCGACGCCCTCGCGGCACAGGTTGATCTCGGCGGCGTTCCAGTTGCTGTTGCCGCCGCGCGAGCTGTAGCCGATGCCGGTGGAGACGCTGCCGGTCACCGTCGCTTCGCTGCCGTCGGGCGATGTCGGACAGCCGCCGCGCACGAGCGCCCCGTCCCGCGCGACCGCACGCGACGCCGGCGCCACGTGCCGCGGCCCGGTGTACTCGCCATCGCCGAACGCGCCCGCGCCGGAGAACATCGGCTGGCTGGGCAGGCTGAGATCGACGGCGGGCGGATCCTCCGCCAGCGCGGGCAACGCGCACAGCAGGGCCGGCAACAGGAGCGCGGGAGCGAAGCGCATGCGGAATCCTTCTGGGGCACGCGGCGCGCGTGCGTCTGCGACGCTAGCAGCCGCCGCTTGAATGCGGGCTGGCCCGGCGCTGCAGGCCGGGGAACTCCGGGCGAAGCCGGGCCCGTCGCCTGGCGCACCCGCGCGCCGTGTCCCGTCACACCAGCGCATCGGACGTCACCACCCGGCATCCGGGGCGCGCGTCGACGACCCCGTCGATCAGCGCCTGGGCGATGCGCCCGGCCGGGTTGATACGCAGCCGCCGTGGCAGCACCGGGCCAAGCACGCGCAACGCCACGGTCGCGACCCGCTCGCCGAGCCGGAAACTATCGCGCCGGCCGCCGATCAGTCCGGGCCGGACCAGCAACAGCGAGGCGAAGCCCAGGCCTTCCAGCGCCGTCTCCAGCTCGCCCTTGACCCGGCTGTAGAAGATCCGCGAGCCGGCATCGGCGCCCGCCGCGGAATTGAGCGCATAGATGCGCGCGCCGTGGCGCAGCGCGAGTTGCGCGACCTGCAGCGGATAGTCGAAGTCCACGCGCCGGAACGCCGCCTGCGAGCCGGCGTCGCGGATCGTCGTGCCCAGCGTGCAGATCACCGCGTCGACCGCCCACCAGTCGGCGGCGTCGGGCAGCGCATCGAAATCGACGACCGGGTTGCGCAGTTTCGGATGCGGCGTCGTCAACGGCCGCCGCGTCGGCGCGACCACCGCGTCGATGCGCGGATCGGCCAGCAGCCCGGCCAGCACATGGCGCCCGACCAGCCCCGTCGCGCCGACAAGCAGGACCCGCATCGCGTCTCTCCGGTTGCGCGGCGCCCGTTGCCGCAGCCGGCATCATCGCATCACGGGCGGCATGGCCGCGCCACGCTCGCGAGTTCAGCGCGCGTGGTGCATCCACAGGCAGTCCAGCGCGTCGAGCGCGATGTGCACCAGCAGGCCGATGCCCAGCAGGCGCGTGCGGCGCGGCACGGCCAGCGCCCCGTAGACCAGGATCGCCGGCGTCGTGTGCAGCGGATGGAAACCGATGCTGCAGCGGTCCGGCGCATAGACCGGATCGGCCAGCAGGTGATCGAGATCGATCAGCCAGCCCAGCAGCATCAGTACCCAGGCCCGCGCAAAGCGCTCGCGCCAGAACAGCCAGGCCAGCAATGCCGGCACGGCCGCATGCAGCAGCAGGTGGAGGATCGCGCGTGAACCCATGGGCCGGAGGGAGGATGCGGGGCCGGGCAGCATAGCGTCGACAGCGGCGCGCCCGGCCACCCGCCGCCAGCGCGCCCGGGCGCGGCGCACGCGGGGTCCGGCGGCATCGACATCGCCGGTACGAAACATCACGCCGGATGAATGCATTGAGTGCGTGCACGTTTTTGTGGCCTGCCATCCATGGCGGCCACCCTTCGGGCCATCGCTGACGCGATGTCAAAAACAGTTCCAGACGGTTCTTTCACGTGTCATTGCGTATCGCGTCGCTAGCTTCGAACCATCTCCCGCCCTCCGTTGCCGCCATGCCTGCGATCCCGCCGCCCACCGCCCGACGCCAGCGCACGACTGCAGTCCGCGCATCGCTGCCGCGTGCGCGACAGGCGGCCACCGCGGCGGAGTTGCCGACATGATCTCCGGGCGCGTGTTGTGGCGGACCTTGATGCTGCCGGCCTATACGCTGGCTGCGGGCGTGGTGTTCAGCGCCGCGTTCGCCCGGACCGATGACTCGATGCTGGCCTTTCTCGCGGGTTTCGCCGCCTGGCCGATGATCGTCGCCGGTGTCGTGGCGGCGGTGATGCTGGTCGCGGGCCTCGTGCGGATCGCACGCCTGCGTGCGCGCCGGCTGCGCGATGCGTCGTGCATCGACGCCCAAGGCGCATCCGCGGACGTCGGGTAGACACGCTGCACGGCGCATCCACGCAGCGCAACGCCTGCGGACATCCCGCCTCCGGCGCCCGGGACTGCGGAGCGCCGCGGCGCCGCTGACCGCGAACGACGGTCTGCTGCCGATCCGGACATCCGCGGCGGTCGCGGCAGACGGGCGAATGACGCTCGGCTTTTCAGTCCTGCCAGCCCCACGGCGCCGGGGGCGCCGGCACCGGCCGCGACAGGTCGAAGTCCACCTGGAACCCGCGCGTGGTGCCGACCCGGTTCGCGGCATAGACGAAGCGCGTGCCCGGATGGATCTCGACCAGCCACGCACTGCGCAGGCCACTGCCGGGAATGACCCGGCGCGTGTGGTCGTCGGCCGGAAACATCTGCGCGTCCGCGCTGCCGGCGTTGCTGGTGGTACCGCCGTAGTGCGTCACCGCGTCGGCCGTGCCGTCTTCGTGGCGATGATCGTGGCTGAGCGTGATCGCATCTCCGGTGCGGGTGAACACCCAGGTCCGCGACAGGTCGTCGCCGACGGCCAGCGGCACCCGCACACGCGCCGGGGTGCAGTCGCGCACATGCATCGTCACCGGCTTGTCCCGGAAGGTGTCGTCGCCGTCGGGCGCGCGCACCAGCGTGCCGGCGTAGGCGTGGCCGCACAGTTGCTGCAGGCGCTGCCACCAGGCATCGGTGCCGCCATCGCCGGACGCGTGCGCCGGAGGGCCGAACAGTGCGGCGGCGAACACGAGCGGAACGATGGCGTGGCGTTTAGGGCCTGTCATCCATCGCCGGATGGTCCGCGCCGCGCACGTGCGTGTTCGCGGCAAGGCAGCGCGAGGAAGTGGACGTGCGTCCACGCCCGAGCAATGACGCAACAGCGGGCGCGCACGGGCGCGGCCCCCCGGGTTGGGCCTTGCCCAGCGCGCACTACCCGGCAATGGACGACAGGCCCTTGTGTCTGCCCCCGACATGCGGATCTCCGGTCTGCCCTTGTGACGCAACAGGGTGGATGAGCGGGACGCCGCGCGCCACCCCGCTCCGTTCGGGGATCCGGCGCGGGCATGCCGTCGGACGGCCCGGCGCCGTCGTGGATCGGCCCCATGCGGCCGACGCGCGCGCCGGATTCCCGAGGTGTGCAAGGCCCGCCTGCCTCGCCCGGCCGGAAGTCCGGCGTCGGAGGCGTTGCCCCGCCCTGCGATCAAGTCTCGCCGGCAACGCGCGGCGTCCAGTCGCCATTGCCAAGCACGGCCGCCACCAGATGCGCGAGCGGGTAGCCCAGCGCCTCCGCGGCGCCCTCGCCCGCGTCCTGCCAATGCGCCTGCAACACGAAGGCCTGGAATGCGGCTTCGTCGCGGGCAGCCAGGGCCGTCGTCAGCCGGGCCAGATCGTAGGCCAGCTCGACGCCCTCGCCGGCGCTGTGGAATGCCTCGCCGGACCAGAACGCCTGGATCGTCTCCGCGTTCCACCACGCCGCATGGCGGGCGGCCATCTCCGCCGGACCGTACAGTGCCATGCGCGGATCAGCGAGACGCGGCAGCAGGGTCCGCTCGGTGTTGACCGCGATGCCTTCGTTGAGCCACGGCGGCAGTGGCAGGTGCGAGAGCAGCGCATGCGTCAGTTCGTGCACCACGACCGCTTCCAGCTCGTCGAGCGCATCGTGCCAGCTGGCGAAGTGTCCGTAGCCGTTGTCGATGAACACCCCGCTCGACATCGCGTGCTCGCCGCCATCGTCATGGTAGTGCGACAGGTAGTCGTAGTAGTCGTCCTGGGACGAGAAGAGCAGCACCACGAATGGACCGAAACCGGAATCCGACGCGAGCGGTCCAAGCCCGCCGCGGATCGCGCGCAGTGCCTGTTCGCACGACCTGAGCAGCAGCCCCGCCTCGCGCTCGCGCTGCGCGGACAACAGCAGGAAGTGCTTGCTGCCGCGCTGCGCATACGCCTGCGGCAAGGCTTCACCCAGCGCATCGAGCCATCCGCCCGCAGCCGCGGCCCAGTACGCATGGCGTTGCGCGTCGTCGCACGCTGGCGCCTCGGCAGCCGCGATGGCCTGCCAGTCCGGGATCGGCAGCCGTGTGCCGGGGATCCAGTGCATCTGGATCGTCGTGCGTACAGGTGCCGGGTCGCGCGCAGGCGGCGGCGTGGCAGGCGGTTTCCGGAAAAGCCACTTCAGCAAACTGTCCATCCCTGGCGTTGGCGCGGTGCGTTCGTCGATGCGGGTACGGGGCCGGGGGGCGCCGTTGCGCAACCCCCCGGCCCCGCGGGCAGTGCGTCCTCACCCCGCACGCGGATGAGGCGTCAGGCAACGCTTCCGTGGAGGAAGCCTCAGGCCTTCTTCGCCGCGCCCTTCTTCGCCGCGACGCTGCGCTTGACGGCCGCCTTCTTGGCGGTGGCCTTCTTCGCGACCTTCTTGACGGCCTTCTTCACCGCGGCCTTCTTGGCAGCGACTTTCTTGGCCGGCGCCTTCTTCGCGGCCGCCTTCTTGGCAGGGGCCTTCGTCGCGGTCTTCTTCGTCGCAGTCTTCTTGGCGGCCGCCTTCTTGCCGGCGCCCTTCTTCTTCAGCGCGGCAATCTCGGCCGAGGCGGCGGTCTTGGCGGCTTCGAGCTTCTTCTTTGCGGCGGACACGCGCTTGGTCACGGCCTTGGTGACCTTCTTGGCGCGGGCGCTGACGTCCTTCTCCGCCGTCTTGGCGGTCTTCTTCGCGGACTTCACCGCGGCCTTCGCTTTCTTCTTGACCGTGTTGCCGATGTCCTTGGCGGTTTCGGCCACGACTTCGGCCGCGTGGGTCAGGGTCTCGGTGACCCCGTTACCGTTACTCATGGTGATGTCCTCGTCAGTGAACAGTGAGCGGAGCCAGTCGCCCGCAGGCGAAATGTAGCGCGAACCAGGCGCGGTGGAAGCATATTTCCACGCGATGCCGGCGCGATCGGAGCGGACGTCGACGCCCCGGGCCAGGGGGACGCCGCAACGCCCCCCGCGGAGACGGGTATGCGGCGGGGGGCGCCCTGCAAGGCAGCCGTCGCCCCCGTGCAGCGGAGACCCGGATCCTTCGTCCGGATCGCGCGCAGGTCGCCGGGGCCCGGCGCGCGACGTTCCGGACTTCAACACCGATTCAAATGCCCGCGCCCACACTTGGCGCATGCCGGCCGCGGCCGCGCCGTCGCCGGTCCGTTCGACGGCATTTGACGACAGCCGCCCGGGCTTCCACGCTTCGTGTCACGCCACATGCATGCCGACAGGGGATGATTTCCACATGCGCGCCAAATCCACACTCCTTGCCCTGGTCGCCGCCGCCGCGTTCGGCGGTTTCGCCGCGACCGCGATCCGCGACGTGGTCCAGCAGCCGGCCGGCGCCGCGCCTCCGGCGGCGCTCGCCGTGCCGACCCTCGCCGCGCTGCCGGCGGCCGTCGACGGCCAGCCGGTGCCTTCGCTGGCGCCGATGCTCCGCCAGGTCACGCCGTCGGTGGTGTCGGTGCACACCAAGCAGCGCGTGCGGGTCAGCCCGTTCGGCAACGACCCGTTCTTCCGCCGGATGTTCCCGGAGCTGTCGCAGGAGCGCATCAACGAGTCGCTGGGCTCGGGCGTGATCGTCGACGCGGCGCAGGGCTACGTGCTGACCAACCACCACGTCATCGAAGGTGCCGACGACGTGTCGGTGACGCTGGCCGACGGCCGCACCCTGGAAGCGGAATTCGTCGGCTCCGACGCCGACACCGACGTCGCCCTGATGCGCATCCAGGCCGACAACCTGACCGCGATCCCGCTGGCGCGCGACGGCGAACTGCAGGTCGGCGACTTCGTCGTCGCGGTCGGCAACCCGTTCGGTTTCAGCCAGACCGTGACCTCGGGCATCGTCTCGGCGGTCGGGCGCAGCAACGTGCCCGGCGTCGGCTTCCAGAACTTCATCCAGACCGACGCGTCGATCAACCCGGGCAACTCCGGCGGCGCGCTGGTCAACCTGCGCGGCGAACTGGTCGGCGTCAACACCGCCAGCTTCAACACCCGCGGCAGCATGGCCGGCAACATCGGCCTCGGCTTCGCGATCCCGATCGGCCTGGCCCAGAACGTGATGACCCAGCTGGCGACCACCGGCAGCGTGCAGCGCGGCACCCTGGGCATCGACACCCAGACGGTCGATGCGCGGATCGCGCAGGGCCTGGGCCTGGACACGCCGCGCGGCGCGATCGTCACGCGCGTCTACGGCGACTCACCGGCGGCCGCCGCCGGGCTGCGCACCGGCGACGTGGTGACCGCCGCCAACGGCCAGCGGATCGACAGCAGCGATGCGCTGCGCAACTTCCAGGGCCTGCAGTCGCTGGATGCGCAGGTGACGCTGGACGTGCTGCGCGACGGCAAGCCGGTGAAGATCGAAACCCGCCTGCGCGCACTGCCGCGCGACGGCGCCAGCTTCGACCCGCGCCTGGCCGGCGCGATGTTCGCCGACATTCCCGAGGCAGTGCGCCGGCAGAACGCGCGCGTGGCCGGCGTGCTGGTCGAAAAGGTGGACAGCGGCAGCCGCGCGCAGCAGAGTGGACTGCGCGATGGCGACCTGATCCTGGCGGCCAACAGCGGCGAATTCCGCGACCTTGCCGGCTTCCGCGATTCGCTGGCCGGTCGCCCGTCCGATCTGGTGCTGCGCATTTCACGCCGTGGACGCATCTATGACGTGATCATGCGTTGACACCCCCTGCTCGACACGTCTTCAGGTTGACTACATTCCAGCCGCGGGTTCGTGCGGCACCCACTCAGGAGTAACGACGATGACCCCCACTTCGACCGATGCAGTGAAGAACAACCTCGGCGAGGCCGGCTCGCACCTGGCCCAGGCCGCGCGCGACGCGGGCAGCGCGGTGCGCAATGCCGCCGACGTGGCCGCCGACGAGCTGAAGCTCGGCAAGGCCAGCGTCAAGGCCGACCTGGCCGACTCGGCGATCGCCGGCCTGGCCGCGTTCGAGGAAGGCGGCGCGGCCGCCAAGGAACAGGTCGATGCACTGATGGACAAGGGACGCGACCTCGTCGACAGCGCGGCCGATTTGATCCGCGAGCGCCCGCTCGCCTCGTTCGGCGTGGCCTTCGCGGCCGGCTGGATCATCGCCAAGCTCGCGCGCAGCAGCAAGTAAGCCGGTCGCTGCATGACCGGACCCGACCCCGGCACTGCCCCGGACGAGCGGCCCGCCAGCGCGGCGGGCCGTGCGCCGGGCGAGACGCCACATCTGGACGAGAGCGTGCGCCGCGTCCGTGCGGCGGGCAAGGAAACCCTCGACTCCGGCCTGGACAGCCTGCGCGCGTTGCGCAAGCTGGCTTCGGCCGATTTCGCCCTGGCCCGCAGCGCGCTGGGCCGCGCGATCGCCTGGTGCGCGATCGCGGTGGTGTTCGGTGCCTCGGCGTGGCTGCTGGCGATGGCCGCCGCGGTCGCGCTGCTGCAGGCATGGGGGCTGTCGTGGCTGGCGGCGATCGCCATTCCCACGCTGCTGAGTGTCGTCGCCACCGGCGTCGCCGCCTGGCGCGTGTCGGTGTTCTTCGACTACGCCGGCATGCATGCCACCCGTCGCCAACTCGCCCGGCTGGGCCTGTTCAGCGAGAACGACGACGAGGAAGACGAGGGCAGCGTGCCCGCGCCTTCCGCGGACGCAGCGGCCGCATCCGCGGCATCGGATCGGCGATGAATTTCGAAGGCCTGAAATCGCGGGTCGAACGCGCCGAGTCGCTGGTCGACGGCCGCCTGTCGCAGACCGGCGATCGCTATGCCGCGCTCAAGCTGAGCTGGCGCGAGGCCTGGACGCCGCCGCGGATCATCCTTGCCGGCCTGATCGCCGGTTTCGTCACCGGCCGTTCCCAGCCGCGCGACGCGCTGCAGAAGCTCGGCAAGCTCGGCGGTCCCAAGTCGATCCAGCTGGTGACGTCGATCGCGAGCATGCTCACGTCGATGCAGGCGGCCTACGCGGCGGCCACCGCGGAGAAGGCGGCGGACACTGCCGACGACGCGGCGAACGACGTCCAGGACGCGGCCGCGACCGTGCAGCAGGAAGCGCAGGCGCCGGGTCCGGCAACGGGAACCGCGGCACCATCGCAGGCGGCCCCGTCTACGACGCCCGAGGTACCCGACGACGCGCCGCGTCCCGACCGCAATCGTCCGGATCCCGCGCTCACCGCGCAGCCGCCACCGGCGGAAGCCGCCACCGACGTTTCCGAACCCGAGCGCTGAGGCGGCACCCCGCCGTCCAGACCACACGAGTGAGCATCCCGGTCACCCCGCCTCCTGCCGACGACGCGCCGGCGCCGTCGCCGATGCCGGTGCAGCCGCGTCCGCGCGCGCCGACCGCGCTGGTGGTGCTGGCCACGCTGGCGGTGCTGGCGACCCTGTGGGCCGCGCAGGCGGTGATCCTGCCGGTACTGCTGGCGATGTTCTTCGCGCTGGTCGGCAATCCGCTGCTGCGCGGCCTGCGCCGGCTGTGGATCCCGCGCTTCGCCGGTGCGCTGCTGGTGCTGGTCGCCGGGCTGGCGGCCGCCGGCGCACTCGGCACCCAGCTCTACGGCCCGGCCAGCGAATGGGTGCAGCAGGCACCGAAACAGTTGCGCACGCTGGCGCCGCGGCTCAAGCGGATGACCCAGCCGATGCACCAGGCCAACCAGGCGGCCGAGTCGTTCGCGCGCGCCACCGAGGACCGGCCGCAGCGGCGCGTGCAGATGGTGCAGATCCAGGACAACAGTTCGTGGCGCACGCTCGTCGCCACCCCGCGCATGCTGGCCTCGGTGCTGGCCGTGGTGCTGCTGACGTTCTTCTTCATGGTCTATGGCGAGAACCTGCAGCGCAACGCCATCGCGCTGCTGCCCACGCGCCAGCGCAAGAAACTGACGGTCGACATCCTGCAGTCGATCGAGCGCGAGATCTCGCGCTACGTGCTGACGATCTCGATCATCAACACCCTGCTGGGCGCGGTGTTCGCCGGCCTGCTGCTGGGCATGGGCTTCAGCCTGCCCGATGCGCTGCTGTGGGGGACGGTCGCCGCGCTGCTGAACTTCGCCCCCTACGTCGGGCCGCTGCTGGGCGTGCTGCTGATGCTGCTAGTGGGCTTCACCAGCCACGACGGCAGCTGGCCGGCCGCGGCGTGGGCGCCGCTGGTGCCGGCGGCGGCGTACCTGGCCCTGCATACCGTCGAGGGCCAGATCGTGACCCCGATCGTGCTCGGCCATCGCATGGCGCTGTCGCCGCTGGTGCTGATCCTGGCGCTGATGCTGTTCGGCTGGATGTGGGGCATCGTCGGACTGCTGCTGGCGGTGCCGCTGCTGGTCTGCGTCAAGCTGGTGCTGGCGCGCGTCGAAGGCTTCGAGGGCTGGGCGCGGCTGCTGGCGTGACTGCCCGCGCCACCCACCCGGCGATCCCTTCCGCGCCTGCGGCATGCCCTGCCGAGCGCCACGCCGGACCTGCCGACGTGGCGCTGGGCCCGGAATGCAGCGCCGGGATCACCAGCTGAAGCCGGCACCCGCAGACACGCTGCTCTCGCCGCCGGCGACCGCGCCGCCGATCGACACGCTGGCGCGATTGCCGATCGCCCGCTGGTAGCCGACCGCGATCGCCTGCTCGCCGCCCTGCGCGCCGACGCCGACCCCGACCCGGTTGCGCCCCGCCAGCCCGGCGGTGTTCAGGGCCATGCCGGCATACGCGCCGCTCATCGCGCCCATGCGGTCGATGCGGCGATCCTGGTGGCGGAAGCGGTCGTCGATCTCGCCGCGCAATGCCGAGAAGTTGTCCTCCCACGCCGCGAAACGCCCATCGGTATACGCATTGGCGTCCTTCAGGGTGCGCGCATCGCCGGCCTCGACCTGGGCGACGTTGGCCGCATCGGTGTCGTTGACGCCTTCGGCGACGTTGGTCACCCGCCGCTGGTGGTCGGCACTGCCCACCGAGACGGTGTCGGCCTCGTCGGCGACCGCGCCTTGGCCCAGCGCGACCGCGCCGTCGGCGGTGACGCTGGCACCCTGGCCGAGCGCGGTGCCGGATGCCGCCTCGACACGGCTGTCGGCACCCACCGCCACCGCGTGGGATGCACCGGCCTCGATCGTCGCGTTGCTGCCCAGCGCGGCGCCGCCGTCGGCCTCGACCACCGCGCCATGCCCGACCGCGGTGTCGTTGCCGTCGATGGCGACGCTGTCGTTGCCGATGGCGAGCCCGCTGCCCTGGCCCGCGGGCGCGCCATTTCCATTGCCATTGCCATTGCCATTGCCGTTGCCGTTGCCACCGCCGGCGCCCGAGCCACTCTCCAGCACGCCGATCCGGCCGTCGAGCCCGGACAGCGCACCATCGAGCGCGCCGAGCGCATCACCGACGTTGCCGTAGTGGCTGCCCTGGACCGAGAACACGCTGCCGATCAGGCGGCCGCCGGCATCGACCACCGTGCCGCCGCCGAACGCACTGGCGACCGAATCCATCGCCGCGTGCACCTGCGCGCCATTGACGGCATCGCGGCTGTTCGCATTGATCGCACCGCCGGCGACGTTGGACAGCCGCGTGCCATCCTCGCCGTCGAGCGTGACCCGGCCGCGGCTGTCGTCGTCGTAGGCCACCGCGTTCCCGGCCACGCCCTCGATGTCGCCGATGCGGTCCTCGATCCCGTCGACCCGGCCTTCGACCGCGCCGACGCGCTGGTTGGTCTCGAACAGCTGGCTGCCGTTGACCGCGTCGCTGCTGTCCTCGGACAGCTCGCCGGCGGCGACGTTGGTCAGCAGCGTGCCGTCCTCGCCGGCGAGGGTGATCCGCGAGCGGCTGTCGTCGTCGTAGCCGATGGCATTGTCGGCGACGTCGCCGAGCCGATCGGCCACCGCGCTGAGCTGGTCGAGATTGACTGCATCGGTGCCTTCAGTGCCCGCGGCCACGTTGGTGATCTGGCGCTCGGCGCCGACGGCGCCGACCGACACCGTGTTGGCGCGGTCGGCGACGGAGTACCAGCCGATGGCGATCGAATCGGTCGCGATTGCCTCCGCATGCGCACCCAGCGCGATGCCGCCCTCGGCTGCTGCGCGGCTCTGGTAACCGAACGCCGCGCCGTAATCGCCGGACGCCGTGGCCGTCACGCCGACCGCAGTGGCGCTGTCTCCATGTGCCGAACCCCAGCTCCCGACCACCATCGAGCGGTCCGAGGAGGCCGAACTGTTGGCGCCCAGTGCCATCGACGACAGGCCCAGCGCCGTCGCGTTGGTGCCGATCGTGACCGACAACTCACCGCGCGCATTGCCGCCGACGGCGGTCGCCATCCAACCGTCGGCAAAGGCACCGCTGCCGATCGCGGTCGCACCGGTTTCGAGCGCACGCGCGCCTGCGCCGACCGCAGTGCTCTGGTCACCGGTGGCCAGGGTGGGAAACTCCTCCATCTCGCCAGTCACGCCGTTCAACGCATACAGATGGCCGCCGATGGCGGTGGCACTCGCACCGGCGGCGTGGCTGCCGGCACCGTAGGCAGTGGCGTAATCGGCGACCGCCAGGCTGTCCAGACCACCGGCAGTCGCATGTCGTGCCAAGGCGTACGCGCCGCTGCCGAAAGCGGATGCGCCCTGTCCGCCGGCATGCGCGCCCGACCCCGCCGCGGTGGCGAAATCGCCATCGACGCTGGCCTCCTGTTCGTTGTCCCCGTCGCCGGTGGCCGCGAAGTAGCGATTGACCGACGTTGCGTCGCGCAGTTGGTCGAGATTGACCGCATCGGTACCTTCGGTCCCCGCGGCGACATTGACGATCTGGCGCTCGGCACCGGCGTCGCCGACCGACACCGTGTCCACCCGGTCGGCGACCGCGCCGATGCCCAAGGCCACGCTGCCGTCGGCGACGGCATGCGCGTCCGCGCCAAGCGCGAGGCTGCCATCGCCGTCGGTGCGGCTGCGGAAGCCGAGCGCGACGCTCTGCTCGCCATGGGCACGCGCCACCTGGCCCAGCGCGGTCGCGCTGTCGGCGAACGCGCCGGCGCTGCCGCCGACGGCCAGCGTGCGCATGGCCCCGGCGGCCGCGCTGTGGCCGAGCGCGGTCGAATGATCCGCGGCCGCGGTCGCCATCACGCCGACCGCAGTCGTCGAGTGCCCGCGGGCGCTGCCGGCGACCGCCACCGCCATCTCGCCGCCGGCATAGGCGCCGGCGCCGATCGCGGTCGAGGCGTACTCCAGCGCGCGCGCGCCGGCGCCGACCGCGGTGCTCTCGCGACCGGCGGCGATCGTGGCGAACTCCTCCATCTCCCAGGTTTCGCCGTTCATCACGTACAGGTGGCCGCCGATCGCGGTCGCGCTGTCGGCGGACGCGTCGGCACCGGCGCCGAACGCGCTGGCGTAGTCGGCCGAGGCCGCGCTGTTGAAGCCGACCGCCGTGGTGTGCTTCTCGAACGCGAACGCGCCGCTGCCGAACGCGGAGGAACCGAGCTCGCCGGCCAGCGCGCCGGAGCCGGCGGCAGTGCCGAAATCGCCCTGGACCAGCGCCGGCTGGTCGTTGTCGGCGTCGCCGCTGGCCTCCAGGTAGCGGGCGCTGCCGGCGACGGCCTCGAGCTGGGCGAGGTTGACCGCGTCGGTCGCCTCGGTGCCGGCAGCGACGTTGACGATCTGCCGTTCCTCGCCGGCGGCGCCGACCGACACCGTGTCGGCGCGGTCGGCAACCGACCACGCGCCGAGCGCGACGCTGTTCACCGCGGTCACGTCGCTGTGCGCGCCGAGCGCGGTGCTGCGCGCCACCCGGCCCTTGGCCTGGCGGCCGAAGGCGCTGGCGTAGTCGCCGGCAGTGCCCGCGTACTGGCCGACGGCGGTGTTGGACTCGTCGTAGGCGACCGCGTTGGCACCGACCGCGACGCTGCGCGCGCCCTCGGCACGGGCGCTGGCGCCGAGCGCGACGCCGAGCACGTCGTAGGCGCGCGCCTGGTTGCCGATGGCGACCGCGCGGTTGCCGAGCGCGGTGGTGGCCGAGCCGATCGCGATCGCCTGCCGGCCGCTGGCCTCGGACGTGGCACCGACCGCGACCGTGCCGTAGTCGGTCGCGTGCGCGGCGACGCCGATCGCGGTCGCCTGCTTGCCGGAC
Source organism: Proluteimonas luteida (assembly GCF_021191695.1). GTDB lineage: Bacteria > Pseudomonadota > Gammaproteobacteria > Xanthomonadales > Xanthomonadaceae > Luteimonas > Luteimonas luteida. The sequence goes on from NZ_JAIWPT010000002.1 coordinate 191,464, forward strand.
GCGGTGGTGCTCCAGGTCTCCCATTCCCAGGTTTCGCCGTTCATGACCTGCATCTGGCCGCCGATCGCGGTCGAGCCCTCGTCGCTCGCCTGGCTGCCGGCGCCGTAGGCGGTGGCGTTGCTGCCGTCGGCGAGGCTGTTGATGCCGCCGGCGGTGGCCTGCTCGCCCAGCGCGAACGCGCCGCTGCCCAGCGCCGACGCACCCATGCCGATCGCCGTCGCCGCCGAGCCCACCGCGGTCGCGAAATCGCCATCGATGGTGGCCGGTCCGTCGTTGTCGGCGTCGCCGCTGGCGGCCAGGTAGCGGGCGCTGCCGGCCATCTCCTCCAGCTGCGCGAGGTTCACCGCGTCGGTCGCCCCGGTGCCGGCGGCGACGTTGACGATCTGCCGTTCCGCGCCGGCGGCGCCGACCGAGACCGTCGCGGCCCGGTCCGCCAGCGCGCCGCGGCCCAGCGCCACGCTGTCCTCTGCGGCGCTGCGGGCATCGACACCGAGCGCCAGACTGCCGAAGCCCTCGCTGCGGCTGCGCCAGCCGATCGCGACGCTGCGGTCGCCCAGCCCCCGGGCCACGGCACCGATGGCGATGGCACTGTCGCCGTTGACGAGGCCACCGGTGCCGATCGCGATGCCGCGGTCGATCGTGACCCCCGCTCCGTTACCGACCGTGACCGCACCATGCCCGCGCGAGTTGGCATTGACGCCCAGTGCGGTGGTGTAGTCATCGATCGCATTGCCGCCCAGCGCCACGCTCAGGCGCCCGCCGGCGTAGGCGCCGCTGCCGACCGCGGTCGCGGTATGGCCCAGCGCGCGCGCGCCGGCGCCGACCGCGGTGCCGCGTTCGCCCGAGGCGAGGGTCGGGAACAGCTCCATTTCCCAGGTCTCGCCGTTCATCGAATAGTGGTAGCCACCGACCGCGGTCGCGCTGGTGCCGGAGGCGATGCTGCCGCCACCGAAGGCGGCGGCATGTTCGCCGCTGGCCTGGCTGCCGGCGCCGAACGCCGCCGCATGCAGCGCACTGGCCAGCGCCCCGGATCCGGCCGCGGTCGCGAGTTCGCCGGTCGCGGCGGCATCCTCGTCGCCGCTCGCCTGGAAGTGGCGGCCGCTGTCCGGTACGTCGTCGATGGTGTCGTCGGTCGCTTGCGCCGCCTCCGCGGCCGGCGCGGGCGGACCGGAGGGGGCGGCAGCCGCCTCGCCGATGACGGTGTCCGGGCCGGCCGCCTGCGCATGGGCCTGGGGGGCGGCGGAAATCAGTGCGGCGATCGCGAGCGCCAGGGTCGTACGGGTCATGACGGGCCTTTCCTCCGGAAACGATGGGCGGGCCGGAGCCCACCGGGGCAGCCGCGGTCTGCGGCGATCCCGATCCTTCGCCGGGCGCGCCGGGGAAGACCATTCCTGAGCCGTTATCGATCCGTTACAGGCGCATTTTCTCCTTTGATTTCAATCGCCTGCGGCTGGTTTTCCGGAGGCGCCAGCAGCGTCGCGGGGATCGGCCGCTCGCCCGCCAGCCGTTGCGCGGCCTGCAGCGCGCGTGCCCAGGCGTCGGTCTGGCCCAGGGCGTGGAACAGGCGGGTTTCGAGCAGCGCGAGGTCGAAATCCTGCTGCGCCCACGGCGCGGTGCGGCCGACCAGCGCGGTCGCCTCGGCCGTCTTGCCATGGGTGACCAGCCACACCGTGCCGGCATAGACCGCCTGCGCGATTTCCTCCGGCACGCCGTCCTGCTCGGCCCGCGCGACCGCGGTCCGGTAGGCATGCGCGGCGGTCGCGTCGTCGCCCCGGGCCTGCGCGGTCATCGCCACCAGCAACCAGTCCCAGGCATAGCCCTCGCGTTCCGACGACGGCTGCGGCGCGGCGTCCGCGCGCAGCGGCAGGCCGGCCTCGAGCGCGGCCTGGTGCCGCAGCCAGCGCGCCCGGAACAGGCGCTCGGAGCGGGCGGCGCCCTGCCAGCGGTCGAGCAGCGCGTCCGCGGCGTGGACCGCGGCGACCGGGTCGCCGCGCCGCCAGGCCATCTCGATCCGCAGGATGTCGGCCCGGTGCAGGTCGCTGTTGAGCGTCGGCCCGGCGCCATGCGCCTCCAGCACCAGGCCCGCGGCCGAGAACTGGCCCTGCCGCACCATGGCCTCGGCCCGTCCCAGCGCGATGTTGGTCAGCTGGCTGGGATCGGTGATGCGCCCGCGCAGCTCCCAGGCCTGTTCCATGCTGGCGCGCGCCTCGTCGGGCTGCAGCAGCATCAGCTGGGTCTCGGCCAGCGCCACCGACATCGACACCAGTTCGTAGATCGCGCCGAAGCGGCGGAACTCGTCGAGCGTGCGGGCGATGTGCTCGGCCGCCTGCGCCGGCCGGCCGCGCACCTTCTCGAGGAAACCGAGGCTGGCATCGACCCGGGCGACGGCCAGCGGGTCGCCGGTGCGCGATGCCAGGATGCGGGCCTGGCCGAGGTCCTCGAGCGCGCCGTCGTAGTCGCCCATCAGCGAGCGGGCCATGCCCCGGCCGTTGAGCGCGTCGCCCTGCAGGGCGATGTCGCCGTCCGGACCGAGCAGCGCCAGCACCTCGGTATAGTCGCGCTCGGCCGGGGCGCGCTGGTCGAAGCGCCGGTCCACGCCGGCGCGCAGCAACAGCACGCTGGCCCGGAACACGGGATCGGCCGCGGCATCGGATTCCAGCAGCCGCGCGACCTCGGCGCGGACCTCCTCGTACAGGCCGGCGCGGAAATCGATCTGGGCCATGCGCAGGCGCAGTTGCGGATCCTCGCGCTGCGCCGGCGGCGCTTCGTCCAGGATGCGCCGCGCGGCGTCGAGTTCGTTGCTCAACAGCGCGGCCTGCGCGCGCTGCAGCCGCTCGCTCAGGCCGGCGTCGACGTCCGGGCCCGCCGCGTCGCGTCCCAGCGCGGCAAGCAACCGGCCGCAGGCCTGGTCGGCGGCCTGCACCAGGTCGGCGTGCTCGCCCCAGGCATGCCGCGCGGCGCCGTCGCGGCCTTCGGCGGTGATCTCCACGCGCCAGCCGGCATCGGTGCGGTCGGCGCGGCTGCCGATCACCCAGTCGCCGCCCACCGCCTCGCGCAACTGCGCCGACGTCGCCCCGTCGCCGTTGTGTGCGTGCAGCATCGACAGCACGTTCTCGCTGGCCGCGACCGGCAGGCCGGCGCGACGCAGGCGGTCGCCGATCAGGTCCATCAGCCCCAGCCGGCCCCAGGCGACATCGGGGGCGTGGCCCAGTTCGGTCGGCAGCACCAGGATCGCGCCGGCACCGGCCGTCGGCGTCTCCGCAGGCGGCGGCGCCCGGTCCGCGGCCCACCATGCGCCGGCAACCAGCAACATGGCGACCAGTACGACGCCGGCGACGATCCGCCGGCCCCTGCCGCCGCGCCGGGGCGCGGTCGCCACTGGCGCCGCGGTCGCCGGCGACTGCGCCGCCCCGGCCTCCACTGCCCGAGCCGCCTGCCCGTCGCTGCCTGCACGGCCGTCGTCGTCGCGGGTCGGCACGGGATCCTCGGCGATCGGCGCGACCGGTTCGACCTCGGCGACCCAGCGGAAGCCATAGCTCGGCACGGTGCGGATCACCCGCTGCTCCTGGCCGTCGTCGCCCACGGCGCGGCGGGCGCGCAGGATGATCTGGCTCAGCTGCGCATCGGAGACGTTGTCGCGGGCGAACACCGCCATCGCCAGTTCATCGCGGGACACCGCCCGCTCGCGGTGTTCGAGCAGGTGCTGCAGGCAGGCGAACACCCGTGCCGGCACGGCCACCGGCTGTCCGTCGCGAAGCAGTTCGCGGGCGTTGCAATCGAGCAGGTAGTTGGCGAATCGATGGATCTTCGGCATTGGCATCCGGGCGGCGAACCCTCCGATGGCGCCGTTGCACGCCGGATCCCTCCCGGCGGCCGTCCAGTATGACCGATGCCGGCGACCCGGCAGCGCCGACGCCGTCGCAGGTCGCGCCGGGCCGTGTCGACGGAAGCCGCGGCGGCGACCGCTACAATGGGCCGATGAGTTTCCCCATCCGCGCGATCACCCTCGATCTCGACGACACCCTGTGGCCCTTCGCACCGATCGGGGTACGCATCGAGCAGACCCTGGACGCGTTCCTGCGCGAGCACAGCCCGCAAACCGCGGCCATGTTCCCGGTCGATGCGATGCGGCGCCTGCGCGAACGCGTGTTCGCCGAGAACGCCCACCTGCTGCACGACCTGTCGGCACTGCGCCAGCTGACCATCGCGCATGCGCTGCGCGAGAGCGGCGGCGACCTCGGCCTGCTGGATGCGGCCTTCGACGTGTTCTACGCCGAACGCAACCGGGTCGAGTACTACCCCGACAGCCTGGACGCGCTGGCGCGGATCGCCGCGCGGGTGCCGGTGGCCGCAGTGACCAACGGCAACGCCGACCTCGAACGCATCGGCCTGTCGCATCACTTCGCGTTCCAGCTCGGCGCGCGCGAGCACGGCGCGGCCAAGCCCGAGGCCAGCATCTTCCACGCCGCCTGCGCCCAGCTGGGCTGCGCGCACGGCGAGGTGCTGCACGTCGGCGACCATGTCGAGATGGACGTCGCCGGCGCCGCGCGCGCCGGGCTGCGCAGCTGCTGGATCAACCGCGAGGCGCGCCGCTGGGAACACCCGGAACTGGCGCCCGACCTCGAATTCGACACCCTGACCGCGCTCGCCGACTGGCTCGACGCCGCGCCGGTCGCCACCCCCAACCGCTGAAGGTTTGCCCATGCGCGATGCCACCGATTCCCTGTTCGCCAGCGCCAGCGCCAGCGCCGACGCGCGGCCCCTGCATGTCGTCGGCCGCGACGACGTGGCCGGCTGGCGCGCCACGCAACCGTCCGCGGTGCAGGCCTGGCTCGACGCGCAGGCGTTCGACGGCGCGCCCGGATCGCTGCTGCTGCTGCCGGGCGATGCGGGCCTGGCCGGCGCGGTCATCGGCGTCGGCGACCGCCTCGATCCCGACGCCTACGCGCACGCCCCACTGGGCCTGCCGGCGGGCGACTGGGTGCTCGCCTCGTCGCTGGACGCCGACGCGCTGCATGCGCTGCAGCTCGGCTGGGGTCTCGGCGCCTACCGCTTCACCCGCTACAAGCAGGCGCCGCGCGCACCGGCGCGGCTGGTCGTCGATGCGCCCGACGCCGAGGCCGTCGACCTGATCGCGGCGACCGCGCGCGTGCGCGACCTGGTCAACACGCCGACCGAGCACATGGGGCCCGAGCAGCTGGAAGCCACCGTTCGCGAGATCGCGGCCGCGCACGGCGCCACGTTCGACAGCATCGTCGGCGACGCGCTGCTGGAGCGGAATTTCCCGGCGATCCACGCCGTCGGCCGCGCCTCGCACCGCGCGCCGCGGCTGCTGCACCTGAGCTGGGGCGAGGCCGCACACCCGCACGTCGCGATCGTCGGCAAGGGCGTGTGCTTCGACACCGGCGGCCTCGACATCAAGCCGGCCGACGGCATGCGCAACATGAAGAAGGACATGGGCGGCGCCGCGCATGCGATCGCGCTGGCCGAGCTGGTCATGGCACGCGGACTGCCGCTGCGCATCACCCTGCTGGTGCCGGCGGTGGAGAACGCCATCGGTCCCGATGCCTACCGGCCGGGCGAGGTCATTGCCACGCGCAAGGGCGTCAGCATCGAGATCGACAACACCGATGCCGAGGGCCGCGTGGTGCTGTGCGACGCGCTGGCCTTCGCCGGCGAACAGTCGCCCGACGCGATCCTCGATTTCGCCACCCTGACCGGCGCGGCGCGGGTCGCGCTCGGGCCCGACCTGCCGGCGCTGTTCGCCAACGACGACGCGCTGGCCGGCGACTGGATCGCCGCCGGCGAAGCCACCCGCGACCCGGTCTGGCGCATGCCGCTGTGGCGTCCCTACCTGCGCTACCTGACCAGCGGCATCGCCGACATGGCCAACGCCGGCTCGCGCATGGCCGGCGCCGTCACCGCCGCGCTGTACCTGGAGCGCTTCGTGCCCGAAGGCACGCCGTGGGCGCACCTGGACACCTACGCCTGGAACGACAGCAGCCGCCCGGGCCACCCGCATGGCGGCGAGGCGCTGGGCCTGCGCGCGGCCTATGCGATGCTGCGCGCCCGCACCGGCTGATCCACGCGCCGGCACGGCATCGCTTCGCGAACGCATGCCACCCGCCCGTACGGCGCGCGGCAATGCCGGCCGCCTGTCCCGCTTACCGCCACACCAGCGACCGCGCGTAGCATCGACGTTCCTCTCCCCCCACACCACAGATCACGATGTCCCCTTCCCACGTCCCGCCCGACGAGATCCGCAGCCTGTTCGCGCAGGCGATGTCGACGATGTACCGCAACGAGGTGCCGCTGTACGGCACGCTGATGGAACTGGTGTCCGCGATCAACGCAGCCGCCCTGGCGGCCGATCCCGGGCTGGCCGGGCGCCTGCGCCGCAGCGACGCGCTGGACCGCATCGACGACGAGCGCCACGGCGCGATCCGGGTCGGCACCGCGCGCGAGCTGGCGACGCTGCGGCGCATGTTCGCGGTCATGGGCATGGTGCCGGTCGGCTACTACGACCTGTCGGTCGCCGGGGTTCCGGTGCATTCGACCGCGTTCCGGCCGATCACCGCGCAATCGCTGGCACGCAATCCGTTCCGGGTGTTCACCTCGCTGCTGCGGCTGGAGCTGATCGAGGACCCGGCGCTGCGCGACGAGGCCGCGGCGATCCTCGCGCGGCGCGAGATCTTCACCCCGCGGGCGCTCGAACTGATCGCGCGCTGCGAAGCCGACGGCGGCCTCACCCGCGACGAGGCCGGGGCGTTCGTCGCCGAGGCGCTGGAGACCTTCCGCTGGCACAGCGAGGCCACGGTGTCGCACGCGACCTACCGGGCGCTGCACGCCGCGCACCGGCTGGTGGCCGACGTGGTCTGCTTCCGGGGCCCGCACATCAACCACCTCACGCCGCGCACGCTCGACATCGACGCGGCGCAGGCGGCGATGCGCCAGCGTGGGATCGACGCCAAGGCGGTGATCGAAGGCCCGCCGCCGCGGCGCTGCCCGATCCTGCTGCGCCAGACCAGCTTCAAGGCGCTGGAGGAACCGGTGCTGTTCCCTGATGGCGACAGCGCCGACGCGGGCACCCACACCGCGCGCTTCGGCGAGATCGAACAGCGCGGACTGGCGCTCACGCCGAAGGGGCGCACGCTGTACGACAGCCTGCTGGCGCGCGCACGCGCTGGTGGCGGCAGTGCGGACGACGGCTACCCGCAGCGCCTGGCCGAGGCGTTCTCCGGATTCCCGGACGACGAGGCGACGCTGCGCCGCGAAGGCCTGGGCTATTTCCGCTACGCACTGACCGATGCCGGCCGCGCGGATCCGGCCGCGGTGGCGAGCCGGCCGGTCGAGGCGCTGATCGACGAAGGACTGGCCAGCGCCGATCCGATCGTCTACGAGGACTTCCTGCCGGTCAGCGCCGCGGGCATCTTCCAGTCGAACCTCGGCGGCAGCGAGCAGCGCGCCTACGCCGCGCGCGCCAACCGCGACGCGTTCGAACAGGCGCTGGGTGCGCCGGTGCACGACGAGTTCGATATCTACGCGCGCATCGAGCGGGAGTCGCTGGCGACGCTGGGCAACTGAGAGGCCATGAGTGGTTCTCAAGTCGCGGAGAACGACCTGCGGCGCCAGGGAAACCGGATGCCACGCGCCGTAGGGCGGGTCTCGACCCGCCTGCCACGGGAACGATGCCTGTGATGGCGGGTCGAGACCCGCCCTACGGCCGATTGCGCCCCTTTCCCCCTTCCCTCACTCCAGCGGGATGCGGACCACGCTCTCCACGCCGCTGGCGTGATAGGTCTTGGTGAACGGCGTCTTGACCGTCACGTACAGGGCCTTGCCGTCCGCGGACAGGGCCAGGCTGTTGGGGTTGGGCGCGGCCCGGATGGTCCGCTTGACCGCATGGGTATCGGCATCGACCACGCTCACGGTGCCCTGGTCGCGATGGCCGATGTAGAGCTCACGGCGCGCGGCGTTGAACACGATGCCCATCGAGTCGCCGGCGCCGTCGATCTCGCCGACCTTGCGGCCGCTGTCGGGATCGACGACCAGCGTGGTCTTGAGCTTGGAGTGGTCGGTGACGTAGAGCAGGTTCTTCTCCGCATCCAGCGCCAGGTTCAACAGCAGCGCCTCGTCGTCGCCGGCAGGCTTGAAGCGATCGACGATGGTGTGGCTGGTGGTGTCGATGCGCAGGATCTCGCCGCCGCCGTTGGCCGCGTACAGGTCCCCCGTGCGCGGGTGCAGCAGCAGGCCGGTGAGCCACTTGCCGGCATCGCGGATCGTGTGCCGCAGCTCCAGCGTGCCCGCATCCACGACCCAGATCACCGCGGGATCGCCGACCGCGCCCACGTACAGCAGGTCGCGGTTGCGGTCGTAGACGACCTGGCGCGGGCCGTAGCGGTGGCCCTGGCTGTCGGCCTCGTCGAAGCGCAGCCGGCCGACCACGGACCTGGTCTCCAGGTCGATCGCGGTCACGCCGTGTTCGAGGCTGTTGGTGACGTACAGCCGCTTGCCGTCCGGACGCAGGGCCAGGCCGAAGTTGCGCAGGTCGGTGTGGATCGCGCCGATCGGCTCGAGCGTGGCCGGATCGAGCTGGTAGACGACACCGCCGCTGACGTTCGGCGCCGACAGCGCCGAAGCCACGTAGACCGCGCCATCCTGCGGGTTGCTGACGACCTCGTAGATGCCGCGGGTGAGCTCGCGGTAGACCACGCCGTCGTCGATCACGGCTGCGCCGGCCGGCTCGGCCGGGATGGCGGGGACGAAGGATGGCGCGGCGGCGGCGGGTTCCTGCGCCGCGGCGATGCAGGCGGGGCCGGCGACCAGCAGGGCTGCCAGGGCCCATGCGCGGGGCCGATGCCGGTGCGCGGCCGGCGTCGAGGGTGAAACGCGGGAGGTGGCGGGATGCATGGGAATTCCTCGGGATGGGGATGCGTGCGGCGGTGCGCATCCGGCCGGCGCCGATGACGCCGCCGGTTCGCGCTCAGAACGCATAGGTGAAGGTCAGCGAGCCGTTGCGCTTCTCGCCATAGGCACCGTAGCCGTTGATCTGGGCGTAATAGACCTTGTTCAGCAGGTTGTTGGCATTCAACTGCACGCTGAACTGCGGTGCCAGCCGGTAGCGCACGAACGCATTGACCAGCGCGTAGCTTTCCTGCTCGAACCGCCCGTAGGCCGGCACCGGGTAGTGGATGCCGTTCTGCCAGTTCACGCCGCCGCCGAGCGTCAGCTCCGGCGCCCTGCGCGGGGTGTAGCTGGTGAACGCCTTGAGGGTGGTCTGCGGCAGGCGCGAATTGATGTCGGCGCCGTCCGCGTCCTTGGCCACGTAGCGCGAAGCGCCGAAGGTCGCGTTCCAGCCCGGCGCCAGTTCGCCGTTGAGCTCGAACTCGAAGCCCCGGCTCACCGTGCCGCGCGCGGCGACGTAGGCGAATTCCCCCGGCCGCGACGGAATCGGCTGGTCGGTCTGCTGCGCCACGTTGTCCTGCTCGATGCGGAACACCGCCAGCGAGGCGTTGAGGCGGTTGTCGAACCAGGCGCCCTTGATGCCGACCTCATAGCTCTTGCCGTCGACCGGGTCCAGATAGCGCTCGTCGATGTCGCGCGCGACCTGCGGCTGGAAGATCTCGGTGTAGCTGGCGTAGGTCGACCAGGTGTCGTCGATGTCGTAGACCAGGCCGGCGTACGGCGTGGTCGACTTGTGCTTGCGGTCGGCCGATGCGCCGAGGCTGTCCAGCTCGCCCTCGCTCTCCCATTCGGTGTAGCGCGCACCGACGATCAGCTTCAGCGGGTCGGCGAGCGACAGGCGGGTCGCGGCGTAGCCGGCCTTCTGGGTGATGGTGCCCTCGCTGGCCAGGGCCAGCGGGTTCCAGTCCGGCTGCGGGAAATCGCCGGTCCAGCCCAGATAGTTGTCCAGCGGCGCCCAGCCCCACTGGAAATCGCCGTAGTTGGCGAACTCGCGCTTGTTGTAGCTCAGGCCGGCCATGAACTGGTGTTCGCGGCCGAACGCCTGGAACGGGCCGTCAACGTAGCCGTCCACGCCATCCACCTTGCGGTGGGTGTTGTAGAAGCCGGCCATCGGCGTGATGCCCGCGCCGGTCTCGGGATCAAACGCCGAATAGGACGGGTAGAACAGCTTGTCGTCGGCGTCGGTCTTGTCGTGGGTCGCGCCGAGCTTGAAGTTCCAGCCGTTGGCGAACGCATGCTGCACGGTGGCGAAGGCGCGCTTGCTGGTGGTGTCCCAGTAGGTCCAGTCCGGCGAGGGATTGAACGAGGTCGGGTAGTCGGTCGGGCTGCCGTCGGAGAACACCATCGGGAACCCGCCCCAGGTCGCCCCGTTGGCGCGCTTGTGCTGGTAGTCGTAGCCGACGCTGAGCTGGGTGTCGGGCGTGAGGTCCGCATCGATCACGACATAGCCCAGCTGCTTGCGCTGGCTGTAGCGCTCCATCTGCGCATCGGTCTCGAGATAGCTGCCGATCGCGCGTGCGCGCACCGTGCCGCTGGCATTGAGCGGCGTGGTCGCGTCCACGGTCGTGCGGGTCCTCCCCCATTCGCCCACGTTGAGCGACACGCTGCCGGTGAGCTCCGCGCTGTCGGCATGCTTGCGCACCAGGTTGACCGAGGCCGACGGATTGCCGGCACCGGTCAGCAGGCCGGTGGCGCCGCGCACGATCTCCACGCGATCGTACAGCGCCAGGTCCAGCCCGGAGTCGCCATAGCTCCAGTTCTGCACCATCTGCGTCGGCAGGCCGTCGAACTGGTAGCTGTCGATGTAGAAGCCGCGGGCATAGAACTCGGTGCGCTCGCTGTCGGACTGGGTGCTGCTCACGCCGGTGGTGTTGGCCAGCACATCGATGATGTCGTCGAGGTTCTGGTCGGTGATGCGTTCGTGGCTGATGATGCTGACCGACTGCGGGATCTCGCGCGCGGTCAGGTCGAAGCGGGTGCCGGCCGTGGTCCTGCGCACGCTGTAGCCCTCGGCGCGTTCGCCCTTGACGACCAGCTGGTCGAGGGTGGTGACCGCGTCCTCGCCGTCGGTGGTGGCCTGTTGCGCCCAGGACGCGGGGGCGGCCAGTACGCAGGACGCGGCGAGCAACGCCTGCGGCAGGACGCGACGACGGGGGACGCGGGTGGGACGGATGTCCGTGGGGCGGTTCATCTGAAGGACTCCAGGCAGGAAGAACGGCCCGCCCGCGCGGCGCAGCACGACGGCTCCGGCACGACGACGGACGGATGACGGGGCGGCTGGCGTGGGGTTGCCGGCCGCGGCAGGAACGGACGCTTTCCTGCGGCGGCGACAAGGCCGGGCTGACTGCGGGGCGGCGGATGGACGCCGCGGAATCGCCGGCCGGGGATGGCCGGGGCGAATGCCTGGCGCCATCCTAGCTGATACTGATTCGCATTTGTATCGCCCGACCCGATGGCCGTGTTGCCCGCCCGCCGGCGGGCCGGGGCGCCACGTCATCCGGGAGCCGGAAGGAACCGCACGACACGGGACCGCGGAGGCTGCCGGTACCGGAAGACGTCGGCACCTGCGCCCATGCCGCTGCGGCCGCTACAACCACCCCTTCTGCCGCGCCAGCCGGTAGGCCTCGATGCGGTTGCCGACGCCGAGCTTGCCGATCGCCTCGGACAGGTAGTTGCGCACGGTGCCGTGCGAGAGCCGCAACTGCGCGGCGATCTCGGCGGCGCTCATGCCCTCGCCGGCCATGCGCAGCGCCTGGCGCTCGCGTTCGCTGAGCGGGTCGGGTTCGCTCCACGCCTCCAGCGCCAGTTGCGGGTCGATCGCGCGGCCGCCGTCGTGCACCCGGCGCAGCGCGTCGGCCAGCTGTTCGGCCGGCGTGTCCTTGAGCAGGTAGCCGCCGACGCCGGCATCGAGCGCGCGCCGCAGGTAGCCGGCGCGGGCGAACGTGGTGACGATGACCACCCGGACCGGCAGGGCGTGGCGCTGGATGCGCTGCGCGAGTTCCAGGCCGGTAAGCCCGGGCATCTCGATGTCGGTCACCAGCAGATCGGGCTTGAGCCGCTGCAGTTCGCGCCACGCGCGCTCGCCGTCGGCGACGCTGGCGACCACCGACAGGTCGTCCTCGAGGTTCAGCAGCGCGGCCAGCGCACCGCGCAGCATCGCCTGGTCCTCGGCGATGAGGATGCGGAGCGGATCGTCGGCGCTGGGCATGCGGCTCATGCGGGCGACGTTAGCAGGCATGACGGTCGCGGACATCGCGGGCCGCGCGCCTGCCCGCATCGCACGTCGCGCATCACGCGGGCGGCAGCGGCACACGCGCCTCGACGCAGGTGCCCCGCGCGCCGCTGTCGATGCGCAGCCGGCCGGCGACCGCCTCGATGCGCTCGCGCATGCCGGTCAGGCCGTTGCCGGGCACGATCGCGCCGCCGCGGCCGTCGTCGCGGATGCGCAGCCGCACCGCGTCGCCGTCGCGCGCGAGCTCGACCGTCGCATTGCGCGCCCGCGCATGCCGCAGCAGGTTGGTGACGCTTTCGCGCAGCGCCATCGCCAGCGCGGCCTCGACCTCCGGCGGCAGCGGCGCCGCGGCGAGCGTCTCGTCGAGCACGGGCGCGAACGCGATGCCGTCGGTTTCCAGCAGCAGCCGCGCCGACGCCAGTTCGGCGGCGAACTGCGGCGCGCGGATGCCGCTGACCGCCTGGCGCACCTGCGCCAGCGCGTCGCGCGCGACCGCGCCGACCTCGTCGATCTCGCGCCGTGCGCCGCCGGGATCGCGCTCGACCAGCTTCGCCGCCAGGTCCGCCTTCAGCGCGACCATCGACAGCGTATGCCCGAGCAGGTCGTGCAGGTCGCGGCTGATGCGCTCGCGCTCGGCCACCGCGGCCAGCCGCCGCACCTCGGCATGCGAGAGCCGCAACGCCGCGTCCTTGGCGCGGCGCAGGCGCTCGACGTGGACCAGCATGCCAACCACCGCGACCGTGATCGGCACCCAGGCGATCGCCGACCACGGATACTGGAACAGTCGCGCCCAGGCCACCAGCAGCAGGCTCAGCAGCAGCAATGTGCAGAAGTAGTGCCACGACGAGCGCCACGGCACCGTGCCGAGGAACACGCAGCCGAACACGAAATAGCTCAGGCCCGACGGATACCAGGGCAGCAGCGCGATGCACAGCGCGACCATGCCCACGCCCGCCCATCCCGCGCGACGCTGCGGCAGCGTCAGCGCCGCGACGAACAGCACGATGAAGGTCGGATAGGAGGCGAGCGTGAGCAGCGTCCAGCGCAGGTCGTAGCCCCATGGCGTGAACGCCGGCACGACGAACACCCAGACCGTCCAAAGCAGGTGCAGGAACTCGGTCCATGCCGGCCGGCCCTCGCGCACCGCGCAGGCGAGCGCGGAGTCCGGCGCGGGGCGCAGCCAGCGCGGCGAGGAAGCGGCAGGGATCGGAGGCAGGGTCATCGCAGCCCGATGTCGTCGATGGCGCCGCTCAGCCTGCACGGGACAGGCGGCGCGCGGCAAGCACGAAGCACGCGCCGCCCATCGCCGCCAGCACCAGCAGATGCAGCCACGGCGGCTGCGCGGTGGGCTGGCCGGTCGCCCACAGCGCGAGCTGCGCCAGGTGCCAGGCCGGCCACAGCGGCGCCAGCTGCGCGAACACGTCCGGCAGCATCGACAGCGGCAGCCACAGGCCCGACAGGAACGCCATCGGCAGGAACAGCAGGTTGACGATCGCCGGCGCGGCGTTGGCGCTGGCCAGGCTGCCGATGTACAGGCCGATCGCGCAGAACGGCAGCACGCCCGGCACCGTCACCAGCCACAGCAGCGCCCACTGCGCCGGCGCCAGCGATACGCCGCCGAACGCGACCGCCAGCACCGCGAGCTCCAGCACGATGACCAGTGCGAACAGCATCGCCATCGCCATGCGCGCGACGACCCACGCGCCCGGCGGCGCCGGCAGCGCGCGCCGCAATGCGAAGAAGCCGCGCTCGCGGTCGATCGCGAGGGTGACCGCGAAGCCGAACAGGCCCGCGCCCATCGCGCCGAACACCCCGTAGGTCGCCAACAGGTAGAGCGCGGCCCCGGCGCTGCCGCGCGCGCCGAGCAGCAGGCCGAACATCGCGTAGAACAGCGCCGGGAACAACAGCGTCGGGATCACGTACATCGGCTCGCGCAGCAGCCGCAGCAGCTCGCACTTCGCATCCAGCAGATGGCAACGCCAGAGGCGGACCGTCGCGGGTGCCCGGCTTGCCGGCGGAACATCGGTCATCGGGGCGTTCATCACGCAGCCTCCTGTGCGTCCGCGGACGATGCGGTCATCGCGACGAAGGCGTCTGCGAGCCCGGCGCGCTGGACTTCGAGTTCCCGCAGCGCCGGGTCGTCGGCCAGCAGGCGCCGGACGACGGCCTCGGCCTGCTCGGCCATGACCACCAGCCGGCCGTCGACCCGCGCGGCACCGCGCACGCCGGGCCACCCCGCCACGACATCCGCAGCCACGGTGGTCAGGCAGCGGACGCGCCGCTGCGCGACCTGCTCGCGGATCGCGGCGGTGCTGCCTTCGGCGCGCACGCGCCCGGCATCGAGCACGACCACCCGGTCGGCCAGCGCTTCGACTTCCTCCAGGTAATGCGTGGTCAGCAGGATGCCGACGCCGTCGGCGACCAGCGCGCGGACCGCCTGCCACACCTGCCGGCGCGCACCGATGTCCAGGCCGGTGGTCGGCTCGTCGAGGAACAGCAGCTGCGGCCGGCCGCACAGCGCGAGCGCGAACTGCACACGCCGCTGCTGCCCACCCGACAGCCGCCCGTAGCGCCGGCCGAGCAGGCCGTCGAGCCCGGCCAGTGCGACGCAGTCGGCGACGCTGCGCGGATCGGGATACCAGCTGCGGGTCAGCGCCAGCAGCTCGCCGACCTGCAGCCGCTCGGGCAACTGCGCCTGCTGCAGCATCACGCCGATCCGGCGGCGTGCCGACAGCGCGGAAGGCGGCTGTCCGAACAGCGTCGCCTCGCCGCGGTCGGCCGGCTGCAGGCCGAGCAGCACCTCGATCGCGGTGGTCTTGCCGGCGCCGTTGACGCCCAGCAGCGCGGTCACCTGCCCGGCCGGCAGCGCCAGGTCGACGCCATCGAGCGCCTGCACCTGGCCGCGGCGCCGCGAGACCTGCGCGAGGATCGCCAGCGGCTGCGCTGCATCGGCGCACGGCGGCTGCGCGTGGAAGGACGTGATGGACATCGGCGACTCCTGGTGCGACCTGGCGCCAGTCTCGGCGCGCATCCGCGGCCGCGGCAGTCGCCGGCGTCACCCGACGCGCATGACACTCGTCACGTGACTGCCGCCGGGGCCGCCGCCAGACTGCGTGACATCGCCGCCGCGGGCCATCCGGCAACGGATGACAGGCCCCGACCATCACGAAACTGACTTGTGGCAGGTTGGATCGCGGCACACGCGAAGTCACACTGGGGCCTGCCGTCCCGTCCTGTAGGCAACGATGAACACCAACGCCGATCTGCTGAAGGAACTCCGCATCGACCGCAGCGCGCCACCGCCGCCGTCGCGTCGCGGGCTGTGGATCGGGCTGGGCATCGCGGCCGGGGTGCTGGTGCTGCTGGCGCTCGGATTCCTGCTGCTGGGCGACCGTGCGATCACGGTCGACAGCGCGGTCGCGGCGGCGCCGTCCTCCGGCGCCGCCGGCGGCTCGGTGCTCGATGCCAGCGGCTACGTCGTCGCCCGGCGCATGGCGACGGTGTCGGCGAAGATCACCGGCCGCGTGCGCGAGGTGCGGATCGAGGAAGGCCAGCAGGTCGAAGAGGGCGAGATCATGGCCACGCTCGATCCGATCGACGCCGACGCCCGCCGCGACCTGTCGGCCGCGCAACTGGAGGCGGCGCGCAGCCAGGTCGCTGGCGTGCAGGCGCAGCTGGTCGAGGCCGAGGCCAACGCGCAGCGGCTGCAGGCGCTGGTCGGCCGGCAACTGGTGTCGAAGGCGCAGTACGACCAGGCCATCGCCCAGCGCGACGCGCTGCGCGCGCAGCTCGCCACCGCGCGCCGCAACACCACGGTCGCGAGCGAGCAGCTGCGCATCTCCGGCATCGGCGTCGACGACACGTTCGTGCGTGCACCGTTCGCCGGCGTGGTCGTCGCCAAGGCCGCGCAGCCGGGCGAGATCGTCTCGCCGCTGTCGGCCGGCGGCGGCTTCACCCGCACCGGTATCGGCACGATCGTCGACATGGATTCGCTGGAGGTCGAGGTCGATGTCGGCGAGTCCTACATCGGCCGGGTCGCGCCGGGCATGCCGGTCGAGACCACGCTCAACGCCTACCAGGACTGGAAGATTCCCGGCAGCGTCATCGCGATCGTGCCGACCGCCGACCGCGGCAAGGCCACGGTCAAGGTGCGCATCGCGCTCGATGCGAAGGACGCGCGGATCGTGCCGGACATGGGCGCGACGGTCAGCTTCCTCGAACAGGCGCGCCCGGCCGGCGACGCGGATGCACCGCGGCACGTGCGCGTCCCCGCGACCGCGCTGGCCCGTCGCGACGGCGCGCAGGTCGTGTTCGTCGTCGACGGCGATCTCGCGCGCCAGCGCGTGGTGCAGGCCGGCGAGCGCATCGGCGGCAATGTCGAAATCCAGCAGGGCGTGACGGCCGGCGACGAGGTGGTGATCGACCCGCCGGATGCGTTGCGGGACGGCAGCCGGATCCGCCTGGCCGACTGAGCGGGCCGCCGCATCCGCATCCGCGCGCACCTGCGGCGACGGTTTCCATCACAGATCACGAAAGGGCAACGACAATGGCACTGGTCTCGATCCGCAACCTCACCAAGACCTACCAGCGCGGCCCGGAGAAGGTCGAGGTGCTGCACGGCGTGAACCTCGACATCGCCGCGGGCGACTTCGTCGCGTTGATGGGGCCGTCCGGCTCGGGCAAGACCACGCTGCTGAACCTGATCGGCGGGCTGGACACGCCGACCTCGGGCGAGATCAGCGTCAATGGCGAGCGCATCGACCGCATGACCGGCGGCCAGCTGTCGACCTGGCGCAGCCACAACGTCGGCTACGTGTTCCAGTTCTACAACCTGATGCCGGCGCTGACCGCGCAGAAGAACGTCGAGCTGCCGCTGCTGCTGACCAAGCTCTCCGGCGCGCAGCGCAGGCGCAACGCGCAGATCGCGCTGACCCTGGTCGGCCTGGCCGACCGCACCTCGCACAAGCCCAACGAACTGTCGGGCGGCCAGCAGCAGCGCGTGGCGATCGCGCGCGCGATCGTCTCCGACCCGACGCTGCTGATCTGCGACGAACCCACCGGCGACCTCGACCGCCAGTCGGCCGAGGACATCCTCGGCCTGCTGCAGTCGCTCAACCGCGACCACGGCAAGACCATCGTCATGGTCACCCACGACCCCAAGGCCGCCGGCTACGCCAGCCACACGCTGCACCTGGACAAGGGCTCGCTGGTCGAGCAGCAGGCCGACGCGGCATGACGCTTTGCTGAGCCCCTCTCCCTCAGGGAGAGGGGTTGGGGTGAGGGCCTGACAGCCCTCGCCGCCCCTCATCCGGCGCTTCGCGCCACCTTCTCCCACAGGGAGAAGGGAAAAGCAGGAGATATCCCATGAAATACCTGCACCTGGTCTGGGCGGCGCTGTTCCGGCGCAAGACCCGCACCTTCCTGACGCTGGCCTCGATCGTCGCCGCGTTCCTGCTGTTCGGCCTGCTCGACGGCATCCGCGTCGCCTTCACCCAGATGGGCCAGAACGCCGACGGCGCGCAGCGCCTGCAGACCTCGTCCAGGCTGTCGTTCATCGAGTCGCTGCCGCAGGCGCTGGCGCGGCGCATCGAGACCGTCGACAACATCGAGGCGGTGACCTGGGCCAACTGGTTCGGCGGCGTCTACCAGGAACCGCGCAACCAGATCTTCAGCTTCGCGGTCGCGCCCAACTATCTCGACCTGTATCCGGAGATCGCCGTCAGCCAGGCCGAGCGCGATGCGTTCGCGCGCACGCGCACCGGCATCCTGGTCGGCGAGAAGCTGATGCAGCGCTTCGACTGGAAGGTCGGCGACCGCATCCCGCTGATGTCGTCGATCTTCCCCAACAGCGACGGCACGCTGAACTGGTCGTTCGACATCGTCGGCACGCTGCGGCCCAAGGACGCGAAGGAAGGCGGCTTCTACGACCAGCTGATCCTGCTGCACTACGACTACTTCGCCGAATCCACGCCCTATGTCGACGGCGACGTGGGCTGGTTCATCAGCCGGGTATCGGATGTGCGCCGCGCCGACCGCGCGGCCAAGGCGATCGATGCGCTGTCGATGAACTCGCCCAACGAGACCCGCACGATGACCGAGGCCGCGGCGTTCGCCTCGCAGCTCAAGCAGATGGCCGACATCGGCCTGATCGTCGGCTCGATCATGGGCGCGGTGTTCTTCACCCTGCTGCTGCTGACCGGCAACACCATGGCCCAGGCGGTGCGCGAGCGCACCTCGGAGCTGGCGGTGCTCAAGACGATCGGCTTCTCCAGCACCAGCGTGCTGCTGCTGGTGCTGGCCGAATCGGTGACGCTCGTGGTCGCCGGAGGCGTCGCCGGGCTGGCGCTGGCCGCGATCGCCGGACAGGTCGTCACCGCCGGCAGCGGCGGCATGATCCAGCTGCCGGGCATCACCGCGGGCAGCTGGCTGCTGGGGCTGGCGCTGATGCTGGCGATCGGGCTGCTGGTCGGCGCGCTGCCGGCGATCCGCGCGATGCGCCTGAACATCGTCGATGCACTGGCGGGGCGCTGAGGACACCACGATGGCAAACCTGATGAAGACATTCCTGCTCAACATCGGCCTGGTCCTGGGCCTCGTGATCGCGCTCGCGGTCTGGATCGCATCGCCGTGGTTCGTGCTGCTGGCGCTGGCGGTGGCGGTCGCGCTGTGGATGCTGCTCAGCCGCAGCGGCCGGCAGGCGGCCTCGGTCAGCCAGATCGGCATCAGCACGCTGGGCCAGCGCCTGGGCGCGTCGTCGGTCGTGGTCATCGGCATCGCCGGCGTGGTCGCGGTGCTGGTCGCGCTGCTGTCGATGGCCGAGGGCTACCAGCACACGCTGGGCCGCACCGGCGATGCGTCGAGCGCGATCGTGCTGCGCGGCGGCTCGGCGGCCGAAGTGATGTCGGTGATGGACCGCGCGACGATCACCGTGGTCGCCGATGCGCCCGAGATCGCGCGCAACGCCGACGGTCGCCCGCTGGCGTCGCCGGAACTGGTGGTCGCGGCCAACCTGCCGCTGCGCGGCGGCGCACCGGACGAGGACGGCAGCGTGCAGTTCCGCGGCGTCGGCGAGATGGCGTTCCAGGTGCGGCCGAACCTGCGCATCGTCGAGGGCCGCAGCTTCGACACCGGCAAGCGCGAGCTGGTCGTGGGCGCCGGGGCGCGCCGGCAGTTCGCCGGGCTCGAACCCGGCCGGTCGGTGCGGCTGGGTGCCGACGTCTGGCAGGTGGTCGGCGCGTTCGAGTCCGGCGATGCGATGGACTCGGAGATCTGGGGCGACGCGGAAGTGGTCGCCACCACCTACCGCCGCGGCAGCAGCCGCGCGTCGGTGACCGCGCGGCTGACCGGCGCCGGCGCCTTCGACGCGTTCAAGGCGACGCTGGAGGCCGATCCGCGCACCCAGGTCGCGGTCAGCACGACGCTGGACTACTTCGCCAGGCAGTCGGAAGGCATGGCGAAGGTGCTGCGCATCATCGGCATCGTGGTCGGGTCGATCATGGCGGTCGGCGCGGTGTTCGGCGCGTTGAACACGATGTTCGCGACGGTCGCCGCGCGTGCGCGCGAGATCGCCACGCTGCGCGCGATCGGATTCCGCGGGCTGCCGGTCGTCGTCGCGGTGATGCTGGAGACGATGCTGCTGGCGCTGCTCGGCGGCCTGCTTGGCGGACTGGTCGCCTGGCTGGTGTTCAACGGCTACAGCGCCTCGACCCTGGCCGGCGGCGTCGGCCAGGTCACGTTCGAGTTCCGCGTGTCCCCCGCCCTGCTGTGGAGCGGGCTGAAGTGGGCGCTGGCGATCGGCTTCGTCGGCGGCCTGTTCCCGGCGGTGCGCGCAGCGCAGTTGCCGGTCACCACGGCGCTGCGCGCGGCATGAACGACATCCCTGCCACTCCGCTGTCGAATGCCGAACTGGTGCGGCAGATCCAGGACCTGCAGGCGCGCGCGTTCGAGGTCTACGAGGATGCCGCGCTGCAGGCCGAAGCCGACCCCGCGCGCGCCGAGGCGATCTACCGACAGGCCGAACAGCGCGCGGCGCCGTTGATCGAATCGGCGCGCGTGCTCAACGACGAACGCGTGCGCCGGCTGCGCGCCCGCGCCCGGCGCTGGCGGATCATCGCGCTGGCCACCGCGGTGGTCGGCGGCGCCGTGCTGCTGTGGCTGGTCGCCGCGCGCGGCTGAACGACACCTGCACTGTCATCACAGTGTCATCGTCGTGCGATAGCCGCTCGACGCCCGCGTCCCTAGTCTGGCCGGCCGCTGTCCGCCGGATCTCCCCGCCATGCTCCGCCTCGCCTGCCTGCTCGTCGCCTGCCTGCTCGTCGCGGGCTTCTCGTCGCTGCCGGGGCTGTCGTCGTCGCTTGCAGGCCACCTGGTCGCGCCGGGCGGGACCTCGCCGCTGCTGCCGGGCGACCGCATCGATGCGGCCTTCTCACGCCTGCCGCACCGCAGCGGCCACGTCGCCACGCGCGACGGGCTGCCGGTGTTCTGGCGCGCCGTCGATCCGGGCGACTACCGGCTGGCCTATGCGTGGCGCGGCAGCGACGCCGCGGGCGAGAGGCTCGACTTCGATCTGGCCTTCGAGGCGCCGTCCGTGCCGCCGCCCGCGCCGCGCGGCACCGTCGTGCTGCTGCACGGCTGGATGATGGACGGCGGTTCGCTGCTGCCGTGGTCGCTGCGGCTCGCCGAGGCCGGCTACCGCACGATCACGCTCGACCTGCGCAACCATGGCCGCTCCGGCAGCGCGCCGGCCGGCTACGGCACGCGCGAGGCGGACGACGTGGTGGACGCGGTCGCGGCGCTGCGCGCGCGCGGCGAGATCGTCGGCCAACTGCACCTGCTGGGCGTGTCCTACGGCGCGGCGACGGCGATCTTCAGCGCCGCCGATCCGCGGCTTCAGGCCGGGCGCGTGGTCGCGTTCGAATCGTTCGACAATGCCGGCGCGGCGATCCGCGACATGGTCCCGCACATGCTCGCCATCGAGCCGGAAGGCACGGTGCAGCGACTGACCCGGCAATGGATCCGCTGGCGGCTGCAGCCGCAGACGCTGGAGGCGGCGATCGACCGCGCCGGCCGCACCCTCGCGCTGCCGCTCGACAGCGTCGACGTCGGGGCCGCGCTGGCAAGGACGCCGGCCTGCGTGCTGCTGGTCCACGGCGACGCCGACCGGCATGTTCCGGTCGCGCACGGCCGCGCGCTGGCCGCGGCATCGCCGCACGCGCGCTATCTCGAAGTCCACGGCGAAGACCATCTGAGCCTGCCGATGCGGCTGGACCGGCTGGCGCCGACGGTGGTCGACTGGTTCGACCGGCCCGCGTGTCCGGACACGGCGCTGGCCGCGCGCTGACGCGGCCGGTACTCGGAGGTCGAGGACGCATCGAACGCCGTCGCGAGACCGTTGCCGGGCATCCGTGGCGGCGTCGGCGAATGACGCCCGGCGTCCCGGCCTCTCAGGCCTGCTGGGCGACGATGCGCCGGCGCGACTGCAGCACGCCGTCCGCGGCGAAGATCGCCAGGCCCAGCCAGATGAAGCCGAAGCCGGTCGCGCGGTCGACGCCGAAGGCCTCGCCGAAGAAGAACACGCCCAGCAGCAGCTGCAGCGTCGGGCCGATGTACTGCAGCACGCCGACCACCGACAGCGGCACGCGCCGCACCGCGTAGGCGAAACAGATCAGCGGAATCGCGGTCAGCGCGCCGCCCATGACCAGCAGCACGTCGGCCCAGCCGCCCCAGCGCAGCGAGAAGAACCCGCCGCCGTGGAACTCGAACCACAGCAGCGCCAGCAGCGCCGGGCCGAACACGAACAGGTTCTCGACCCCGAGCCCCTGCACCGCCTCGACCGCCGCGAACTTGCGGATCAGGCCGTAGAGCGCGAACGAGCACGCCAGGCACAGCGCGATCCACGGGAAGCTGCCGTAGTTGAACGTCAGCCACAGCACGCCGCAGGCCGCGAGCGCGACCGCGATCCACTGCGGCGGCGACAGGCGCTCGCGCAGGAACAGCACGCCGATGAGCACGTTGAGCAGCGGATTGATGAAGTAGCCCAGGCTGGCCTCGACCACGTGGCCGTTGTTGACCGCCCAGACGTACAGGCTCCAGTTCGCCGCGATCAGCGTGCCGGACAACGCCAGCATGCCGGCCAGCCGCGGCTGCGCGACCACCTCGCGCAGCCAGCCGCGGCCGCGGCGCAGGGTCAGCCAGGCCGCGACCAGGATCGCGCACCACAGCGCGCGGTGCAGCACGATCTGCAGCGACGGCACGTCGCGCAGCAGATACCAGTACAGCGGCATCAGGCCCCAGATCACGAACGCGGCGACCGCGATCCACAGCCCGCGGCGGTTCCGCGCGATGTCGATCACGCCTCGTCTCCGGCGGCGGCCACGGCCGGCCGCGGCGCGCGCCTGGTGCGCGCCAGGGTGATCGCGACCACCGCCACCAGGATCACCGCCATCGCGCCGAGGTCGTTCGCGTTGAAGCGCTCGGCCGCCAGCCAGGCACCCAGCAGCACCGCGATCGCCGGATTGACGTAGGCATAGCTGCCGGCCAGCGTCGGCCGCACGTTGTGCAGCAGCCAGATGTAGGCGGTGAAGCCGATGATCGAACCGAACGAGGCCAGGTAGGCCAGCGACAGGGTCGCCTTGAGCGTCGGCAGCGCATGCAGGCGCTCGCCGAGCAGGAAGCCGGCGGCGAGGATCAGCACGCCGCCGGCCAGCATCTGCGCGGCCGCGGCCATGAACGGCGACGGGAGGTCGCGACCGCGGCTCCACACCGAGCCGAAGGCCCACGCCAGCGGCGCGACCAGCAGGGCGACCAGCCCCTGCGGCGTCGCCGTCAGCGAGCTGCCGGCGTTGAGCCACAGCACGCCGGCGAATCCGACCGCGAGGCCGAAGAGTTCCATGCGGCTCGGGCGGTCGCCGCGCAGCGCCAGGAACAGCGCGATCCAGATCGGCGCCGACGCCACCGCGACCGCGGCCAGGCCCGAGGACACGCTCTGTTCGGCGATGCAGACCATGCCGTTGCCCAGGCCCAGCAGCAGCACGCCCATCGCCACCAGCGTTTTCCACTGCGTGCGGCTCGGTGCCGGCACGCCGCGCAGCCGCAGCGCCGCATACATCAGGCCGCCGGCGACGAGGAAACGGCCGCCGGCCATCAGCAGCGGCGGGTAACCGCCCTCGAGGGCGAAGCGGATCGCCAGATAGGTCGATCCCCAGACCAGATAGACCGCTGCAAGCGCCAGTGCGATGGCGAGCACCGACGCGGGGCGCGACACGGGCGCGACGCTCATGGGGATTCCGTGGAAGAAGTCGGGGGACGGCCGCCCGCGGGCGGGACCGGAATTCTACGCGCAGTCCGCGGCGCCGCGGCGGAACACCGGGCCCGCACGACTGCAACGCTGCGGGTCACCGGCGTCGGGCGCGTTGGCCCGACCTACGACGCCATCCGCCCGTCCCGATGCGTAGGCCGGGGCCACGCCCCCGGCGTGCGCGAGACCACCCCGCGCCGCAGACCGGCGATGGGGCTCAGCGCGCCCAGCGGCCCGGCGCGGTCGACTCGGGCAATACCGTCGACGACAGATTGCGGTCGTTGTTGAGCACGCGCACCGCGTCGGCCAGGATCGCGGCCGATTCGCGCAGCAGCGGGTCCGGGCGTTCCTCGGCGGCCTTCTCCAGCCGGTTCTGCTGGGCGATCGCGCGCTCGCTGGCCTGCAGGCCGTCATCGTCGGAATCCTCGGCCAGCGGGTCCAGCGCCAGGCCCAGTTCGCGGCGTTCCTCCTGGCGCTGCTGCCGCTTGGCGGTCTGGCGGTCGCGCTCGATGCGGCGCTCCTCGAGGTTCAGCGTGACGTACTTCTTCTCGCGCTCGGCGCGGAACTCGGCGATGTCCTCGGCCAGCCACTGGAACTCGCGATCATTGGCCACGCGCGCCTCGTGCAACGCGTTGACCGTGGGCAGCAGCGAGGCGAAGTTGCCGTACTGCACGTGCGGCACCGCGGCGATGCGGGTCCACGGCAGCGCATTGTCGTAGGTGCTCTCGCCGAACTCGGTCGCGTCCACCGTGACCGGGAAATGGATGTCCGGCTCGACGCCCCTGTTCTGGGTGCTGCTGCCGCCGGGCAGGAAGAACTGGGCGATGGTCAGCTTGACCTGGCCGTAGCGCTTGGTCTCGTTGGCCGGCCAGCGGTCGAGGTCGACGAGGTTCTGCACCGTGCCCTTGCCGAACGTGGTCTCGCCGATGATCAGGCCGCGGCCGTAGTCCTGGATCGCGCCGGCGACGATCTCCGAGGCCGACGCCGACCCCCGGTTGATCAGCACCGCCAGCGGCCCGTCCCAGGCCACGCCGGGGTCGCGGTCGGCCTGCACGCCGACGCGGCCGCCGGACTCGCGCACCTGCACCACCGGGCCCTGGTCGATGAACAGGCCGGTCAGTTCGACCGCCTCGTTCAGCGAGCCGCCGCCGTTGTTGCGCAGGTCCAGCACCACGCCGTCGACGTTGTCCTGGCGGAACTGCTCGAGCAGGCGGGCGACGTCGCGGGTCGCCGAGGCATATTCGCCGTTGCGGTTCCGGCGACCCTCGAAGTCCTGGTAGAACGCCGGCAGCTTGATCACGCCGATGCGCTTCTCGACGCCGCCGTCCTCGCCGGGCGGCAGGGTCAGCGTCTCGGCCTTCGCCGCCTGTTCCTCGAGGCGCACGCGCGCGCGGGTCAGGGTGATGCGCACCGGGTCACTGTCGAGCGAGGCCTCGGCGGGCACCACGTCCAGGCGCACCTGGGTGTCCTTCGGTCCCTTGATCTTCTCGACGACGTCGTCGATGCGCCAGCCGACCACGTCCTCCATCGGCCCGTTGGTGCCCTGGCCGACGCCGACGATGCGGTCGCCGGGCTTGAACTTGTTGCTGAGCGCGGCCGGCCCGCCGGCGATCAGCTCGCGGATCACGACCACGTCGTCCTGCTTCTGCAACTGCGCGCCGATGCCTTCGAGCGACAGCGACATGCTCTGGTTGAACAGCCTGGCCGCGCGCGGGTTGAAATAGCTGGTGTGCGGGTCGATCGCGCCGGTGTAGGCGTTGAGGAAGCTGCTGAAGGCGTCCTCGCTGTTGAGCGCGGCGACGGTGTTGGCGAGGTTGAGGTAGCGCCGGTCGAGCGTCCTGCGGATCTCGTCGGGCGCCTTGCCGGCCAGCTGCAGGCGCAGCCAGTCGTTGCGCACCGACTGCCGCCACAGCGTGTCGAGCGCCTCGCGGGTGGCCCACGGCGCGTCCTTGCGGTCGTATTCCCAGCGGTCGTTGCCGGTGAAGTCGAAGATGTCCTGCTTGAGCAGGTCGCGCGCATAGGCGCTGCGCTCGGCCACCCGCTGCTGGTACAGCGCGAACATCTCCAGCGCCGGCGCGATGTCGCCGTTCTTCACCGCCGCGCCCATCTGCGGCCGGAACGATTCGAAGCCGGCCACGTCGTCGGCGCTGAGGAACAGCTTGCTGGCGTCGAGGTTCTCCAGGTAGCGGTCGAAGATGTCGACCGACATCGCCGCATCCAGCGGCCGCGGCCGGTAGGCGTAGCGGCTGTCGGACAGCAGGCCGTAGACCAGCTTCGACGCCGCCACCTGGTCGACGTTCGGCGTCGACGGGACGTCGCCGATGGTGATGTCGGGCCTGGCCATCAGCGCAAGCGGCACCGCCAGCGCGAGGGCGATCACGGAACCGGAGACGATGCGGGACACTTTCATGCAGTTACCTGGTTGCGGATGCGGTCATGATGGACATGCAGTCCAGCCTGTCGCGTGAACAGACGCCTCGACAGTGCCGAAAGTTGCATGTCCGGTGCAAGTTCAATGTAAAGACGGGGACTGGCCGGCACATGAACACCACCCCGGCGGGCAACGAGCCGCGGCAGGCGGCGTTCAGCGAACGGACTGCGCGACGCCGGAAGCCCGGGCCGGCCACGGCGCGCATCAGGCGGCGGCCATGCCCGCTTCGATCGCCTGGCGGTCGGCGTGGTAGGACGAGCGCACCAGCGGGCCGGAGGCGACGTGGCTGAAGCCCAGCGCCATGCCGTAGTCCTCGAGCGCCTTGAACTCCTCGGGCGTCCAGTAGCGCAGCACCGGGTGGTGGTGCGCGCTGGGCTGCAGGTACTGGCCGATGGTGACCATGTCGACGTCGTGCGCGCGCAGGTCGCGCAGCGTGCCCTGCACCTGCTCCATGGTCTCGCCGAGACCGAGCATGATGCCGGACTTGGTCGACACCCCGGGGTGCTGGGCCTTGAACTTCTGCAGCAGGGTCAGCGACCACTGGTAGTCGGCGCCCGGCCGTACGTTGCGGTAGAGGTCCGGCACGGTCTCGACGTTGTGGTTGAACACGTCCGGCGGATTGGTCGCGAGGATCTCCAGCGCACGCTCCATCCGCCCCTTGCCGCGGAAATCCGGGGTCAGGATCTCGATGCGGATGCGCGGGCTCTGCCTGCGGACCTCGGTGATGCAGTCGACGAAATGCTGGGCGCCGCCGTCGCGCAGGTCGTCGCGGTCGACCGAGGTGATGACGACGTACTTCAGGCCCATGTCGGCGATGGTGTTCGCCAGGTTCAGCGGTTCGGAGGCGTCGGGCGGCTTCGGCCGGCCGTGGGCGACGTCGCAGAACGAGCAGCGGCGGGTGCAGACCTCGCCCAGGATCATGAAGGTCGCGGTGCCGTGGCCGAAGCATTCGTGGATGTTCGGGCAGCTGGCTTCCTCGCAGACCGTGACCAGGCGGTTCTCGCGCAGCTTCGACTTCAGCGCGGCGACCGCGCCGTTGGACGGGATCCGCACCCGGATCCACGACGGCTTGCGCAGCACCGGCGCATCGGCGAACTGCACCGGCGAGCGCGCGATCTTGTCGCCCGCGACCTGCTTGACGCCGGCCTGCAGCGAAGCCGGCGCCACGGCGGGCGCGGACACCACCTGCAGCGGGATCGTCTTGTCGGCGGAGCGGAGGGTCATGGGCGGGTCGGGACGCGGGCCAGGCGGCCATTGTAGGCCGCCGGCCGGGGGCTGTCTGCCGCGCGAGCGGGGATGCTGCGTGTCATTCAGCGCCGTCGGCCAGCGCCGGTGCCGGCGCGGGCGCCAGCGCGAGCCCGAACTGGCGCGCCAGTTGCGCCAGCAGCACCTGCGCGACCGCGTCCGGCGACGACGGCCCGCCGAGGTCGGACAGCGCGACCACCTGCAAGCCGGCATAGCCGCAGGGATTGATGCGCCGGAACGGTTCGAGGTCCATCGCGACGTTGAACGCGAGGCCGTGGAAGGTGCAGCCACGGCGCACGCGGATGCCGAGCGCGGCGATCTTGGCGCCGGCGACATAGACCCCGGGCGCGCCGTCGCGGCGCTGCGCATCGATGTTCCACTCGCCAAGGGTGTCGATGATCGCCTGCTCGATGCGGCACACGTAGTCGCGCACCCCGACCTTCAGCCGGCGGATGTCGAGCAGCGGATAGACCACCAGTTGCCCCGGGCCGTGATAGGTGACCTGGCCGCCGCGGTCGACCTTGAGCACCGGGATGTCGCCCGGCGCCAGCACGTGCTCGGGCTTGCCGGCCTGGCCCAGGGTGAACACCGGGTCGTGCTCGACCACCCACAGCTCGTCGGGCGTGGCCTCGTCGCGGGCATCGGTGAAGCGCTGCATCGCCCGCCACACCGGTGCATAGGGCTGGCGCCCGAGCTGGCGCACGGCGGCCGCTTGCAGCGCTGCGGTCGACGCGGCGGCGCTCACGCGTGCAATCCGGTGGCCGCGCAGGCCAGACGCCCGGACGGGATCGGCGCACCGGCCAGGAAGCGGCGCAGCGTCGTGGCCATGGCGTCGTCGTCCGGCGCACGCGCCAGCAGCCGCAGCGCACGGGCGTCGCTGTCCAGGCCGGCGAATGCCGGCACGCCGCTGTCGTCGACCGGCACCTCGGCCCAGGCCAGGTCCCAGCCGGGCAACAGCCGCGAGGCCCGCGCGTCGCGCGCCAGCAGGCGGACCTCGCAATGCCGGGGATCGCCGGCGATGCGCGCGTACAGCGCCTCGATCGCGCCAGCTCCACCTTCGAGCAGATGCAGGAACAGGCCGTCGCGATACAGCAGAAGGCCGGTGATCCCATGCGCGGCATTGCAGGCACGCGACCGGCGCACCAGCTGGCGCATCTGCGCGGCGGTGAATTCGTAGAGCTGCGCGCTGCGGTAGAGCAGGCGCGCGGTCATCGCCGGGCCGGCCCCGCGAACGGCGGGCGCACGGCGCTCACAGTGTCCATTTCACCTCGGGATGCGCACGCAGCGCGGTGTGCGCGGCGTCGTACTGTTCGCGCGATCCGGCACGGAAACTCAGCTTGACCGAGACGAAGCGGCCGCCGCTGGACGCGCGCGAGGCGACGGTTTCGTGCAGCACCTCGATGCCGGCCGCGCCGAGCAGGCGCGGGATCTCGGCTTCGAGGCCGGCATCGGCCGGCCCCATCGCGGTGAGCTCGAAAACACCGGGGAACTGGAAGCCGTGTTCTGGGTTGTCGGATTTGATTTCCATCGCCGGATTATCGGGGCAGTGGCGGCGAATCCCAAGCCGCGCACCGGGCCCGCCGCCGGGAAACGCCGGCCGCACCGGAGGTATCGCAGACAAGCCCATTCCCGGACATGTCACGACGCCGGAAGTTGGACACCATTCGAGGCTGCCGGCGCTGTCGCGCTGGGCCGGGATGCCGCAAGCGAAGCGGGTGGCTGGTACCGGATACGGCAAACATATGCGTAATCCTCGGATTCCAGGTTCGGACCGATGATGAACTCGTAGATGCCTGGAACAGTGAAGACCCGCTCCTGCGCGGCCCCCGTCCGCCACTCCAGACCGGTAAGACTATCGACAGCGATGGCGACCTGCCGCACCGCATCCAGCTCATCCGGCGTCATGAATGGCTGCATCTC
This sequence comes from Proluteimonas luteida, assembly GCF_021191695.1. Classification (GTDB taxonomy): domain Bacteria; phylum Pseudomonadota; class Gammaproteobacteria; order Xanthomonadales; family Xanthomonadaceae; genus Luteimonas; species Luteimonas luteida. The sequence continues at coordinate 220,552 of NZ_JAIWPT010000002.1, forward strand.
CCGGGGCGGCAAATCAACGACCAGAAAATGTCCCGTTTGTCCGCCTGGCCGGACAACAGCCAACTCTCTCAGGCGAGAGCCGTTCTTTGACAGGAGCACGGTGTCACCGGAGGAAACAGTGCCCGGCGAACAGGTGAAGATTTCCGGATTGTCGACAAGCCGCGATTCGCCGGCATGAAGGACGGCGGGGAACAAGAAGGCTGCGATGACGATGGTCTTGTTCATACGCACTGATACCGATGATCGGAACGGACGCCCGCGGACCGGTCAGCGCTCGCCGTCTTCCGGCAGCGGCGGCGGCACGGGCGTATACGCGCCCGGCGCCCTGCCCGACTCCACGCTCAACGCATCTCGGGTGTTCTTCTGCACCGCGATCGCGGCGAACAGGCTCAGCGCGTAGGCCATGCCGTAGAAGCCCTTCTCGCTGAGTGCCAACGTGGCGTTCCACAGGCCGATGAACAACAGCAGCAGCGCCGACAACACCGCGAACCACGACAGGCCGTAGTAGATCGCGGTGACCGGGATGCCGTCGTGGCGGTCGCGTACGCTCTTCTGCACCGACACCGCCGAGAACAGGCCGTACAGCAGCAGGGTGAAGTAGTAGCCCTTCTCGTTGAGCAGCATCTCGGCGTTCCACAGGCCGATCAGGTAGGCGCCGATGCCGAGTACCAGAGCGGTCCATGAGGCGCCGACGAACGCGGCGGACGGGCCTTGCGGGCGGGAAGCGGTCATGCATGAACTCCTTGTCCAGATACCGCCGGGTCCGGGCGGCGGCCCGATCATGCGTGAAGGCGGTGCGAAAAAGAAGGCTCTTCGCCGATCCCCGGGATTCACCTGTCGTAGGTCGGGGCAACGCCCCCGACGCCGGGGGCGGCAGGTCAGCCCGCATCGGCGATCCCCCGACACCTCGTGAACCCGGACACCACGCACGTCGGCCGCGTGGGGCCGACCTACGCCGGGCCGGGGCGACCGTCGTCCGGGCTCACCGGACGAAGCGAAAAGAAGGCGCCCCGCCTGCAGCCATCGGGATGCCGGCGCCGCGACGCGGACGTCAGTCCGCGTTCCACCACATCAGGAACTCGTGCCACAGGCGCTTGAAGAAGCCCGCTTCCTCGACCGCCTCCAGCGCGACCAGCGGACGCTCGGCGATGACTTCGCCGTCGAGGGTCACGCGCACGGTGCCGATCTGCTGGCCCTTCTCGATCGGCGCGACGATCGTCTGCGGGATGTCCATCGTCGGCTTGAGCTGGGCGTACTTGCCGCGCGGCATGCTGACCAGCATCGGCTCGGCGACCCCGAGCTGGACTTCGTTGGCCTTGCCCTTCCACACCCGCTGGGTCGTGACCGGAGTGTCGGCATCGTAGACGGCATGGGTCTCGAAGAAGCGGAAGCCCCAGTTCAGCAGGGCCAGCGAGTCGGTCGCACGCTGCGCTTCGCTGGTCGAACCCATGACCACCGAGATCAGCCGCTGGTCGCCGCGCTGGGCCGAGGCCAGCAGGCAGTAGCCGGCGCCGGAATGGTGGCCGGTCTTGATGCCGTCGACGCTGTCGTCGCGCCACAGCAGGCGGTTGCGGTTGCGCTGGGTGATCGGGCCGACGGTGAACTCGCGGATCTTGTTGTGTGCGTACTCCTCGGGGTAGTCGCGCACCATCGCGCGGCCGAGGATCGCCAGGTCGCGCGCGGTCGAATAATGCTCCGGCTCCGACAGGCCGCTGGCGTTGGTGAAGTGGGTATTGGTCATGCCGATGCGCTTGGCATAGGCGTTCATCAGCTGGGCGAAGGCCTGCTCGGTGCCGGCGACGTGCTCGGCCAGCGCGATCGCGGCGTCGTTGCCCGACTGCACGACCATGCCGATCTCCATGTCCAGCAGCGGCGCGGTCTGGTTGACCGGGAAGCCGCTGTAGCTGCCGTCGGTGCCCGCGCCGCCCTTGCGCCAGGCGTTCTCGGTCATCAGCACCTGGTCGTCGGGCTTGATCTTGCCGGCGGCCAGTTCGGCGGCGATCACGTAGCTGGTCATCACCTTGGTGATGCTGGCCGGCTCGACGCGTTCGTCGGGGTTGTGGCTGGCGAGAACCTGACCGGTGGCGTAGTCCATCAGCAGCCAGGCGCTGCCGGTCACCTCCGGCGGCGGCGGGGTCGGCAACTCGTCGCTGAGTGCGGTCGCCGGCGCGGCAGCGGCGGGCTGCGGCGCGGGATCCTGGGCAATGGCGGCACCGAACAGCGCGGTGGCAGCGGCGGCCAGCAGCACACGCGAAACGAAAACGGACACTTTCATCTGGGGCGGAACTCCGGAATGCCGGCCACGGCAGGCCGACGGGTGACAGACAGGTTCAATCGCGGGCCGCGGATCAGTCGCGGACCACGGTAGGCGCGCCGAAGCCGAGGCCGGCGACGCGCGAGGACATCTCGGCGACGCGGGCCGCGTCCAGCGGCCCGACGCGCAGGCGCCAGACGGGCTTGCCGGCGGCCTGGCCACCGTGCAGCGCGGCACCGGCGATGCCGGCCCCACGCAACTGCGCCAGCGCACGCTCGGCATTGGCACGCGCCCCGAAGGCCGCGACCTGCAGGGTCACGCCGGCCGATGCCGCCGGAGCCGGAGCCGGGGCCGCAACAGCGGCGGGGGGCGACGGCGCTGCAGGCGTGGAAGCCGTCGGCGCCGCGGCCGCGACCGGCGTTTCGGGCGCCGGATGGATCGGCACCTGGCGACCGTTCTCCAGCCGCAGGCCGCGCGCAGCAAGCCATGCGTCGAAATCGTCGGCGGTCATGACCCGCCCGTCCTGGTACATGTTGAAACGCCCGTCGCCGGCATGCGGCGCGGGCGACGGCGCCGGACGCTCGCCGGCCTGGGCACTGGCGATCGGCAGGGCCTCGACGATGGCGTCGATGACGGTGGCCGTCCCGCTCGCCGCTGCAGGCGCCGCGGGCGGCGCGGCAGCGGGCGCCGTGGCAACGGCCGCACGAGTGTTGCGGCGCGCGGCGCGGCGCGACGCCGGCGCGGTGGCGACCTGCGAAGCGGGCACCGGCACCACGTCGGGTGCAGGCGCGGGCGTGGCGGCGACCGCGTCGTAGCCATGGCGCGCATCCTCGCCCGGGCTCAGCGCGCGCACCTCCACCCGCCCGGTGCCGGCCGGATGGACGCCGATCTTCACCGCCGCCGCATAGCTCAGGTCGACGACGCGGCCTTCGTGGAACGGGCCGCGGTCGTTGACCCGCACGATCACCGATTGCCCGGTATCGAGGTTGGTCACCCGGGCGAAGCTGGGCAGCGGCAGCGACTTGTGCGCGGCGGTGAACGCGTACATGTCGTAGACCTCCTGGTTGGAGGTGCGGCGGCCGTGGAACTTGGCACCGTAGTACGACGCGGTGCCGGTCTCGACGAACTCGCTGTGATCGTCGAGCACGTGGTACTCCTTGCCCAGCACCCGGTACGGCGAACGGTTGCCGACCGGCGAGCGCGGCAGGTCGACCACCTCCGGCTCGGGGATCAGGTCGACGTTGGGCAGGTAGTCCGGCAGCGAGTCCGGCACACCGGGCCGGTACAGGCCGCCGGCGGTGTAGTGGCCGCGCGTCGAGGGGTCCTCCTGCGCAGGCGGATACGGCGACACCCGGCGGGTGCCGGGTGCATGCGCGGTGCCCGCGGCGGCCGGCGCCGCGACGCGCGTCGCGGCGGTACCGTCGGACTTCTTCTGCGTACCGGCGCAGCCCGCCAGCAGGACGACCGCCGCCAGCGGCAGCAGCCATCGCATCACGGACCGACCCCGGCGCGGATCGCCTGCGCCAGCTGATGCACCGACAGCGAATACATGGGCGAGCGGTTGTAGCGGGTGATCACGTAGAAATTGCGGTAGGCCAGCCAGTACTCCATGCCGGCGTCGCCATCGAGCGACAGCAGGGTCGCGCCCTCGGCGACCGGCTCGCCCGGCAGCGGCCGGTAGCCGCGCGCGGCAAGATCCTCGAGCGGATACACCGGCTCCCAGTTCTCGGGCTTGAAGTCCGCGGCCGACGGGTCGCGCTGCGCGCGGGCGACCACGGGGCCGCCACGCTCCCAGCCATGGACCACGAAATAGTTGGCGATCGAGGCGAACACGTCGGGCTTGTGGGTCAGCAGGTCGCGGCGGCCGTCGCCGTCGCCGTCCTGTGCCCACAGCCGATAGCTCGACGGCATGAACTGGCCCATGCCCATCGCGCCGGCATAGCTGCCCTTGAGCTGCAGGATGTCGAGCTGCGGTTCGGCCTTCTCCAGCGCGAACAGCTGCGCCAGCTCGGCGGCGAAGAACGGCGCCCGCGGCGGATAGTCGAAGCCCAGCGTGACCAGCGCGTCGATCACCTTCCAGTTGCCGGTGATGCGCCCGTAACTGGTTTCCACCCCGATGATCGCGACGATGTACTCGGCCGGCACGCCGGTCCCGGCGGCGACCCGGTCGAGCGCGGCGCGGTTCTCGCGGTAGAACGCCACGCCGCCGTTGATGCGCGCGTCGTTGATGAAGATCGGGCGGTAGTCGCGCCACGGGCGCACGGCCTCGGCCGGGCGGCTGATCGCGGTGAGGATCGGCTGCTGCACCGTGGCCTGGGCCAGTACGCGGCGGATGTGCGCCGGGTCGACGCCATAGGTCTGCGCGGTCCAGGCGACGAAGTTGTCGACGCGCTGCGCGCGCGGGATCGCCGGATCGGTCACCGACGCGGGCGCGCTCGGCCGCTCCTCGGGCTGCGGGACGCTGGGCAGCAGTGCGCCGGCCGGTCGTTCCGGCTCGGGCAGCGGCGTGATCGCCTCGTAGTCGTCGGCTTGCGCCGCGGAAGGATTGACCGGGGTGACGCAGGCCACGAGGGCGAGCGGCAGCAGTCCAGCGGCGAGTCGGAAATACGGGCGTCGGCTCATCGGGCGCGAGGTTAGCATGCAGGCGCGCAACGTCGGCAACCACGTGCGCGCCACGGTTTCGCTGCGGTCAGGCTCGGCGTCGCGGCCGGCGGCGTTTCTTCCCGAAATTTCCCCCGGCGGTATTGCTCAGCGGCGTTTCTGCCGGTTGCCCGACGCGACCGCCATGACCACGCCGAAACCCGCCAGCAGCGACACCGCCGCGGTGCCGCCGAAACTCAGCAGCGGCATCGGCACGCCGACTACCGGCAGCAGGCCGGAGATCATGCCGCCGTTGACGATGACGTAGACGAACATCGCCAGCCCGAGGCTGCCGACCAGCAGCCGCGAGAAGCCGTCGCGGCCCTCGCTGGCGATCCACAGGCAGCGGCCGACGACGAACAGGTACAAGGCCAGGGTGACGACGACGCCGAACCAGCCGAACTCCTCGCTGAGCACCGCGAACACGAAGTCGGTGGTGTGCTCGGGCACGTAGTTCAGGTGCGACTGCGAGCCGTCGCCCCAGCCCTGCCCGCGCAACCCGCCCGAGCCGATCGCGATCTTCGACTGGATGATGTTCCAGCCGGTGCCCAGCGGATCGGATTCGGGATCGAGGAAGGTCAGGATGCGGTCCTTCTGGTACTGCTGCAGGTAGAACAGCCAGGCCAGCGGCGCGCCCGCCGCCGCGATCGCCGCGCCGCCGGCGAACCACCACCAGGACAGGCCGGCCAGGTACAGCGCGAACGCACCGCCGGACGCGACCAGGATCGCGGTGCCGAAGTCGGGCTGCAGCAGCACCAGACCGGTCGGCACGCCGATGATCGCCAGCGTCACCGCGACCGTGCCCAGCCGGGGCGGCATCGCGTTCTGGCCCAGCCACCAGGCCGCCATCATCGGCAGCGACAGCTTCATCAGCTCGGCCGGCTGGACGTAGAACACGCCCAGGTTCAGCCAGTGCTGGCCGCTGCGCCCGGTGCCGACGAACAGCACCGCCACCAGCGGCAGCAGCGACGCCGCGTAGACCAGCGGCGTGAACCTCCGCAGCTGGATCGCCGGGATCCGCGACAGCAGCCACATCGCGCCGAGGCCGACGCCGTAGCGCGAGGCCTGCGAGGCGACCATCGCCGTGTTCTGCCCGCTGGCGCTGTGCAGCACCGCCAGGCCGATGCCCATCAGCGCCAGCAGCGCGGCCAGCAGCGGCCAGTCGAGGGTGCGCACGAAGCGGTGCAGCATGTCCAGCAGCCAGCGCAGGATCACGTTCATCGCGGCGCCACCCCGGGGAACTGCCCGTTGGCGTCGCGCGGCACGGTGCGCACGCCGCCGGTCACCGTGTCGAACGACGGCTCGGCCTCCAGCACCGCGCCGGGATTGGCCGCGACCACCGTGCGCGGCGCGCCGGTGGCCGGGTCGATCTCGATCTCCGGCATCCTGCCCAGCAGCCATGCGTCGAAGATCTTGCGTGCGATCGGCGCGGCGATGGTGCCGCCGTAGCCGCCGTGCTCGACGATGACCGACAGCGCGATCGTCGGGTTCTCCGCCGGCGCGTAGCCGACGAACAGCGCCTGGTGGCGCAGGTGGTAGGGCAGGTTGCGCGGATCCATGCTGGCGCTGCCGCGGCGGCTGACGCGCTGCGCGGTGCCGGTCTTGCCGGCCATGCGGTACTCGGCGCCGATCGCCATGCGGGTGCCGGTGCCGCGACCGTGGATCGTGTTGATCATGCCCTCCTGGACCGCGCGCAGGTGGTCGGGCCGCTCGGTGATCGGGTGCGGCGCGGGCCGCGCGACCGCGGTCCACGGCGCGTCGAAACCATCGCGCCGCTCCGCCGCCAGGTGCAGCGGGTGGAGCTCCCCGCCGTTGGCGATCGCCGCGGTGCCGCGCGCGAGCTGCAGCGCGGTCGCGATCCAGTAGCCCTGGCCGATGCCGGCGATGACCGTCTCGCCGGCATACCAGGGCTCGCGCGAGCGGCTGGCCTTGAACGCCGGCGACGGCACCACGCCGGGGTTCTCGCCAAGCAGGTCGATGCCGGTCGGCTGGCCGAAGCCGTAGACCGCCATGTACTGGTCGAAGCGCTCGATGCCCATCTCGTAGGCGAGCTGGTAGTAGTAGTAGTTGATCGAGCGCGCGATCGAATCGCGCAGGTCGGTCCAGCCGGCGCCGCGCGCGGCGTCGCGGTAGCCGCGGCGCTGGCCGGGGATGAAGAACTCGCCGGTCGAGAACACCCGGCTGGCCGGCGTGCGCAGGCCGCTGTCGACCCCGGCCAGGGCGACGAAGGGCTTGATCGTCGAGCCGGGCGGGCCGCCGCCGAGCACGTTGCGGTTGAACAGCGGCCGCGCCGGGTCGTCCATCAGCCGGCGGTAGTCGGCATGCGAGATGCCGTTGACGAACAGGTTGGGGTCGAAGCTGGGCAGGCTGACCATGCCCAGCACGTCGCCGGTCGCCGGGTCCACCGCCACCGCCGAGCCGTGCAGGCCGCCGAAGGCCAGCACCATCGCCTGCTGCAGGTCGGCGTCGACGCTCAGCCGCAGGTCGGTGCCGGCGGTCGCCGGCTGCAGTCCGAGCCGGCGCAGCGCGCGGCCCTCGACGTTGGTCTCGACCTGTTCGTAGCCGATGCTGCCGCGCAGGATGTCGTCGTAGTAGCGCTCCAGCCCGGTGCGGCCGGTCTGCGGGAACAGCAGGTGCGCGGCGCCGTAGCGCGCCACGTCGTTGTCGTCGGTGCGACCGACGTAGCCGACCACGTGCGCGAACAGGTCGCCGTAGGGATAGTGGCGGTTGAGGTAGGGCACGACCTCGACGCCGGGGAAGCGCCACTGGTTCAGCGCGAAGCGCGCCATCTCGTCCTCGCTGACCCGCAGCTTCAGGGTCACCGCGTGGAAGCCGCGCTTGGCCCGGCGCTCACGCTCGAAGCGGGCGATGTCGTCGGGCGACAGGGCGATGATCCGCGACAGCTCGGCCACCAGCACGCGCGGGTCGCCGGCGTCCTCGGGGGTCACGTCGAGCCGGTAGGCCTGTTCGTTGTCGGCGAGGATGCGGCCCTTGCGGTCGTAGATCAGCCCGCGTCCGGGCACCACGGGCCGCGGCTTGATGCGGTTGGCCTCCGAGCGCGTGGCGTAGAGGTCGTGGTCGACGACCTGCAGCTTGAAGTACCAGCCGGCCAGGCCGCCGATCGCGAGCACCACGACGGCGAAGCCGATCAGCGCGCGCTGCCGGAACGTCGCCGCCTCGACGGCGTTGTCGCGGATGTTGCGGCTGGCGCGCCGTTTCGCCATCGCCGCTCAGGCCTTGCGCCCGAAGCGCAGCGCGTCCAGCACCAGATAGACCGGTGCCCACAGCAGCATGCCGACCAGCGGCGCCAGCCAGTAGGTCCACGGCAGCTGCGGCACGCCCAGCGCCAGATGCACCGCCGCGCTGACCACCCGGTCGTTGAGCAGCAGGCCGCCGACCACCAGCGCCTGCTGCGCCAGCGGGAAGAACCGCAGCTGCGAGCGGAAGCGCTGCAGGATGAAGCTCATCACCACCAGCCGCAGCGCCTGCTCGCCGAGCAGGCCGCCGAACGCGAGGTCGCCGACCAGCCCCAGCGCGAACGCGACCCCGAGGCCGACCCGCTCGGGCGCTTCGAGCACCCAGTAGGCGACCGCCAGCGCCAGCCAGAACGGACGCAGCGGCTGCAGTTCCGCGGGCAGCGGCAGCAGTCCCAGCAACAGCGCGAGCAGCACGCTGGCCGGCAGCAGCCAGGGATTGCGACGCCGGCTCACCGGCGCTCCCCCGCGGGCGGCGTTGCCGGCGCGCCGGACGTGGATGGCGAAACGTCCGCGGGCGCCGGCACCGCGTCGTCGGCAGGCGTGGCGCCCGGCGGCGCGCTTTCCGCCTGCGCCCCGTCCGTCGCGGCCGCATCGGCATCCCCGGTTGCCGCCGCAGCCGCCTCGGCCTCGGCCCGCGCAGCGGCTTCGGCATCGAGATCGGCGGTGGTCACCGGTACGATCAGGTCGCGCAACAGCAGCACGTCGCGGCCGCGATCGAGCTGTGCCGCCGGTTCCAGGTCGCCGACCAGGAAGGCGCGGCTGTCGTCGGGCTCCAGCGCAGTGATCGTGCCGACCGGAAAACCCGGCGGGAAGCGCCCGCCCAGGCCCGAGGTCACCACGGTATCGCCGACCTCGACATCGGCCGACAACGGCACGTGCCGCAGCAGCAGCCGGTCGGCGCGGCCGCTGCCGTAGGCGACCAGGCGCACGCCGTTGCGGGCGATCAGCACCGGCACCGCATGCTCGAGATCGGTCAGCAGCAGCACCGTCGCCGTCGACGGGGTCACCGAGATCACCTGCCCGAGCAACCCGCCGGCGTCGATCACGCTCTGGCCCTCGCGCACGCCGTTGCGGCTGCCGGCGTTGAGCAGCAGGCGCTGGCGCGTGGGGTCCTGGTCGACATTGAGGATCGGTGCCAGCTGCACGTCGAGGCTGCCCTGCTCCACCGCGCCCAGCAGGCTGCGCAGGCGCGCGTTCTCGACCGCCTCGACCCGCAGCCGGGCCTGGCCGGCGTTGAGCACCAGCAACTCGTTGCGCAGGCGGCGGTTGTCGGCGGCCAGCTGGGAACGGGTCGCGGCGTCGTTGCGCACGCTCTCGCCCAGCCGCGACGGCAGGCCGGCCAGCCACCACAGCGGCTGCATCGCGATACTGGCGTGGTCGCGGAACTGGGTCAGCCAGCCGCCGCGGTGGTCGGCGACGATCAGCCCCAGCGACAGTGCCAGGTACGCCAGCAGCCGCAGGGTGCCGGCGACATCGCCGGGCCTGGGAGCGGGGGATCTGGCATGGGAAGACATGGAAGGGCCGGGATTGGGGAGTCGGGAATGGGGATTGGGAACGGCACGGCCCCCGTCACGCTACCGCACCGTCCCGAGCCCTCGGCGCGGGCCGATGCCCGGCCCGCGACCTCACTCGGCAGCGAAGAACTCGTTGCCGTGCAGGTCCAGCAGCTCCAGCGCACGGCCACCGCCGCGGGCGACGCAGGTCAGCGGGTCCTCGGCGACCTGCACGTGCAGGCCGGTGGCCTCGCTGATCAGGCGGTCGAGGTCGCGCAGCAGCGCGCCGCCGCCGGTCAGCACGATGCCGCGCTCGGCGACGTCGGCGCACAGCTCCGGCGGGGTCTGCTCCAGCGCCTGCTTGACCGCCTCGACGATGCCCGACAGCGGCTCGCGCAGCGCGTCGAGCACCTCGCTGGAGCTGATCGTGATGACCTTGGGCACGCCTTCGGCCAGGTGCCGGCCCGACACCTCGATCTCGACGACCGGATCCTGCGGATACGCGCAGCCGATCTCCAGCTTGATCCGCTCGGCGGTCGCGTCGCCGATCAGCATGCCGTGGTTGCGGCGCACGTAGTTGATGATCGACTCGTCGAACCGGTCGCCGCCGATGCGCGCCGACTGCGAGTAGACGATGCCGTTGAGCGCGATCACCGCGACCTCGGTGGTGCCGCCGCCGATGTCCACGACCATCGAGCCGCGCGCCTCGGTGACCGGCAGGCCGGCGCCGATCGCGGCCGCCATCGGCTCCTCGATCAGCGACACCTCGCGCGCGCCCGCTTCCAGCGCCGAGTCCTTGATCGCGCGCTTCTCGACCTGGGTCGAGCCGGCCGGCACGCAGATCAGCACCCGCGGGCTGGGCCGCAGGAAGCGCGACTTGTGCACCTTCTTGATGAAGTACTTGAGCATCTCCTCGGTGTAGGTGAAATCGGCGATCACGCCGTCCTTCATCGGGCGATGGGTGGTGATGTTGCCGGGGGTGCGGCCGAGCATCTGCTTGGCCTCCGAGCCCACGGCGGCGACGACCTTCTGGCCGGCGCTGCGGTCCTGGCGCACGGCCACGACCGACGGCTCGTTGAGCACGATGCCCTGGCCGCGGACGAAGATGAGGGTGTTGGCGGTGCCCAGGTCGATGGACAGATCATTGGAGAACAGACCGCGGAACTTCTTGAACATCGGAAAGGGGCGTCCGGGAGGGTGCTGCAGGGCGGGCTAGCCTAGCAAAAAAGCCGCCGTCCCGCGGCCCCGGGACGCCCCGGATTGCGCTCGCGCGGCGGCCGCGGGCCGTGCCCGCCGGGCCCCGCCCGGACACCGCCGCGCTGGCCCGGGCCACCCCGGCGGGCTAACCTATCGCCCACTCCCCGCTACGAGCTGCGCGCCGATGTCTGCACTGATCTGTGGTTCCCTGGCCTACGACACCATCATGGTGTTCCCCGACCAGTTCAAGAACCACATCCTGCCCGACAAGGTGCACATCCTGAACGTCTCGTTCCTGGTACCACGGATGCGCCGCGAGTTCGGCGGCTGCGCCGGCAACATCGCCTACAACCTCAAGCTGCTCGGCGGCGACCCGATCCCGATGGGCACCGTCGGCCAGGATTTCGGCCCCTACCGCGAATGGTTCGAGGAGCTGGGCATCGACCTGTCGCAGATCCGCGAGATCCCGGACCTGTTCACGCCGCAGGCCTTCATCACCACCGACCACGACAACAACCAGATCACCGCCTTCCACCCGGGCGCGATGATGCGCAGCCACGAGAACCACGTGAAGGACGTGCCCGGGGTGACCATCGGCCTGGTCGGCCCCGACGGCCGCGAGGGCATGCTGCAGAACGCGCGCGAGTTCTTCGATGGCGGGGTGCCGTTCGTGTTCGACCCGGGCCAGGCGATGCCGCTGTTCAACGGCGAGGAACTGCGCCAGTTCATCGAGCTGGCCAATTACGTGATCGTCAACGACTACGAGTCCAACCTGCTGCAGGAACGCACCGGCTGGGACGAGACGGTCATCGCCGGCAAGGTCACCGCCTATATCTGCACGCGCGGGCCCAAGGGCGTGGTGATCCATGCCGAAGGCACCACCCACGACGTGCCGCCTGCGCACGAGCGCCGGGTCACCGACCCGACCGGCTGCGGCGACGCCTTCCGCGCCGGCCTGCTGTTCGGCATCGAGAAGGGCTACGACTGGCCGACCATCGGCCGCATCGGCAACCTGATGGGCGCCCTCAAGGTCGAGCACCCCGGCACCCAGAACCAGCGCTTCGACTACGAGGAATTCTCGCTGCAGTTCCGGCAGCAGTTCGGGTATTCGCTGGAGAGCAAGAACGGCTGAGCTTGGCCGGCATTGCGAGGTAGAAAGATCAGGGCGCCGAATCGGCGCCCTGATCGGTATGAGCAATCCAAAGGCGTGTGGCCCTCTTACGCAAAGTTGCGTTCAAGTTAACCTGTAACCGTTGTTTGAACCGTTATTTCTCGGAACCATTATTTCTCAACCGTAGCTTGAAGGAATTCGCTTGGCTAGCGCTTGCGGTTCACGCTTCGCAGACCAATGACAGGTACGCCAAGCAGAATGCCGAAGAGGCCACCAAAGAACGCCCCTTGGATAAAGTTGCCTTCAAGGTAGGTCGTAGTAGCGCCGCCAATCAAACAGAACGTCGCCACTGACGCGAGAAGCTGATAGCCCCCAGGAACGCTGGAGGCGAACGCAGACTTAAATAAAACGAAATAGACAGGAAAAGACAGTGCTATCGCACCTGCCAAGAATACGAACGGGCCAAAGAAGATCAGCAGGATGGCAGCCGAGCTTCCGAATGAACCATCACCGGGCGGACTGACAGCGGTATCACTGTATTTTGCGGATGATATAGCCGTCTGAGCGATGTCGATAAAGAAGCAGACGAGAAGCAGCAACACGAGCGCAAGCAGGCCCCCTGACAGCATGGAGAGAACGACCATGAGCAGCTTTCTTGCTTTCATCCCAAGCTCGATTGATCGCGTGGCTTCCGGGGTGAAGCACTCTCCGGGCATGTCCACATTCATCCAGAATGAAGCTGAGATCCCGCGAGGCGGATTATGGGAAAGCAGTTGGAAACTGTCAGGCCACACACCCCATCCCCCGCCTGCAGATGTTATCAGGACTGCGGGTCGTAGCCGAAGACGCGCCGGCTAACGGTGTCGGGCCAACGGTGTCAGATTCACTTCCCACCACTTCCCAACGCGCGGTCGGTTCCTTGAACACGATACCGCTGGCCGCGTGCCCTGGCACCGCGCCTACACGACGTCGACCCCGCAACCCCGTACGCTTGCCCGATGCCGACCGCCGCACCAACCAAGACCCCGCGCGACCTGACCACCGGTCCCATCGCCCCGACCCTGTTCCTGTTCGCGCTGCCGATCCTCGGCGGCAACGTGCTGCAGTCGATGAACGGCTCGGTCAACGCGGTCTGGATCGGCCGCTTCCTCGGCGAGGACGCGCTGGCGGCGATCGCCAATGCCAACAACATCCTGTTCTTCCTGCTCGGCGCGGTGTTCGGCGTCGGCATGGCGGCGACGATCCTGGTCGCGCAGGCGATCGGCCGCGGCGACCTCGGCGAGGCCAAGCGCGTCATCGGCACCAGTGCGACGTTCTTCATCTCGACCTCGGTGCTGATCGCGCTGGCCGGGCTGCCGCTGTCGCGGCTGGTGCTGGAATGGATGGGCACGCCTGCCGGCGCGTTGGCGCATGCCGACGCCTACCTCAAGATCATCTTCCTGGCGGTGCCGTTCCTGTACACGCTGGCGTTCCTGTCGGCGATCCTGCGCGGCGCCGGCGATGCGCGCACCCCGTTCCTGTTCCTGCTGCTGGTGGTCGCGCTCGACATCGTGCTGGTGCCGCTGCTGCTGTTCGGCATCGGCCCGTTCCCGGAGATGGGCATGGCCGGCGCGGCGACCGCCAACCTGGTCGCCAACGCGCTGAGCCTGGCGGCGATGCTGGCCTGGCTGCGCCACCGCCGGCACCGGCTGTGGATCAGCCGCCACGAACGCGGCCTCTACCGTCCGGACTGGACCATCGTGCGTGCGCTGGTGGTCAAGGGCGTGCCGATGGGCGTGCAGATGGTGATGCTGTCGGCGGCGATGATCGCGATGATCTCGATGGTCAACGCCCACGGCATCGAGACCACGGCGGCCTACGGCGCCGCGCTGCAGCTGTGGACCTACGTGCAGATGCCGGCGATGGCGATCGGTGCGGCGTGTTCGACGATGGCCGCGCAGAATGTCGGTGCGGAGCGCTGGGACCGGGTGTCGGCCGTCGCGCGCCAGGGCGTGGTGTTCAACTTCCTGCTGACCGGGCTGCTGATCGCGCCGCTGATCCTGCTCGACCGCTACACCCTGGCGCTGTTCCTGCCCGAGGCCAGCGCCACGCTGGAGATCGCCCGCCACCTGAACCACATCGCGATCTGGTCGTTCCTGTTCTTCGGAGTGACCTTCGTGATGTTCGGCGTGGTGCGCTCGACCGGCGCGGTGATGCCGCCGCTGCTGATCCTGGCGCTGTCGCTGTGGGGCATCCGGGTGCCGTTCGCGACGCTGCTGCAGCCGGTGATCGGGGTCGACGCGATCTGGTGGAGTTTCCCGGCCAGCGCACTGTGCGCGATGCTGCTGTCGATCGCCTACTACCGCTGGGGCGGCTGGCGCAGCGCGCGGATGCTGCCGCGCGAACGGCGCGCCGAGATCGCGATCCCCGCCGAGGTGCCGGGGCAGCCGCCTGCGCCGGTCGCGGACATGCCGCCGGAGGACGGCGAGACCGACAGCATCGCCGCGGCGCCCGGCCCCACAGCCACGCAGCCGGCCCGGGGCAACTGAACCGTCCGGGACCCGCGACCGGCCACGCCTTGACCCCGGCCGATGGCGGTGCCATCCCTGACGGCAGGGCATCGTGGTTCCGATGCCGCCCCGCTTCAGGAGGTCCCATGCGCACGTCCACCATCCGCCTGTTCGCCGCCGCGCTGGCACTCGCCTCGACCGCGGCCGCCGCGCAGCAACTGCGCAGGCCGCCCGATCCGCCACCGACCCCGACCGTGCTGCAACCGACCACGCCTGCGCCGACCGGCACCGCGACGCTGCAGCCACCGCCGTCGACGCCGGTACGCACGCTGTCGGACGACGTGACCCGCCCGGTGACGCCGAACCCGGCACTGTCGCCGCGCGAGCGCTGCCTGCAGACCGCCGGCCAGGCCATCCAGCCGCCGTCGGACAACCGCGTCGCCGCATCTCAGCGACGACTGGCCGCGACCGAGGTGCAGCGCACCGCGCGCAATGCCGACGCCACCGACCCCACCGACCAGTCGGGCCTGCGCGCGCAACGCAACGCACAGCAGCGCGCGATCGTGCGCGAGCGCAACGCCGCCAACCAGCAACTCTCGCTGGCGCAGCGCAACTGTATCGGCGAGTGAACCCGGAGCACTTGCCGCGACTGCCCGGCAAGTGCTCGGCACGGGTTCCGCGGCATCACCTCCCGGCAGTCGCATCGCACGCCGCCCGCGTCGATGCTGGCGACTCCCGCCCCCTGGCGTCCCCCGTGCCGCGGCGCGCCGGCCCCTTCCCTGCCCTCTTCAGTTCGCGCTGCCGTGGTCGCCTTCCGGCAGCGCAGTGCGCATCGCCGCGGCGGTACGCGCGTCGGCGGGAAAGAACGACTCGATCGCCAGTTCCGACAGGGTGATGTCGCGCGGCGTGCCGAACACCGTCGTCGTGCTGAAGAACGACAACAGCCCGCCGTGTCCATCGTGCAACTGCAGGGGCACCACGATCGAGTCGAGCGCATCGGCCGGAACGTCGGCGTCCGCCTTGCCGTCGTCGCACGGATAGGCCTGCAATTCCGCCAGCAGCGCGGCGAGCACCGGGTCCGCGGTCGCCTGCCACTGGTGGCGCAGGCGCTCGAGCACGTGCGCGCGCCACTGCGGCAGGTTGGCGATGCGCGGCGCGACGCCGTCGGGATGCAGGCTCAGGCGCAGGACGTTCACCGGCGGCTGCAGCAGCGCCGGCGCGGCGCCGGCCAGCAATGCCGGAAACGCACGGTTGGCCGCGACCAGTTGCCAGTGCCGGTCGACGGCCAGCGCCGGATACGGCTCATGACCCGTGAGCAGCTGCTCGATCGCGACGCGCGCGGCCGCCATCGCGTCCGTGTCGAGCGGCTGCTCGCGATAGATCGGCGCATAGCCGGCCGACACCATCAGTCCGTTGCGATCGCGCAGCGGCACGTCCAGCAGCGCGCTGAGCCGCAGCAGCATCGCCCGGCTGGGCAGCGAGCGGCCGGTCTCCATGAAACTCATGTGGCGGGTCGAGATCCCCGCGCTGCCGGCGAGCTCCATCTGGGTCATGCGGCGGCGCCGCCGCCAGTCGCGCAGTCGTGCGCCGACGCTGGTGTCCAGGCTCATGCCGCGAGGGTAGCACCGCGGGCCATGCACGCCGGAACGGGCCGCTTTACCTCGCAGGTCATCGACCGCCGCGAAGCCGCCGGCCAGCATGGACGCACATCCCGACGTACAGGAGTCCGCCATGTCCCGTATCGCCCGTCCCCGCCTGCTCGGTCAGATCCTGCATGCCGACGCCCTGAGCACCGGCGCGGTGGCCGTCATCATGCTGGCCGCCGCCGCGCCGCTGGCGGCCTGGACCGCTTTGCCGGCCATGCTGCTGCAGGGCGTCGGCGTCGCGTTGCTGCCGTTCGCCGCCTGGCTGGCGTGGCTGGCGCGGCGGCCGACGCGCGGCGCGGCAGCCGTCGTGGTCGCGGTCAACGCGCTGTACGCGATCGACTGCCTGGCACTGCCGCTGCTCGGCTGGGTGCAGCCGAACGCCTTGGGATTCGCGTTCCTGCTGCTGCAGGCGGTCGTCGTCGGCGGCTTCGCCGCGAGCGCGGCATTCGCGCTGGGGCGGGCCGCGCATCGGCAGACCGCCGGTGCCTGATCAGGCCGCGGGACCGTCGTCATGGACAGCCACGCGGCGCGGCAATCAGTTCCAGGCCGGCAGGCGCCCGCGATCCAGGCCCGCGACCTCGAACACCGCGGTGCGGGTGCCGCCGGCCTTGACCGGGAATTCGATCGCCAGCGTCTTCGCCCCGTCGATCGCCCGCCACAGCGCGCGCTCGTCGTCGATGAACATCGCGATCGCCTCGTCGGTCCTCGGGCGGTTCGCGGCCATGCGCCGCGGCGCGGCGTCGTCGACGGTGACATTGACCCGGCAACTGCCGTAGCAGTCGAAATCGCCAGCCTGCAGAACGAGGTAGCTGCTGCGGCCCCACGAGGGATGGTCGCGAAAGATCAGCCGCACCTGCTTCGGCCCGCTGCCGTCGGTGTCGATGGTGTCCTTCGCATAGATCGCCGCCGACAGCTGCTGCCCGCCTTCGACGGATTCGCTGTTGTAGCTCCACAGCGCCGCGGTGCGCGCATCCTCGCGCAGGGCCTCGCCCTTGGCCCTGACCTCGTCGAACTGCAACCGCACGCGTTCCGCCGCCGCCGTGTCGGGGTAGCGCGCCAGCAGCACGTCGGCCTGGGCCTTGGCCAGCGCCCAGTTCTCGGCAGCGACGGCGGCCTCGAAGTCGCGCTCGTTCTGCGCGGCGGCCTGCTCGTTGGCCGCGGCCTGTGCCTCGGCCTGGGCGGCCGCCTGCGCCTCGCGGTCCTGGCAGGCGCCGAGGCCGAGCACCAGCAGTACGGCGGCGGCCAGCGGGAGATGGGAAGCGGTCATGCGCGGTCCTCGTGTGTTCGGCGATGCGCCATCATCGCAGCGCCGGGCATGTGGCGCGAACGTGTCCCGGCCGGCCGGGGGCAGTGATGCGCTGAGCAGCGCCTCCCCCATCCGCCCTTCGGGCACCCCCGCATGCGGGGCATTGCGCCCTTTACGGGTGGAAGGGAACGGAAGAAACGGCCGCCCCGGAAGACGACCGCTGCAGGTCATCCGTGTGGCGCTCCCGCCTCAGGGCGACGGCGCCTCGGACGTCTCCGTCGTGGCGTCCGCGGCCGGCGCAGGCGCCGGCGCCGGCTTCGCCTCGGCGATCAGCTTCTCGACCGATGCCGTGGTGATCGGGTGGTAACCCGGGCGCGCCCTGGCGAAGATCTCCTTCGCCAGCGCCAGGCCCGGCTCGGTCTGCACCAGCGCGGTGTAGATCGGCATGATCAGCTTGCGGCGGCCGACGCGCTCGGTGAACGCGGCCAGCGCGTCGTTGGCCTCGGTGTAGCCGCTGCGCACCGCCAGCGGATACCAGCGCATCGCGATCTCGCCGTTGTCGGTGCCGGTGAAGCCGTAGGCCGCGTCCAGCTGCGCCATCTGCGCGTGGGTCAGGGTCGGCGGCAGGCTGTCGAGGAAGTGCAGCCATTCCTGCGTCGACCAGGCGTCGGTGATCTGCCGCGGCGGCAGCTGCGGGCTGCCCAGCCACGCCAGGCGCGCGGAATCGACGATGCCGAAGTTGCGCGACAGCACCTGCGGCGCGTAGGCCGGAATGCCCGGGCCATAGACCCATTCCTGGATCTCGGCGTCGGTCACCGTGTCCGGGTGCTTGTCGAACAGGTTGGCCCTGGCGTAGTCGAGGAACTGTTCGGTGGTGATGCTCTGGAACGCGAAATGGTCGAAGTAGTCGCGCAGGAACGCGTCGAACACCTCGCGGCCGAAGCGCTGTTCGAGGAACTGCAGGAACCAGGCGCCCTTGTCGTAGGACACCGCGCTGAGCGCGTCGTCGGCGTCGAGCTCGGTGCCGGGCCTGACCGCCAGCGCCTGGGTCGCCTCCGGCATCGCGGCGATGCCGTCGGCCAGCGCGTTGCGGGCGATGACGTACTCCATGTCGCTGAATTCCTTGCCGTACAGCGACTCGACGATGCGGTTCTCGACGTAGCTGGTGAAACCCTCGTTGAGCCAGCCGTGCTTGGCGCTGGAGAAGGTCACCAGGTTGCCCGACCAGCTGTGCGCCAGTTCGTGGGCGATCAGCGAGACCAGCGACTTGTCGCCGACGATGACCGTCGGGGTGATGAACGACAGCCGCGGGTTCTCCATGCCGCCATAGGGGAACGACGGCGGCAGGATCAGCAGGTCGTAGCGCTCCCAGCGATACGGGCCGTACAGCGCCTCGGTGGTCTCGATCATCTTCTCGGTGTCTTCGAACTCCGCGACCGCGCGGTCGATCGTCGCCGGCTCGGCCCAGACGCCGGCGCGCCCGGAGATCGGCTTGAACACCAGGTCACCGGCGGCGATCGCCATCAGGTACGACGGGATCGGCTGCGGCATCGAGAACGTGTAGTCGCCGTCGCGTGCGGCGTCGGGGTCGTTGTCGGCGCTCATCAGCACCATCACGTCCGGGCGCGAGGTCACGTGCGCGGTGTAGGTGTAGCGGATCGCCGGCGTGTCCTGCAGCGGCACCCAGCTGCGCGCGTGGATCTGCTGCGACTGGCTGAACATGAACGGCAGTTGCCCGCCCTCGGTCATCTCCGGCGTCAGCCACTGCAGGCCGGACGCGTCGGGCGAGGTGGTGTAGGTGACGCGCACCCTGGTGTTGCGCTGGGGCGTCTCGATGGTCAGCTTGCTGCCGAGCGTGGGGTCGGCCGGTGCCAGCGCGAACTGCAGCGGCTGCCACTGGCCATCGGCCTCGCCCTCGACCTTGTCGATCGCCAGGTCGCGGGTGTCGAGCACCAGTTCGGTGGCGGTGTCGTCCTTCCACTGCAGGGTATAGGTCGCGGTGCCGGCGATGGTGCGGGCGTCGAAGTCCAGCGCGAGGTCGAGCGCGAGGTCCTCGGTGACGACCTTGTCGGGCTGGGCGTAGGAATGCTCGTCGCGGTCGGCGGTGGCGGTCACGGGCGTGTTCCGGGCTTCGGTGGCGGGGGCAGGGCTGCCTTCGGCGCCGGGCTTGCAGGCGCCGAGCGACAGCGCGGACAGGGACAGCAGCAGCAACGCGGCCAGCTGCGGGAAACCCGCCCGGCGGGGACGGATCGGGGAAGAAGGCATCGGGGGAATGCGGATCACGGGGCTACTCGGCGGTGGAGACAGCCCACAAGTCTAACGCCGCGGACCGGTGCCGGCGCCGGCCCCCCGCGCCGCCGGCGACGCGTGCACACGGCTGCAACGTCCCGCGCCGCAGGCTGCGCGCATGACCGCACCCGCGAACACGTTCGAAGACTGGGACGGCAGCATCGCGCAGGCGCGTGCGCTGCAGACGCGGCTGGCCGCGCAGGTCCGGCTGCAGGACGACCTGCCGCCGCAGGTGCGCCGGCTGGCCGGCTTCGACGTCGGTTTCGAGGACGCGGGCGCGATCACGCGCGCAGCCGTGGTGCTGCTCGACGCCGAAAGCCTGCAGCCGCTGGAGACCCATGTCGCGCGGGTGCCGACCTCGATGCCCTACGTGCCGGGCCTGCTCAGCTTCCGCGAGTTGCCGGCGCTGCTGGCCGCGCTCCGGCAGTTGCGGCAGGCGCCGGACCTCGTATTCGTCGACGGCCAGGGCATCGCCCATCCGCGCCGGCTCGGCATCGCCGCGCACTTCGGCGTGGTCACCGGGCTGCCGAGCATCGGCGTGGCCAAGAAGCGCCTGTGCGGCCGGTTCACGGCGCCCGGTCCCGGGCGCGGGGACTGCAGCCCGCTGACCGACCGTGGCACGCAGATCGGCTGGGCGCTGCGCAGCCGGCCGCGCTGCAATCCGCTGATCGTCTCGCCGGGACACCGGATGTCGCTCGATGGCGCGCTGGACTGGACCCTGCGCTGTCTGCGCGGCTACCGGCTACCGGAGCCCACGCGCCTGGCCGACCGGCTGGCCTCGCGGCGCGACGCGGTGGAGGTCGAAGCCGACGGCAGGGCGGATCCGGAGGCGACGCCGGAGCAGGACCTGTTCGCCGCGCGCCCCGGCGACGCCTGATCCGGCCGCCGGCCGCGCGCCTCCCGGCCTCTCAGGCCTTGAAGCCGTCGTGGATGGCGACGATGCCGCCGCTGAGGTTGCGATAGCGGCAGCGTGCGAAGCCGGCCTCCTCCATCATCGCCTTGAGCTCGTCCTGCGGCGGATGCTTGCGGATCGACTCGGCGAGGTACTGGTAGCTGTCCGCGTCCTGCGCGAACAGCCTGCCGAGCCGCGGCAGCACCTGGAACGAGTGGAAGTCGTAGATCGGCTTGAACCAGTCGGCCTTCACTTCCGAGAACTCCAGCACCCGCGCCTGTCCGCCGACCTTGAGCACGCGCAGCATCTCCCGCAGCGCCGCGTTCTTGTCGGTGACGTTGCGCAGGCCGAAGGCGATCGTCACCAGGTCGAAGCTGGCATCGGGGAACGGCAGCGTCTCGGCGTTGCACTGCACGTACTCGAAACCGCGCACGTTGCCGCGGTCGGTCATGCGGTCGCGGCCGACCCGCAGCATCGAGGCATTGATGTCGCCGAGCACCAGCTCGCCGGATTCGCCGACGCGGCCCTTGAGCAGCGCGGCGATGTCGCCGGTGCCGCCGGCGAGATCCAGCACGCGGTCGCCCTTCTTCACCTGCGCGGTCGCGACGAAGTAGCGCTTCCACACCCGGTGGATGCCCATGCTCATCAGGTCGTTCATCAGGTCGTAGCTGCCTGCGACCGACGAGAACACCTCGCCGACCAGCTTCTGCTTCTCGCCGGTGGGCACGTCGCGGAAGCCGAAATGGGTGGTGCCGGGCTTGTCGGAATCGTTCATGCGTCGATTATCGCACCGCGGGCGTCGTCATGCGGCAGCCGGGGGCCGGCTTGGCCCGGGGTGGGGATCGCGTTTGCTACCCTCGACGCTGCGCCGTTCCCGTCTCCCCGCCTCCATCGCCGAACGCCATGATCGCAACGCCCGACTACCGCGCCATGCTCGACACCGCCATCGCCGAAGCCCGCCAGGGCCTGGCCGAAGGCGGCATCCCGATCGGCGCGGCGCTCTACCACGACGATGGCCGGCTGCTCGGCTGCGGCCACAACCGCCGCGTGCAGGAGAACGATCCGTCCGTGCACGGCGAGACCGACGCGTTCCGCAAGGCGGGCCGCCAGCGCCGCTACCGCGACACGATCATGGTCACCACGCTGGCGCCGTGCTGGTACTGCAGCGGGCTGGTGCGGCAGTTCAACATCGGCACCGTGGTCGTCGGCGAGTCGGTCAATTTCGGCGGCGGCATCGACTGGCTGCGCGAGGCCGGCGTCAACGTCGTCGACCTGCAGGACGAACGCTGCATCGCGATGCTGGGCGACTGGATCGCCGCCAACCCGGCGCTCTGGAACGAGGACATCGGCGAGGACTGACCCGTCTCTCACCATCGCGGGCACACATCCCCCCCACCACGAGGAAGCCCCCATGTCCGAACTCAAGCCCGTCCAGTCCGCGCTCGGCTGGTGCCTGTTCGCACTGGTGCTGGTGTACGTGCCGATCAACCTGATCGGCTTCGCCAGTCCCTTCGTCGGCCATCTGCGCGCGCCCGATGATCCGGACGCGTCGATGGCGCTGCTGCGCACCTGGCAGCCGTTCGCGCCGTGGTTGTCGCTGGCGTTCCTGCTGCCGGGCTGGTGGATCTCGCGCACGCTGGCGACGCCGCTCGCACGCGGGCTGACGCTGCTCGCCAGCATCCTCGTGCCGTGCGCCTACGTGGCGCGCCGGTTCGCGATCGGCACCGGCCTCGCCCCGGAGGCGACACCAGCGCAGCGCACCCAGGCGATGTTCGTGGAAGGCGCAGCCGACCTGTACGTCGCGTTCGCGGGCTTCCTGTTCCTCCTGCTGCTGTGGCGCGCGGTCCGGCGCCTGCGCGCCGCCACGCCCACGGCCCCGGCGACGGTACCGGTTGGCGACGCCGGCGCCTGAATCCCGATGACATCGCAACGCTACACGTCCGGCATCGTCCTCGGCCTGGCGACGGCGGCCGTCATCGCGTGGCTGAGCCTGTGGCCGATCCTCGACAGCGGGCTCGGCTACGGCATCATCGTGGTGATCCTGCTGGCGGCCTGCCTGGCACTGCCGTTGCTGCTGGCCCTGGTCGTGGTGACCATCGTCCATGCACGGCGCCGGCCCGCGCCGCCCGGCCGGGTCCATGCCTGGATGTGGCTGCCCACCGTCGCCGCGCTGATGATCCTGCCGGTCGCGATGCTCGTCGACGACGTCGGGCAACGTGCGCACGACGAGCGCCACCCGTCGATCTTCGAGCAGCACGTCAATCTTTCCGGACAGGCGCTGTGGATCGGCACCGGCGGCACGTCGACGCGGTCGGGCGGCCCGGCGCGTATGCCGATGCCGGCGGAGACGCCGTGGACGCTGTCCGAATTCAACCGTTATCCACCTGTGTCCGGCGTGGACGACGACTGGTTTCCCTACGACGGCGACCGGCTGCGCGACGACGTCCATACCTTCCCGCGGCGGCTCGGCGCGCTCGACGAGGGCGAGAGCATCTACGACCCGCGGCTCGACGACGCGCCGCTGCAGCGGGTCGGCACCGGCCCCGACCTCGCGCCGTTGCGGGCCCGCGCGCGCCACGCGAAGCGCGGCTACGCCTATTTCCACTACCCGGACCGGGTCGAGGTGGCGCCGGTCGTCGCACCGCTGGGACTGCTGGGGGAGGACGAACTGTCGGGCGTGGACACGCCGTTCCTGAAATTCCATGCCGCCAACCTCGGACAGGCGCACGTCGTGCGCATCGAGATCGCCGGCCAGGCCGTGCCGTTGCCGGACGAAACGGTGCCGCCCGCCCATTCCGGCTGCCGCCGCGCCTACTACCCGCTCGGACTGGCCGCCATCGAAGATCCCGCGCGGATCCCGGTCCGTTGGCAGACCGCCGACCGCCCCGGCCACTGGCACACCTCGGAACTGGCGCTGCCTGCACTGCGCGGCGATGCACCGGCCCGCGCCACTCACCGCCTGCCCTCGGCGCTGCTGTACTTCACCGCCGACGGCGGCGTGCGCGCGGAGCGCTTCACCCTGTGGAACCTGCGGGACGACCGGCTCGGCATCCAGACCAGCGGCGTGCCGTCCGGCATGCCGGCACCGCCCTGCGGCGGGGCGACGGCGCAGTTCGACATGTCACGGGTGCAACTGCTGGATTGAGAGGCTGAGCCGGTCCTCGGCCTCACCGCACGACATCGCTCCGCCACAGGCTCGGCCAGTCGCCAGGACTCGCGCCACCGCAGCGGCGCATCGCGGCGTAGCCGGCCAGCTGGAATTCCCGGCCGTCGTAGCGCCACTGCGCCGACTCGCCGCAATCGCCCAGTCCACGCCCCTTGGCGAAATGCGACAGCGTCGCCGTGTCGGCGTCGTAGCCGGCATTGGTCAGCAGGGCGAAATCGCCCGGCACCACGCCGGCCAGCGTCGCCGGCACGGGCGGCACCACGCGGGTCGCGTCTTCGCCGGCGCGGCCGACGCGGAACACCAGGCTCGAGGTCTGGTACGCACCGCCCAGGCAGGCCAGGAAGACCAGCGCATGGTCGGCATCGAGCGCCGCCGCCGTGTCCTGCGTGGCCAGGTCGAACCCGTCGCGCGGGGCGTCGCAGTCGGCGCTGCGCAGCGCCTCCGCCTGCTCCGCGCGCAACTGCTGCGCCAGACGCGTGCCGTCGGCCTCGGCCAGAGTTGGCGGCGCTGCGGCCTCGACCAGGAGCGGCAACGTCGGCGCCGGCGTCGCCGCGGCATCGTCGCGCGTGCCGCGCCGCAGCCACGCGCCGCGGGTGTCCAGCCGCCCCTGCTGTTCGTCGATACGCAGCAGCGCGGCGCTCAGGCCCGACAGCGAAAGCGACACTGCGGCGTCGCCCTCGCCCGCGGACAGGCGTGCACCGTTGCGCACGATGTCAATGAAATCCGCCACCGCTGTCCCGTCGAGCGACAGTTCGCCCTCGCCGTCGCCCTGCCACGGCAACGTCGACAACGCCTTCGCGGGCCGGTCGTCGATGCGCAGGCCGGCGGCGTCCAGTGCTTTCTCGGCAGCGGACAGGCGCAGCTGCTGCGCGCCATCGGCCCCCGCTTCCCGCGACAGCCCCAGCACCAGGCCGAAGCCGCCGTCGTCGGCCACGCCAACCGCTTCGCAGCGCAGGCCGTTGTCGCAGGCGACGGTGAAATCGCGGAACTCCAGGTAGACGGGCATGGCACCGGCGGCGTGCGCTGGTGCGTCGGCAGATCCTGCGGCGCCTGTGTCGCCGTCCATTGCCACGGCGGCCGCGGACGCGGCGGAGCCGGCGGGTTGCGGCACGCCGGCGTTGTCGCCTGGCGCATCCGCAGCGCAGGCGGCCAGCAGCGGCAGGGCAATGGCGGTCAGGATCCAGTGGCAGCGGTCCGGGCGCATCGGTCGTCCTTGCGAGGGAGGCAGGCGTGCATGGTGCGACATGCCGCGCAGCCCTCGGTGAACGCGGGGCGCGGCGCGGCTCAGACGCCGAACGCGGCTTCCAGCAACGGCCTGGCCCAGTCCGGCGTCGCCCGCAGCGCGTCGAGATCGTGCGCATCCGGCCACGACGGCCGGCCCTGGCGCATGTCCAGCAGCAGCACGGGATCGGGAACGGGGTCGCCCGGGGCGACGCTGCGGCTGTTGTCGTAGACCTGCAGTCGCGCCAGTCGCGGCATCAGCGCGACCAGGTTCTCGCGCGACCGCGTCCAGCGCGCGCGGATCGCGGCCTCGGGAATGTCGTGGCCACCGGCCGCGACCCGGGCCCGTACCCGGGCGATGTGCTGCGCGGGCGACGACAGCCCGCAGAACCACACCAGCACGTCGTGGGTCGCGGCAGCGGCGGCGATGCGCGCCGGCACGCTGTTGCCGCCCAGCGTGGTCTCGAAGGCATGGCTGTGGCCGGCTGCCAGCGCGGCATCGAGCCGCTGCATGCCGGCCTGCCAGGCCGCGGCATTGGCTTCGGTGATGCTGCAGCCGGTCCGGGCGACGAGTCCGCGGGCGAAGTCGTCGGGGTTGAACCACGTCAGGCCGGCGCGTTCCAGCAGGTGGCCGCCGACCGAGCTCTTGCCCGCGCCGTTGACGCCGGCCAGCACGTAGAGGACCGGCCGCGGCATCGGCTCAGTGCGAGCCGCCGGCCCTGACCTCGCCGCGCAATGCCGGCGGCGCATCCATCACCGAGCGCAGCCGGTCGCCGGCATCGGCGGCCTGCAGCGCGGACAGGCGCGCGTCGAACCGCGCCCGCAGTTCCTCGAGCGCGGAGCGCTGCGGCGCCGCGGCGGCGTCGAGCGCGCGCAGGATCGCGTCGTAGGCATCGGCCGACAGGATCACCGCCTCGGGGGTGTTGTGGTGGGTGACCACCACCTTGCCGTCGCGCGCGACGGTCCGCATCACCCCGCGCCAGCCGAGCTTCTTGACGTCGGAGGCCGGCGTGCGCGGCAGCGCATCGAGGGCATCGAGTTGCAGGGGCAGGGACATCGGCGGACTCCTGGCGCGGGCGCCTGGTGGAAGCTGAAGGCCAATATACCCATATTTCCCATTCTGGATACAGAATGGGCCGCCAGCGGTTCAGCGACGGGCGAAGCGCAGCACCAGCCACAGGGCCAGCGCCAGCAGGTTCACGCCCAGGACCACGGTCGGACCGCCATCGAACGCGAACCGCCAGCCCTCGGACGGTGCCGACCAGTCGATGCCGGCAGTGACCTGGCGACCGAAGCGCACATGCAGCGGCAACGTCGCTCCGACATGCCAGGCCCAGGAGAAGGCGGGCGTGGCGATCAGCGGGATCTGCAGCGCCTGCACGATCCGCGACAGCCGCTCGGCCTGCGCACCACCTTCGAGCAGCAGCACGCCGGCGACCAGTGCGAACGTCGACAGCAGCACGCCCAGCACCAGCACAAGCAGCGCGGCGCCGTCGGGGACACCGCCCGCCAACCGGTTGAGCCCGCCGACGAGACCGTAGAAACCACCGGCGATCTGCAGGATCGCGACAATACGCAGCAACAGGGACATGGCGGGCTCGGTGCGGAGGGCCGGCGATTCTGGCAATCCCGGGCCGATGCCTCAAGCCGGCCGGCACGGCTCGGCATGCTCGACGCGATGGCGTAACGTTGCCGGGGCAGAACGGAAGCAGCCCATGCCGACGACACCCATGTCCCCCGCCGCCGCCCCACCCGCCCCCGCACCCACGGCGGCGCCCCCGCCCCGCCCGCGCCCGACCTGGGGCCTGTGGATCGGCATCGCGGCGATGCTGGCGGTACTGGCACTGCCGCTCGGCGACGGCCTGCCGGTCGCCGGCCAGCGGATGCTGGCGATCCTCGCGTTCGCGGTGGTGGTGTGGATCAGCGAGGCGGTGTCCTACGAGGCCAGCGCGATCATCATCACCTCGCTGATGGCGGTGCTGGTCGGCAGCGCGCCGATGGTCGACGACCCGTCGCAGACCTATGGGTCGTCGGCGGCGATCACGATGGCGCTGCAGGGCTTCGCCAACCCGGCGCTGGCGCTGGTCGCCGGCGCGCTGTTCCTGGCCGCGGCGATGACCCTGACCGGGCTGGACCGGCGCATCGCCCTGCACACGCTCGCGCTGGTCGGCACCAGCACCCGGCGGATCATGGCCGGCGCGCTGGCGATCACCTTCGTGCTGAGCCTGCTGGTGCCCAGCGCCACCGCGCGCAGCGCCTGCGTGGTGCCGATCATGCTCGGCGTGATCGCCGCGTTCGGCATCGACCGCCGCTCCAACCTCGCCGCGGCGATCATGATCGTTGTCGCCCAGGGCACCAGCATCTGGAACGTCGGCATCCAGACCGCGGCGGCGCAGAACCTGCTGGCGACCGGCTTCATGGACCAGTTGCTGGGCGAGCGCGTGAGCTGGCTGCAATGGCTGGTCGCCGGCGCGCCGTGGTCGCTGGCGATGTCGGTGGTGCTGCTGGTGGTGGTGCGCTGGCTGCTGCCGCCCGAGACCGAGCAGGTCGCCGGCGGGCGCGAGGCGGTGCGCCACGAACTGCAGCAGCTCGGGCCGATGACCGGCGCGCAGAAGCGCCTGCTCGGCGTGGTGCTGGGCCTGCTGCTGGCCTGGTCGACCGAAGGCGTGCTGCACCCGTTCGACACCACCACGACCACCTACGCCGGCCTGGTGCTGCTGCTGTTGCCGCGGGTCGGGGTGATGGTGTGGAAGGACGTGCAGTCGCGCATCCCGTGGGGCACGGTGATCGTGTTCGGCGTCGGCATCGGCATGGGCGGTGCGCTGCTGGCGACCCAGGCCGGGCAGTGGCTCGCCCACCAGGTGGTCACGCACACGCCGCTGGCCGACTACGGGCCGCTGGGCATCGTCGCCCTGCTGGGCGGCTTCCTGATCCTGGTCCATCTCGGCTTCGCCAGCGCCACCGCGCTGACCTCGGCGTTGCTGCCGATCCTGATCTCGGTGCTGACCGCGCTGCCCGGACCGGTCAACGCGCTGGGCCTGACGATGGTGCTGACCTTCCTGGTCAGCTTCGGCTTCATCCTGCCGATCAACGCGCCGCAGAACATGGTCTGCCTGGGCACCGGCACCTTCGACGCGCGCCAGTTCGCCAGGGTCGGCATCGTGCTGACCCTGATCGGCTACGCGATGATCCTGCTGTTCACCGTGACCTGGTGGCGCTGGCTGGGCTGGACCTCAGCGGCCTGATGGGGGTGGTCAGGCCCGCGTCCGCCGCAGCGGGCTGCCGGCCAGCGCCGCCTGCACCGCCTGCCGGTCGTCGGCGTCCGGGTCGACCAGCCAGTCGATGCGGGTGCCGCTGGTGCCGGCCAGCGGCACGCCATCGCGGTAGACCACGCGGTTGCCCGGCAGCCGCGGCACCCGGGTGCCGGGCAGTACCGTGCCCACCAGGTTCGCCGGGTCCGCCGCGCCGATCACCACCAGCTCCCCGTCATGCGGCTGGCGCCGGACCCGGCGCAGCGCGGCGACCGCCTCCGGCAATGCGAACTGCTCGCCCGAGAGGCCGGCGATGAAACGCCCGCCGCGGATCTCGCCGCGCGCCTCCAGCCGCCGGTAGACCCGGACCAGCTCGCGCCAGGGCGGCAGCCACGCCGCCTCGCGTTCGAGCAGGCGCCAGCACACCACGCCATAGCGGCGCAGCAGCACCTGGGCGACATGCGCCAGCGCCTCGTCCCGCGCCGCGGCATCGGCCTGGGCCGGTACCCGCGGCAAGGCCCAGCGCCCGGCGTCCTGCACGCCGGGCAGCACCAGCCGCCCGCGGCGGCGTCCACGGGCCGCGCCACGGCGCGATGCCGGTACCAGCAACGCGCGCAGCCCGCCGAAGCTGTCGCAGTGGACCCGCCCACGCGCGACCAGGTCGGCCAGCACGTCCTCCAGCTCGGTCCGCAGCAGGCGGGCACCGTCGGCGATCTCGTCGAAGAACGACGCGCCCTGCGCGGCCAGCAGGTCGACGACCCGGGCGGCCCGTGCATCGGCGACGTCCTGCAGCGCCGGCGCCGGCGCCAGCCGCGTCCAGTGCACGGCTTCGCGCCGCGGCAGCAGCAGGATCGGCGTCGCACGCAGCGCGCCGCCGCGACCGGTGCCCTCGCGCGCGTCCGGCCGCAATCGTGTCCACAGCACCCGGCCGCCGATGCACAGATCGTCGAGCCAGTCGGGCACGTAGTCGCCCACGCGCGCGGCCAGCAGCTCCGGCTCCCATGCGGCCGCCGGCGCCTCGAATCCCTCCAGCTGCGCCAGCACCTCGGGCAGCGCGCCGGCACCGCGCATGCGGCCGGCGGCGGTCAGGTGCTGCCACTCGAACAGGAAGCGCAGGTAGTCGCGCGCGGCGACCGGTTCGATCTCCTCGCGCAGGTGCCGCAGCGTGCGCCGGTGGATGCGCGCGAGCAGGTGGCGTTCGCACCACTCCTCGTCGGCGGCATCGGGCGTGAAGCGCCCCGACATCAGGTCGCCTTCGGCCTGCAGCGTGCGCAGCGTGGCCTCGACCTCGTCCGGCGCCAGCCAGAGCGGCGCGGCCAGCGCGGCAACCGGGGTCGGCCCGAGCGCGCCGAGCCGCGCGCGCAGCAGGGCCTGCAGCGCCTGCGCGCGCGACCATGCCTGGGATGCGAACTCCGGCGGCACCCGCAGCGGCGGATCGGGCCGCGCCTGCGGATACAGTGCCTGCAGTTGCGGCAGGGTCTCGACGCTGCTCCACAGCACCCGTGGCATGCCGGCACCGGACGCATCCGCGAGCACCAGCCGCGTCGCCCGGCCGTCGTCCGCCAGCGCCTGCAACCCGTCCTGCCAGCCGGGTCCGGCCTCGGCTTCGGACACGGTCACCACGCCCAGCGTGACCAGCGCCTCGTACATCTCGTCGATGCCACGCGGCTGCGGCCAGGCCTGCGCGCGCACCTGCGCGATCGCCTCCGGATCCAGTCGTCCAAGTCCGCCCGCGTCCAGCGGATCGGCAGGGTGCCGGGCCTGCACCGCCTGGGTCCGCCGCTCCGCCAGCGGGGCATCGTCGAGGAAGGCGTAGGGACGGGCATTGAGCGCCTCGGCCGCCAGCGGCGACGGCGCCAGCAGGTCGCAGGTGCGCAGGACGATGTCGCCGGCCTCGATGCCGCGCAGCACCCGCAGCCAGCCGTCGGCGTCCATGGCCTCGTGCAGGCAGTCGTGCAGCGTCTGCGCGACCAGCGGATGGTCCGGCGCCTCGCGTTCGCCGCCCCGTTGTCCCGGCTCGGCGATCGCCTCCGGGAACACCGCCGCCAGCAGATCGTCGGCGCGCATCCGCTGCAGTTGCGGCGGCACCTTGCGGCCGCCGGCATAGCGCGGCAGCGCCAGCGCGGTGGTCGCGTTCCAGCGCCAGCGCACGCCCAGCAGCGGTGAATCGAGCAGGGCCTGCAGCAGCAGGTGCGGCGCAGACTGCGACGACAGGCAGCCGGCCACGTCGGCCAGTGCGAGCGTGTGCCCCTCGGGCAGCGACAGCACGATCGCGTCCTCGCCGGCCGCGGCCTGCAGTTCGGCGCCGAGCATGCGCCCCAGACGGGCGCGCAGCGCCAGGCCCCAGGCGCGGTTGATGCGGCTGCCGAACGGTGCATGCAGCACCAGCTGGGTGCCGCCGGTGCCGTCGAGAAAGCGCTCGAGCACGACCTGCCGCTGGCTGGGCACCGCGCCGAGCACGGCCGCGGCCCGTGCCAGGTAGTCGACCAGCTGGCGTGCCGCCTCCGGGTCCAGGCCGACCTCCGCGCACAGCCAGTCGATCGCGGCCGCGGTGTCCGGCGCTGCCGGCGCATCCACCGCGGCACCGGCGCCCAGGCGGGCGGCGACCGCCTCGCGCAGCCGCGAGACGCCCAGCGAGAGGGCGTCGCTGCGGCCGGGCGCCTCGCCCATCCAGAACGGGATGTTCGGCGGCGCGCCGCGCGCATCCTCGACCCGCATCCGCCCCGACTCCACGCGCAGGATCCGGTAGCTGGCGTTGCCGAGCTGGAACACGTCGCCGGTCAGGCTCTCGACCGCGAAATCCTCGTTGACGGTGCCGATCGGCAAGGCCTCCGGCTCCAGGATCACGGCATAGTCGGCGGTCTCGGGAATCGTGCCGCCGGAGGTCAGCGCGGTCAGGCGCGCGCCGCGGCGTTCGCGCAGGCGCCGGTGCACCGCGTCGCGATGGATGTAGCTGGCGCGTTGCCCGCGGCGGGTGCTGAATCCCTCCGACAGCATCCGCACCACCGCGTCGAAGTCCTCGCGCGCCAGCCGCGCGTACGGCCAGGCGCCGCGCACCAGCGCGAACAGCGCGTCCTCGTCCCATTCGCGGCATGCGGTCTCGGCGACCAGCTGCTGGGCCAGCACGTCCAGCGGCGCCACCGGCACGCGCAGCAGGTCCAGCTCGCCGCGGCGCACGCAGTCCAGCAGCGCCGCGCACTCGACCAGGTCGTCGCGGCTCTGCGGAAACAGCCGCGCCCTGGGCACGCCGCCGACGGCGTGGCCGGAGCGTCCGGCACGCTGCAGGAAACTGCCGATCGAGCGCGGCGAGCCGAGCTGGCAGACCAGGTCGACCTCGCCGATGTCCAGGCCCAGTTCCAGCGATGCGGTCGCCACCAGCACCTGCAGTTCGCCGCGCTTGAGCCGCTGTTCGGCTTCCAGCCGCGCCTCCCGCGACAGGCTGCCGTGGTGGGCGGCGACCGCGGTCCTGCCGAGCAGCTCGCCGAGGTGGCGCGCGGTGCGCTCGGCCATGCGCCGGGTGTTGGTGAACACCAGCGTGGTCCGGTGCGCGCGTACCAGTTCGGCCAGGCGGGTGAAGATCTGCTGCCACTGGTCGGTGCTGATCGCCGGGCCCAGCGGCGTGGGCGGCAGTTCCAGCGCCAGGTCGCGGCGACCGGCGTGGCCGGTGTCGACGATCGTGCAGTCGGCCGCTGCCGGGTCATCGCCACCCTCGCCCGTGCGCGCGGCGCCGGCCAGGAAGCGGGCGACCTCGGCGATCGGCTTCTGCGTCGCCGACAGGCCGATGCGCACCGGACGCGACGGCGTCAGCGCCTGCAGCCGTTCCAGCGACAACGCCAGGTGGCTGCCACGCTTGTTGCCGGCAACGGCATGGATCTCGTCGACGATCACCGTGCGCACCGTCGACAGCATGCGCCGCCCGCCCTGCGAGCCCAGCAGCACGTACAGCGATTCGGGCGTGGTGACCAGGATGTGCGGCGGCCGCCGCAGCATGCGCTGGCGCTCGCCGGCCGCGGTGTCGCCGGTGCGCACCGCGGTGCGGATCGCCACGTCCGCCAGCCCCTGCGCCTGCAGCGCGGCCCGGATGCCGGCCAGCGGCAGCTCCAGGTTCAGTGCGATGTCGTTGGACAGCGCCTTCAGCGGCGAGACGTAGAGCACCGCGGTCTCGTCCGGCAGGCCGCCGTCGGCCAGCCCGCGGCGGACGAGATCGTCGATCGCGGCGAGGAAGGCGGTCAGCGTCTTGCCCGAGCCGGTCGGGGCCGCGACCAGCGTGTCGCGGCCCGCGGCGATCGCCGGCCACGCCGCCCGCTGCGCCGGCGTGGGCGCAGCGAACCGGCCGCCGAACCAGGCGGCGACCGCGGGATGGAACTGCTGCAGGGGCATGGGCATGGCGGGCCGAACCCGCGGCGATCGGAAAGGGGAAGTCATGCGCCACGTCGCCGTGGCGCATCCCGGTGACGGCATCCCTGCGGCACGGCACCCGCGGACCGCAGGCGCGGGCCACGGGACCGGCGTTGCCCGAAGCCCGTTCGCGACGCCAGCGCGACGCGTGCCGGGACCGCGGATCGGTCCTCAGAGAATGTAGCGGCTCAGGTCCTGGTCCTCGACCAGCTCGCCCAGGTGCGCATCGACATAGGCGCGGTCGATGGTGACGTTGCCGCCCTTGTCCGGCGCCTCGAAGCTCAGCGTGTCGAGCAGCCGCTCGAGCACCGTATGCAGGCGCCGCGCGCCGATGTTCTCCTGCCGCTCGTTGACGTGCGCGGCAATCTCGGCGAGCCGCTCGACGGCATCGTCGGTGAACGTCAGTTCGACGCCCTCGGTGTCGAGCAGCGCGACGTACTGCCGGGTCAGCGCGGCCTTCGGCTCGGTGAGGATGCGCACGAAATCGTCCTTGGTCAGCGCGGCCAGCTCGACCCGGATCGGGAAGCGGCCCTGCAGTTCCGGCACCAGGTCGCTGGGCCTGGCCATGTGGAACGCGCCGGAGGCGATGAACAGGATGTGGTCGGTCTTGACCGAACCGTACTTGGTGCTGACGGTGCTGCCCTCGACCAGCGGCAGCAGGTCGCGCTGCACGCCCTCGCGGCTGACGTCGCCGCCGCCGACGTTCTCTCCGCGCTTGGCGACCTTGTCGATCTCGTCGATGAACACGATGCCGTGCTGCTCGCAGGCCTCGATCGCGGCCTCGCGCACCTCGTCCTCGTTGACCAGCTTGCCGGCCTCCTCCTCGACCAGCTGCGGACGCGCCGCCTTGATCGTGAGCTTGCGCTTGTGGGTCTTGCCGCCGCCGAGGTTGGCGAACATCTGCCGCAGCTGCTGGCCCATCTCCTCCATGCCCGGCGGGGTCATGATGTCGACGCCCTGGCTGGCCGAGAGTTCCAGCTCGATCTCGCGCGCGTCGAGCTCGCCCGCGCGCAGCTGCCGGCGCAGCTTGCGCCGCGTCTCCGACTCCTGGCTGGAGGGCTCGGCGCCGATGTCGACCGTCGCCTGCGCGTTGAAGCCGAACGCCGGCTGCGCCGACTCGCGCCGCGGCAGCAGCGCATCGAGGATCCGGTCCTCGGCACGCTCCTCGGCCTGGGTGCGCACCCGCGTCTTGGCCTGTTCGCGGTACAGCTTGACCGCAGTGTCGGCGAGGTCGCGGATGATCTGCTCGACGTCCTTGCCGACGTAGCCGACCTCGGTGAAGCGCGTCGCCTCGACCTTGACGAACGGCGCGTTGGCCAGCGTCGCCAGCCGGCGCGCGATCTCGGTCTTGCCGACGCCGGTCGGGCCGATCATCAGGATGTTCTTGGGCATGACCTCGTTGCGCAGCTCGTCGGGCAGCTGCGCGCGGCGCCAGCGGTTGCGCAGCGCGATCGCGACCGCGCGCTTGGCCGCGTTCTGGCCGACGATGTGGCGGTCGAGCTCCTGCACGATCTCGCGCGGGGTCATGGTGGAAGAGCTGTTATTCGTCATGAGTGATTCGTGATTCGTAGAAACGGGAGGGAATGCGACCGGCGGCGGAGGTGACTCGCTGTTTCGAATCACCAAGCGAGGTGTTCAACGGACGAATGTCCGGTCGT
Organism: Proluteimonas luteida; assembly: GCF_021191695.1. Classification (GTDB taxonomy): domain Bacteria; phylum Pseudomonadota; class Gammaproteobacteria; order Xanthomonadales; family Xanthomonadaceae; genus Luteimonas; species Luteimonas luteida. The sequence continues at coordinate 254,760 of NZ_JAIWPT010000002.1, forward strand.
CGCCAATCACAGCTCTTCGACCACCACGTTGCGATTGGTATAGATGCAGATGTCGCCGGCGATGTTCAGCGCCTCGGTGGCGATGGCGCGGGCGTCGAGGTCGGTATGCGCCACGAGCGCGCGCGCGGCAGACAGCGCGTAGGAACCGCCGGAACCGATCGCGACGATGCCGTCGTCGGGCTCGATGACGTCGCCGGTGCCGCTGATGATCAGCGAGGTCTCGGCGTCGGCGACGGTCAGCAGCGCCTCGAGCTTGCCGAAGCGGCGCTCGGTGCGCCAGTCGCGCGCCATCTCGACCGCGGCGCGGGCCAGCTGGCCATGTTTCTCCAGCTTCGATTCGAACAGCTCGAACAGGGTGAAGGCATCGGCCGCTGCGCCGGCGAACCCGGCGAGCACATGGCCGTCCTTGCCCAGGCGGCGCACCTTGCGGGCGTTGCCCTTCATCACCGTATGGCCCAGCGTGACCTGGCCGTCGCCGGCGATCGCGACGCGCCCGTTGCGGCGCACCGACAGGATCGTCGTGGCGTGGAAGACATTGGGATTCTGGCTGGGGTCCATGCGGCCTCCGTGAGTCGAACCCACTGGATGGGGACAGCCGCGGAGGGATCAAGGCATCGCGCGGCCTTCAGCCGGGACGATCGACCGCCACGCCGTGCAGGCGGCGGTCGAACAGACGTCCGGCGCGCACACCCGACACCGTGCCGATGCCCGACACCACGATCGCCAGCGCATTCGCCGCCGCGGCATCGGCCAGGCCGAACTGGCCATCGCCCAGTTTCTGCACCACCAGCACGCTCGATACCCAGCCCACCACCCACAGCACCAACGCCGCGCGCAGGAACGGCTGGCGCGCGGCGAACGCACCCGCGGCCGAGGCCAACAGTGCGATCACCCCCGCCAGCAACGCAGCCGAGAGCGGCGCCACGCCCGAGGCTGCCGCCGGCAGCAGCGACGCGGCCAGCAGGCCGAGCAGCATCTGCAGGGCGACCGAGACGGCCAGGCCGATGACAATGCGCAGGTTCACGTGAGTCCCCAGGAATGCGACGCGACGGGCGGCGACACCCTACGCGGTTTCGGGCGGAAATCCAGTGACAAGGGCAGCCGCGGCGCCCGATGGGCGTGCTGCGCAACGATCTTCAACCCGTCTCCGGCGACAGGCAGGCCGCGGCCATGGACGCAGGCACCCGTATATGTCCCAGCACCTGACGTCCGTCCAGATGCTCGCGCTCGACCCGGTAGCGGCCCGGTGCAAGCCACAACAGCGTACGATCGTCACCTGCCGGGACCAGTGCCTGGTCGCGCGCGATCGCCAAAGGCGCGTCCGCCGCGCCAAACGCGCGCAGCAGCGTGTCCACCGGCACCGGCGGCACGCAGATCGGGGTCTGCATGCCCAGCACCGCCTTCGCTTCGTGCACCGCGCCGGGCGGATGCAAAACCATCAGGTCCGCATCGCCCATCCCCTTCACCGGCCCAGCACCGCGGAAGGCGATCTGCGCGGACACCGAATCGACTGGCCATGCCGCGGCCGCATCCGGGCACGCGGTAGCCGCCTGCTGGATCGTCAGAGGATCGAGGCCAGTCTCGGCGATGAAATGCGCCGCCATCCAGCCATCGTCGGCCACCTTGGAAATGTGCGAGCCGCCGGCATAGACCAGTAGCCTGCGTCCAGGATTGCGCGCAACCCACGCGGCCAGATTGCGGGCCTGCCCGGACTCGCGCGCCGCGCGTTCTCCTTCGCCCGTTGCCTCGTAATGGACGAAGGTCCATCCCAGCGCCTGCGCGCGGCGCAATGCCGCTGCCAGTACGGGGTCATGGGCATAGAAGCCGGTATCCACGTCGACGATGCCCGTCTTCAGCTGCGCCGGTGCGTTCCGGTTCAGGGTTTCTGCGGCAAGCGCATCGAAACCCAGTGCATGTAGACGTTCGATCACCTGCAGCAGGAACGCCCGGTGCACCGTGCGGAAGTGGGTTTCGTTGAGCATCACCACCTGGCGATCGATCGACTGCGCGGCGATGACGTCGAGTGCATCGCCATAGTCGACGTTCTCGGGAAACACGCTGCGCCCGAACAAGGTACAAGCCGGCGCCTCGTCACCGACGAACACGCCGACCTGCGCGGCGATCTGCTCCTGCCCCGACAACTGCCGAAGCGCGCGCATGGCCGCGAAAGGCCGGTTCTCCTGCAGCCGCTTGAACCACTCGGCAGGCGGCTCGCCAGCCGCGGCATGCGCGCAGGCCAATACGAGCACGAGGCAGGCGATCCATCGCAGCCAGGACAGTGTATGGATCGGCATGCGGGCCTCCTCCGTGCGCGTGCGCTCAGCCCTTTCGCCGCCGCGCACGCGGATGCGCCGCGTCGTAGACCTTGGCCAGGTGCTGGAAATCCAGGTGCGTGTAGATCTGCGTGGTCGCGATGTCGGCATGGCCTAGCAGTTCCTGCACGCCGCGCAGGTCGCCGGAGGACTCCAGCACATGGCTGGCGAAGGAATGCCGCAGCAGGTGCGGGTGCACGCGCTTGAACAGGCCCTGGCGCTGGGCCAGCAGGCGCAGCCGCAGTTGCACCGCGCGCGCGGTGATCGGCTTGCCGCCGCGCCCGGGAAACACCGGTGCCTCGCGCGTCCCGCCCGATTCCGCGCGCCAGGCCTCGAGCGCGGCGCGCGCGTGCGAGCCGACCGGCACGATGCGCTGCTTGCCACCCTTGCCCAGCACGGTCACCAGGCCGCCGGCCAGGTCGAGGTCGTGCCAGCGCAGCGCGCACAGCTCCGACAGGCGCAGGCCGGACGAGTAGAACAGCTCCAGCAGCGCGCGGTCGCGCAGGCCCAGCGGCGCGTCGGTGGGCACTTCGACCAGTTGCGTCGCCTCGTCGACGTCGAGCACCTGCGGCAGCTTGCGCGGCGCCTTGGGGCCGCGCACGCCGGCCGCGGGATTGGCGGCGATGTCGCCGTGCTTCAGCAGCCACTGGTAGAAGCTGCGGCAGGCCGAGAGGCGGCGCTGCAGGCTCTTGGGCGACAGGCCGCGGCGGTGCTCGGCGGCGATGAAGGCGCGGATGTCGGCGGCCTGCAATGCCGCCAGGTCACCCGGCGCGTGCCTGTCGGCCCAGTCGCGCAGCCCGCCGAGGTCGCGCCGGTAGGCATCGAGCGTGTGCGCCGACATGCGGCGCTCGACCTGCAGGTGCTCGAGGAAGGCGTCGATGCTCATGCGCGCAGCATAGGCCACGCAACGCCGCGCAGCCGTCGATTCAAACGGCGAAACGCCGCATCGCGGCCGCGAAGGCCTCGCCCATCATGCGCAGGAACAGCGTGCCCATGCCGGGATAGAAACGGTTCGGGTCGCGGCTGCCGACGGCGATCAGGCCGATGCCTTCCAGCGGCAGCAGCGCGCTGGACTGCACCTCGTCGACGCGCGCGCCGTACAGCAGCGACTGCTTGTCCGGATGCAGGCGGCCGCACAGCGGCTCCTCGTCCTTCAGGCAGTCGGCAAAGGGCTGCAGCAGGCGGTCGCCGCGGTCGACGACCTGCAGCCAGTCCTCGTCCTCCAGCCCGGCGACCGGCGCGAACAGCACCACGCGCACCAGATCGCCGTTGAAATCCTCGGCCAGCGTCGCGGCCAGTGCGCGCACCGTCGATGCGGCGTCGGGCTGGCGCATCAGCGCCAGGGTGAGCTGGTGGGTACGCACCGCCAGCCGCTCGTTCTCCTGCGAGATCGCGAACAGGTCGCGCAGGCGCTTGGACAGCTCGCGGTTCTTGTCGCGCAGCACCTCGAGCTGGTAGCTCGCCAGCGACGCGGCCGGGCCGTCGTCGCGCGGCACCACCAGGGTCAGCGCCAGGTCCGGGAACTGCTGCAGGAATTTCGGCTGCCGGCGCAGCCAGGCGGCGACTTCGTGCGCGCCGAGTGTGTCGATGGTGTTGCTCATGCGTGCCATTCCCCCTCGAATACGAATGCGGCCGGGCCGGCCATCGTCAATGTCGCGGTGTCGTCCGGCCAGGCGATGCGCAGCGCGCCGCCGGGCAACGATACGGTGACCTCGCGGTCGACGCGACCGCGCCGCACCAGCGCCGCGACCGCCGCGCAGGCGCCGCTGCCGCAGGCGCGGGTCTCGCCGACCCCGCGCTCGAACACGCGCAGGCGGACGTGCCCGCGATCCACGACCTCGGCGAATCCGACGTTGACCGATTCGGGGAACCGCGGCGAACGCTGCAGCAGCGGTCCCAGCGTCGCCACCGGCGCGGCGTCGGCATCGGCCACTTCCAGCACCGCGTGCGGATTGCCCATCGACACGGCGCCGAAGCGCAGTGGCCCGGCGTCGCCCGACTGCAGCTCGCCGGCACCCAGTTCGTACAGCGCCTGCGCGCGGTCGAAGCCGCGCAGCGGCACGGCGGCCGGATCGAACCGCGGCACGCCCATCGCGACCCGGTAGTTGCCGGCATCGAGCACGTCGACGCCATGGTCCCCGGCCGGACTGTCGAGCGTGAAGCGCACGCCCGCTGCGGCACCGTCGCGGACCAGCCACGCGGCGACGCAACGCGCACCGTTGCCGCACTGGCCGGCCGCGGAGCCGTCGGCGTTCCAGATGCGGTAGCTGGCGACCGCGCCTGCGGAGCGTGGCGCCTCGATGGTCAGGATCTGGTCGCAGCCGACGCCGGTGTGGCGGTCCGCCAGCGCGCGGCACAACGCGGGCGAGGGCGGCGCAGCGCCGCCACGCAGGTCGAGCACGATGAAATCGTTGCCGGCGCCGTGCATCTTGCTGAACCGCAGGCCGGGCGCGGCATGGGACGGGGTCACGGACATGCGGGCGGCGCGGTTGCGGCGCCGCGCGTCACGGCGTCGGCGTGCCGGCAGGGACGTCGAGGATCACCGGCACCGGCGGCGGATCGGTCGCGCCCTCGTCGATGTCGTCGCCCCAGTCGTCGGCATCGGTGGCATCGACGTCGCCGTCCTCGGCATCGTCCCACTCCACGTCGTCGACCGCGTCGCGCTCCTGCTGGGTCGGCACCGAGGACTTGATCAGATAGCGTCCGGCGTCCTCCGGCGGCACCTGCGCGGGCATCAGGAGATCGGCCTTGTTGCCGCAGGCGGACAGCAGCAGCGCGGACAGGCAGATGGCGATCGGAAGGCGGATGGTCATCGCCGAAGTCTAGCCGCTCGCCGGAGCGAAGCGAAGCCGCGCGCGGCTGAACGCGATGCGCGAGCGGCCGCACGCTCCCCGCGACCAAGGGTCAGCCCCAGATTGTCCGCGTGCTGCGCTGCAGCCAGACTCGTCACGGTCACCGCTCCGACGCGCACGGGAACCGGCACACATGGGCATTCTGGATGGACTGGGCGATGCGGCCTCGCAGGTCGGCGGCTTCTTCAAGGGCGCCGGCGAGACGCTGTGGGAAACCGGCGAAGGCGTCGTCCAGCTGGGCGCGGGCGCGCTGAAGACCGGCTACGACCTCAGCCCCGCGGGCTGGGCCGTCGATGGCGTCACCGGGCTCTACGAACACGTCAGCGGCAACACGCTCGACGCGCCGGACTGGCTGCCGTCGGCCGAGCGCGGCGGCCAGCGCATGGAAGTGGCGGCCGATGTGGTCAGCACGCTCGCGCGCAATCCCGGCCTGCTGGTCGATGCGGTCGTCGACCCCATCGTCGACGACTGGAACGCCGGCAACTACGGCGAGGCGATCGGCCGCGGCACGACCGAGGTGCTGCTCGCGGTCGTCGGCACCAAGGGCGCAGACAAGGCGGCCAAGGGCGCGAAGGTCGCCGACGCCGCGGACGATGCCGCCGACGCGGCGCGGGTCGCCGAACACGCCGAGGGCCTCGGCGATGCCGGCCGCACCGCCGCGCGCGGCGCCGACGATGTCGACCTGTCCGACATCATCGCCCGCGCCGAGACCGGCCGCACCGTCGGCGGCCGCCCGCTGCTGTCGTTCGAGTCGATGGACGACTTCAACATCGCCGCCAACACCGCGCGCCCGGATACCGTCTACGAGTTCGGCAACTACCGCTGGACCACCGACGACCAGGCGCGGGTGATCCGCGCCGAGGGCCGCGTCGACCTGGAACCGGTCGGCCGCAACGATCCCAAGCTGCAGCGCGACATCGGCAACGAAGGCCGCGATACCGACGTCGGTTTCCACGTCATCGCCGACCGTCTCGGCGGCCCGACCAACCGGCTGAACGTGGTGCCGGGCAACGGCAAGCCGATCGGCGACGGCCTGCCGAACCTCAACAACGGCGAGTACAAGCGCTTCGAGAACGAACTCGCGCGCCTGGCCGAGGCCGGGCACGAAGTGGATATGCGGGTGATGCCCGAATACAATCCGGGCAATACCAGCAACCGCCCGGATGCCTTCGTGGCCGAGTACCGCGTGGATGGCGGCGACTGGATCGACCAGACCTTCCTCAACAAGTGATGCCCGCCGCGAATGGATGACCTGAACGCCGCCTACGCGGACACCGTGCGTGCGGTGGCCGCCAGCGTCACCGACGTCAACGACGGCGAATGGGGCGACCGCGACTGGCTGCGGCTGGTCGTGGATTTCGAATCGCTGGCCCAGGACGAGGCCGCGCCGCGCACCAGCAGCATCTCCTTCGCCATCGCGCGCACGCCCGGCGGGCCGCTGGAGAAGGTCGGCTTCCGCCTCTCGCGCGCAGCCAAGGACGGTTTCGTCCGCATCGGCCGGATCATGCACGGGCAGAAGGGCCAGTACTGGAGCACCGCCACGCTGACCGTCGAACGCGACGGCAGCTACGACTTCCAGTTCGCCTACACCCCACCCTACCGGCTCGGCGGCAACCTCAACGACACCCGCTACCGCGACTACCTCGAGCGCTACAAGGCCGAGACCGGGCAGCACTGACGCGCGACGCGCCGCTGCGCGCTACGCGGCCGGCGGTTCGGGCCGCAGCCACAGCCAGGTCGCGACCGCGGCCATGCAGGCGATCGGCAACGCGGTCATCCACCAGCGGTGCGCGGGAATCCACAGCATCAGCGCCAGCAGGATCGCCGCGCACACCGTCATCGTCCCGGTCGCCCACCACTTGCCGCGGCGGCTGACCGCCCCGTGCGCCTGCCAGTCGCGGATCGACGGGCCGAAGCGTGGATGGGCCAGCAGCCAGCGGTGCAGCCGATCGGAACCGCGCGCCGCCGCCCAGGCCGCGATCAGCACGAACACCGTCGTCGGCATGCCCGGCACGAACACGCCGACGATGCCGAGGCCGAGGCTGGCGTAGGCCAGCAGCCACCAGGCCCAGCGGAAGCGTGTGCGACGTTGCATGGCCGCAATTCTAGGGCCTGCCCCCCATTGCGGGATGACCCGTGTCCCTCCCGCTCGCGCGCGGATCCGCTGAAGGGCGGATGGGGCATGCCAAACACAGCCCCCCCTCATCCGGCGCTTCGCGCCACCTTCTCCCGCAAGCGGGAGAAGGAAATTGCCTTGGTCAGGGACTTGCGATAGAGAGACAGGGCAAAGCCGGGGTCTGCTTGCCGGAATCACCGGCCACGCGCGACCGGCGCCCCGAGCCCCGGCGCGGCAGGCGCCACGCGGCGGGCTTCAGCGCCGGGCCGGATCGCGCTGGCCGTCGACCGCGGCCCGGCCCAGCGCCGGGTCGTCGGTGAACAGGCCGTCGATGCCGAGCGCCAGGTAGGCGCGCATCTCGGCGATCGATCCGTCCTCGTTGCGCGCGTTCGCGGCGCCCCGGCGCAGCGGTTTGGGCAGGAACGGGTTCTCGGGCCGGAACGTGTACGGCAGCACCCGCAGTCCTGCGGCATGGGCGTCGGCGACCAGCGTCGTCGGCTCGATCGTGCCGCCACGGCCGATCTCGCCGAGCTGCGCCACCGGCGGTCCGATCCATTGTGCATAGCCTGCGATCGTGCGCAGCCCGTCCGGCGTGGTCATGTCGCGATAGCGCGGTCCGTTGCCGGCGGCGGCGACATCGGCCGGGCGCTCGCGCGGGTCGCCGATCAGCTGCAGCAGCTCGATGTTGCCGTGGGCCGGACCGAGCATGCCGCGCAGCGTGCGCAGGTTGGCAATCTCGAACGACTGCACCACCACCGGCGCGCGCTGCGTGACCGGGTGCTGCGCGAGCACCTCCAGCAGCGGCGCCTCCATCGCCAGTCCCAGCGCCTGGAAGTGGCTGGGGTGCTTGATCTCCGGCATCAGTCCGATCGTGCGGCCATGCGCCTGCGACAGGTCCGACAGCAGGATGACGATCTCGTGCAGCGTCGGGATCGCGTACTGCCCGTCGTACCAGATGCCGCGCACGGCCGGCAGCCGCTCGCGCGCGCGCAGCGTCTTCAGCTCGGCCAGGGTGAAGTCCTCGGTGAACCAGCCGGTGACCGCGACCCCGTCGATGCGCTGGGTACGCCTGCGGTCCGCGAACTCGGGCCGCTGGCCGACATCGGTGGTGCTGCCGATCTCGTTCTCGTGGCGGGCGACCAGCACGCCGTCGCGGGTCATCACCAGATCCGGTTCGATGGCATCGGCCCCGTCCTCGATCGCACGGCGGTACGCGGCCAGGGTGTGCTCGGGCAGGCGCGCGCTGGCCCCGCGATGCGCGACGACCAGCGGCCGGGCGCCGCCAGCGCTGTCCTGCGCCGCGGACGACGCAGCGGAGACGGAAGACGGCAGGCTGCCCATGACGGCCATTGTCGCCGCCAGCAGGCAGCACGGGAGGCGCCACGCCCCTCCGCCGCTGCGGAACATGCGCTGTTGCATCGATGCCGGACTCGTGTGGAAGTGGGGGTCAGGATGTTGCCAGCCCGCGATGTCAGCTTCACGACGCCGCGTTGCCGTGGCGCCGACCACCGCCGACAATGCACGCATGGATATCTTCAAGGTCTTCACCCTCGAGGCTGCGCACCGGCTGCCGAACGTGCCGCCGGGCCACAAGTGCGCACGGCTGCACGGCCACTCGTTCCAGGTCGAAGTCCACGTGTCGGGCACGCCCGGCGAGCAGACCGGCTGGATCATGGACTTCGGCGACCTGAAGGCCGCGTTCGCGCCGCTGCACGCGCAACTCGACCATCACTACCTCAACGACATCCCCGGTCTCGAGAACCCGACCAGCGAACGGCTCGCGATCTGGATCTGGGACAGGCTCAAGCCGACGCTGCCGGCGCTGAGCGCGATCGTGATCCGCGAGACCTGCACCTCCGGCTGCCGCTACACCGGCAGCTGATCCGGGCCCCGGATGGCCCCGTCCCGCCGACGCCACCGCCTGCAACTGGCTGATTCCAAACGAAACTGAACACGGATCGACCGCTCGTCCGAATTATGTTGCACTGCAACATGAGTGCGTTATGCTGCACCGCACAAAACGGCAATTCGCCGCAACCCAAGCAGGTAACCGCCATGTCGTACCAGTTCAACGAGCAGTTCGTCGCCGCGACCCGCCAGTTCGCCGATGCCACCTCGCAGATCAACCACCTCACGCTGGAGAACGCGGAGAAGGTGTTCGGCCTGCACCTGTCGACGCTCAGCGACAACACCAACGCGACCTTCTCCTTCTTCAACGACGCGATCGACGTGCGCGATTTCGACGGCTTCAAGGCGCTGCTCCCCAAGGGCGCGCAGGTCGCCCGCGAGAACACCGAGCGCCTGGTCAGTGCCACCCAGGAAGTGCTGGGCCGCACCGTGAAGACCCAGGAAGCCATCGCCGAGATCGCCAAGAACCAGATCGAGAGCGCGAGCGCCGATGTCCGCGCCGAAGCCGAGAAGGTCGCCAAGGCCGCCTCCAAGGCAAGCAAGCGCTGAGCACCGGCGCGGCATGACACGGCGCCTGCGGGCGCCACCCGACATCTGGATGGTCCCTCCCCCGTCCAGGTGAGACCCGGCAGCTCGCGCTGCCGGGTTTCTTGTGGGCTCTTCTCCGATTCCCGGGATTCACCTGCCGTAGGTCGGGGCAATGCCCCCGACGCCAGGACGTCCGGTCAAGCCGCATCGGCGGATCCCCGGCATCTCGCAAACCCGGACACCACGCGCGTCGGCCGCGTGGGGCCGACCTACGCAAGGCGCGCGTCTTTCCAAGACTTGGGTGATGAACCTTTTTGTGGCCTGCCATCCATGGCGGCCACCCTTCGGGCCATCGCTGACGCGATGTCAAAAACCGTTCCAGACGGTTCTTTGTGGCCTGCCATCCATGGCGGCCACCCTTCGGGCCATCGCTGACGCGATGTCAAAAACCGTTCCAGACGGTTCTTTGTGGCCTGCCATCCATGGCGGCCACCCTTCGGGCCATCGCTGACGCGATGTCAAAAACCGTTCCAGACGGTTCTTTGTGGCCTGCCATCCATGGCGGCCACCCTTCGGGCCATCGCTGACGCGATGTCAAAAACCGTTCCAGACGGTTTTTTGTGGTCCGCCGTCCGTGACGGCCACCATCGTTCGAGCGCAGCGTCCCGACGCGGTGAACCGCCTTGCGCAACCTTGCATCACGCCATAAAATTACCGAACGATCGGTAATTAATTGGCGCACGATGGCCCGCACGGAAACCATAGCGGACGAAGATCTGACCAGGCGCTTCATCGCGACCTTCCGGGAGTCGGGCTATGCCGGGACCTCGGTCCGCGACCTCTCGAATGCGGCCGGACTGACCAAGGCCGCGCTGTATCACCGCTTCCCGGATGGCAAGGACGGGATGGCGGCCGCCGCACTGGACATGGTGTGCCGCGAGATGGACGGCACGGTGCTGGCGACCCTCGATGGACAGACGCCGCTGCCTGTCCGCCTCTCGCACATGATGGATGCACTGGAGCGCTTCTACGCCGATGGCGCCCATGCCTGCCTGATCGAATTGTTCTCCCAGCAATCCGCGCCGCAATCGCTGCGGGACGCGGTGCGGTCGAGCACCGGGCGATGGATTTCGACCTTGGCCGACGCGCTGGTCGCAGGCGGCATCCCGCCCGAAGTGGCCCGGACCCGTTCGCGCAACGCATTGATCGGAATCCAGGGGGCCCTGGTGCTGTGCCGGGCACTCGATGACCGGCAGCCGTTCGCCGAACTGCTCGCGCGACTTCCGCTGGAACTGATGGCAACGCAGACCGATCCCCCGACAGGAGAACGCCGCAATGGCACTTGAAACGTTCAGAATGATCTTCGGCCTCGATGCCGGGCCCGCGCCTCTCGACGAATCGGTGCTGGTCCTGATCGACATCCAACGGGAATACCGGGACGGGCGCGTGCCGCTCGCCAACGTGGACGCCGCGGCGGACGAAGCCGGAAAGCTGCTCGACCTGGCGCGGCGCAGGGGCGTACCGGTCTTCCATGTCGCGCACGATGCAGGCCCGGGCGCCGCCGCCTTCGCCAGCGACGGTGCGTATCGCGACTTCCTGCCGCAGGTCGCCCCGCGCGAGGGCGAGCCGGTCATCGTCAAGCACCATGCCAACGCCTTCCTCGGCACGGGCCTGGCCGACAGGATCCGCGAGACCGGCCGCAGCGCCGTCATCATCGCCGGCGACACCGCTGGCGTCTGCATTTCCACGACCGCGCGCGCAGCAGCCGAGGCACACGGCTTGCGGGTGGTGGTGGTGGCCGATGCGGTGGCGGCACGGGATGTGCCCGATCCGCTCGGCGGCAGCATCGATGCCGAAACGGTCCGCCGCGTGGCCTTGGCCGAACTGGCGGACCTGTTCGCCGTGGTCGTCAAGGACAGCGGCGCCTGGAACGACGCATCGGGAGAGCGCCGGTCATGAGCACGCGCAAGGCGATCCACCCCGGGAACCCCCACGCCCTCTACAAGGCGCACGGCTACTCTCCCGCCGTCCTGTCCGGCGACCTGCTTTTCGTGTCCGGCATGGTGGGGGCACGTGAGGACGGCACGCCGGAACCCGACCCCAGGGCCCAGATACGGCTCGCCTTCCGCAACCTCGAGGGCGTGCTAGAAGCTGCGGGCTGCACCTTCGACGACGTGGTGGACGTCACCCTGTTTCTCGTCGATCCCGAGGCCTGCGCGGGTCTGGCCATCGAAGCCATGCGCGATGCGTTTCCCGAGGAACCGTTCCCGAACGTGACCGCGGTCGGCGTGAACTGGCTGGCGGGATTCCAGTTCGAGATCAAGGTCATCGCCCGGGTTCCGCAGGCATAGCGACGTTCAGACGTCGGCTCGAACCACCGGAGACAGCGCCCGTATCGTGTCGATGAAGGCGCGCAGGCTCGCCGGCACGTGGCGGTTGCCGGGAAAATACAGGCACAGCCCCGGAACCGGCGGGCACCAGTCCTCCAGTACCGCCACGAGGCGTCCATCGCGCAGGGCGGCATGGACATACGGCTCCGGCACGTAGGCGATGCCCAGGCCCGCCACGGCGGCATCCACCATCAACTGGCTGTTGTCCAGCGTCAGCGCCCCGGGCACGTCGATCGCCAGATCCTGTCCGCGCCTGCCGAACTCCCAGCGGTAACGCTTGCCGCTGGGCAGGCGCTGCCGGATGCACCGGTGGCGGGCAAGCTCGTCAGGCACTTCCGGGGCGGGACGTGCGGCCAGGTACGCCGGCGACGCCACCGCAAGAAAGCGCAGGTCCGGGCCCAGCGGCACCGCCACCATGTCCTTGGGCACGGATTCGCCGAGCCGGATACCCGCATCGAAGCCCTGCGCGACGATGTCCACCAGGCGCCCCTCGGCGACAAGGTCCAGCGCGACCCCCGGATGGCGCGCCAGGAACGCCGGCACCACGGTCTGCAACAGCAGGCGGATCGAAGCCTCGTTGCCGTTGATGCGCAACCGGCCCTGCAAATTCCCTTGCGCGCCGGAAACTTCCTCAAGTGCCGTGTCGAGCTCGCCGATCAACGGATCGAGACGACCCAGCAGATGCGCCCCTGCCTCGGTCAGCGACACGCTGCGCGTGGTCCGGTGCAGCAGGCGGGTTCCCACGTCGTCTTCCAGTCCGCGAATGGCATGGCTCAGCGAGGACCGCGTGATCCCCAGCAGATCGGCGGCGCGCCGGAAGCTGCGGTGCTCGGCGACCGCCATGAAAGCCCGCAGCGTGGCCAGCGTCGGCTTGCCCATTGGTGGTTTTATTTCACCATGTCATCCAGTTCATTGGTTCTTATCATAACAATGGCGCGGCGATAGCATCCGGAAGCCGTCCCCCACGCGTACTCAAACTGGATGCAGATCATGAGCAAAACCTGGTTCATCACGGGAACATCGACCGGTCTTGGCCGCCTTCTGACCGAACGCCTGCTCGAACGCGGCGACCGGGTCGTCGCCACGCTGCGACGAGCGGGCGCACTGGACGAGCTGCTGGCGCGACATGGCGAGCGCCTGCAGGTCCTGACCCTCGACATGACCGACACCCCGGCCATCCGGACCGTCGTGGCCGATGCCTTCGCGCGCGCGGGGCACATCGATGTGGCGGTCAGCAACGCGGGCTACGGCCTGTTCGGCGCGGCCGAGGAAGCCAGCGATGCGCAGATCGAGCGGCAGATCGCCACGAACCTCGTCGGCTCGATCCAGTTCATCCGGGCCGTGCTGCCCCATCTGCGCGCGCAAGGCGGCGGGCGCATCGTCCAGGTGTCGTCGGAGGGCGGCCAGATCGCCTATCCGGGTTTCGGCCTCTACCACGCCAGCAAGTGGGGGATCGAAGGCTTCGTCGAGGCCGTGGCCCAGGAAGTCGCGTCGTTCGGCATCGATTTCCTGCTGGTGGAGCCGGGGCCGACCGGTACCCGCTTCGCCGATGGCCTGGACCGCACGCAGCCCCTGCCCTGTTACGAGGACACGCCCGCCGGCGAGGTCAGGCGGGCGCTGGCGTCGGGCGCTTTCGCGATCAAGGGCGATGCGGGGCGCACGGTCGATGCGATGATCGCCGCAGCCGACAGCACGGCACCACCGCTTCGGCTTGCCCTGGGCAGCACCGCCTACGGGAACATCGCTCGGGAGCTGTCGAAGCGGCTCGCCGCGGTCGAAGCACAGCGCGAGCTTGCGTATTCCGCCGATCGCGACGCATAGGACGTTTCCGATACGCCCGATGGCCGCCATCGGCGACGTGCGGGGCGGCGGCTGACCGGGCGCAAGGCCACGGACTGCGCGGCGAGGCACCAGCGTTATGCGCGCAGGGGGTTCGCAGGCGGTCCCGGCGGCAGCACCATGCGCCACATCAGCCGTTCGAGGACGCCCTCGGGGTCGGCGCTGCGCCCGGTGTGCACCGGCGAGACCTGGATCACCGAACTGCGTTTCGCGGTCAGCCAATGGAACCGCGCACGCGGCGGCAGCGCGGCGATCGGCCCGCCGTCGGCGTCGCCGCGGCAGATGCGCACGATCGCGTCGAGGTGCCGCTGCAGCACGTCGATGTCGACATGCGGGTCGAGCGCGCGCACCCGCGCCGGGTCGAGGGCGATGCCCGCCGCCAGCATGCGCGGCGCCTGGCAGGAGACGATCACGCCGACGTTGACGAATTCCTCGCGCTCGACCCGCGGCACCGCGCGGATCACCGCGTAGTCATAGACGACCGGCATGCGCACGCTGCGCCTCCTCGACGAACGCGGCGCGGCCGGCGAGCCGGCGGCACAGGAAATCGACGTAGGCCTGGCGATGGGCATCGCGATCCGCGAAGGCCGCGTCCTCGAGCCAGAGGTCGGGCACCTGGCCGACGATGCGGCGGATGGCCGCTTCGTCCAGCCGCGCCGACAGCTGCGCGTCGGCCTCGGCCAGGCGGCTGGCGAACGGCAGCAGCACGTGGTCGGCGATGCGTGCGAACGGCGACGCGGCCATCGCGGCGGCGCTGCGCCAGTCGTGGTGGAAATACAGCGCCGCGCCATGGTCGATCAGCCACAGCGCGCGATGCCAGACCAGCAGGTTGGTGTTGCGCGCGGTGCGGTCGACATTGCAGACGAACGCGTCGAACCAGACGATCCGCGATGCCAGGTCGGCATCGGGCGGGTCGACCGCGGGATCGAAGTTCAGTGCGCCGGGCAGGTAGTCCAGGGCGAGGTTGCAGCCGGCGCTGGCCCGGATCAGGTGCTGGATCTCGGGATCGGGCTCGGTGGCGGCCATGTCGGGATCGAGCGTCATCAGCACGATCTCGGGGATCGGCAGGCCGAGCAGCCGTGCCAGTTCACCGGCGATCAGTTCCGCGACCAGGGCCTTGGCGCCCTGGCCGGCGCCGCGGAACTTCAGCACGTACATGCCGTCGTCGTCGGCCTCGACCACTGCCGGCATCGAGCCGCCTTCGCGCAGCGGGGTGACGTAGCGGGTGGCGGCAACGGTGCGCATCACGGGACCAGCGCCGCACGCAGCGGCAGCGACCAGTCGATCTGCGCGCGGCCGCGCTTGCGCAGGAACGCGTTGGCCTTGGAGAAGTGGCTGCAGCCGAGGAAGCCGCGATGCGCCGACAGCGGCGAGGGATGCGTGGTCTTCAGCACGCAATGGCGCTGCGTGTCGATGACCCTGCCCTTGGCCTGGGCGTAGCTGCCCCACAGCAGGAACACGATGTCCTCGCGCTCGCGGTTGAGCACGTCGACGACATGGTCGGTGAAGACCTCCCAGCCGCGGCCCTGGTGCGAACCCGCCCTGCCTTCCTCGACGGTCAGCACCGCGTTGAGCAGCAGCACGCCACGCTGCGCCCACGGCATCAGGTAGCCGTGGTCGGGTCGCGGCAGGCCGAGGTCGCGCTGGATCTCCTTGAACACGTTGTCCAGCGACGGCGGGATGCGCACGTCCGGCAGTACCGAGAACGCCAGGCCATGCGCCTGCCCCGGACCGTGGTAGGGATCCTGGCCGAGGATCACCACCTTGACCTCGTCGAACGGCGTGGCGTCGAAGGCGGCGAAGATCTGCGGCAGTGGCGGATGGATGCGCGCCCCGGCGGCACGGCGCTCGCGCAGGAACGCCGACAGCGCCTGCATGTCGTCGCGCTGCAGCCAGTCGCCGACGTGGGCCTTCCACGAGGGTTCGAGCTTGATGCGGGATGTCATCGGAGGGGCCAGAGGTCAGAGGCCGGAGAACAGGGGAACGGCAGAAGCGGAGGCCGGGCCGATGGGCGGAATCATACGGCCCCCGTCCCTGGCCCCTCGCCCCCGACCTCCGCCCCCTGCTGTCCCAACTGCGCCAGGCGCAGCTGGAACAGCGCCTTGGTCGCCAGCAGGCGCTCCTCGGTCGGCTTGACCACCAGGTCATTGGCGCCGTCGCGCAACAGGCCGATCTGGTTGTCGCGGTTGCCGTCGCCGGTCATCACCAGCACCGGCAGGCGGCGCTTGCCGTAGCCGAAATCGCGGCGCACCGCCTGCAGCAGGTCGTGGCCGCTGAGATCGCCCTTCAGGTAGACGTCGGTCAGCAGCAGGTCGGCACCGGGCGCGGCGGGCGTGTCGCGGTAGGACTCCAGGTAGGCCAGCGCGTCCTCGGCGCTGAGCACGTGGGTCACGCGCATCTGCTGGGCTTCGAGCATGCGCCGGGTCGCCAGCGCCACCGTGCGGCTGTCCTCGACGTACAACACGTGCGCGTCGGGAATCGGCGCGGGATGCACGTAGCCGCGGATGAACTCGGCGAGCGCGCGCTGGCCCTCGGCCTTGTCGAAATGGTCGGTGATGTCCTCGGTGAAGCTGCGCGCCTCCAGGTGCGCCTGGGCATCGCCCGAGACCACGATCACCGGCACGTAGCGCTGGCCGGCAGCCTCGCGCACCGCGCGTGCCACCTGCAGGCCGTCGCCGTCGGGCAGCACCAGCGCGGTGCTGACCAGGTCGACCGGAGCCTCGGCAAGCGCTGCGCGCGCTGCTTCGAGCCCGCCGCATTCGACCACCGCCACGTGCTGCAGCGACTCGCGCAGCACGTCGCCGATCAGCCGGCGCACGAGCTTCGAACCGTCGACGATCATCACCCGCGGCGCATCGCTGCTGAGGTGGCGCAGATCCTGCAGGGCCATGGTCAGGTCTCGGTCGGCCGGGTCTGGCGCAGGAAATGGCCGGTGACGATGCCGCCGCCCAGCCAACCCAGCGCGGTCGAGGCGACCAGCACGAGCGCCGCGTCCACCGGCCCGAAGCCGCGCAGCACGAAGGTCGTGCCGTAGCTCGCGGCCAGTTCCGCCAGCGGCGCCTGCAGCGCACTGCCGGCCACGCCCAGCAGCGCCAGCGCGACCGCGCCTGCGCCGAGCCCGTACCACGCGCCCAGATACAGGAACGGACGGCGGATGAAGCCGTCGGTCGCGCCCAGCAGCTGCAGCACGCCCAGTTCCTCGCGCCGCGACTGGATGTCCAGGCGCACCGTGTTGCCGACCACCAGCAGCGCGCCCAGCCCCAGCAGCGCGGCCAGCACCCAGACCACGCGGCCGCCGAACTGCAGCCAGCCGTCGAGCCGCTGCCGCCACTGGGTGTCGTGCTGCACCAGTTCGGCCTCGGGCAGGGCGCGCAGCGCCTGCACCAGCTGCATCTCGTCGCCGGCCGGGGTCACGATCAGCACGTGCGGCAGGGGGTTCTCGTCGATCGCGTCGATCGCATCGCCGAACTCGCCGCGCTCGCGCAGTTCGGCCAGGCCCTCGTCGGGCGTGCGGTGCTCGACCGCGCCGACGTCCGCGCGGCCGCGCAGTTCGTCGGCCAGCGACCCGACCCGCGCGATCTCGACGTCCTGCACCAGGAACACGCTGATCTGGCGCGACGCATCGATGCTGCCGCCCAGCCGGGCGACGTTGCCGAGCACCAGCCACAGGCCCAGCGGCAGCGCCAGCGCGACCGCCATGACCCCGATGGTCAGCGCGGCCGACCAGGGCTTGCGGAACAGGCGGCCGAGGCTGGCCACGACGCTGTAGACATGATGGTCGACCCAGGTGCCGACCGGCGACGTTCCCGCCGCCGCGGCCGCGTTGCGCGGTGCCTCAGGCATCGGCCAGGTCCTCCGGTGCGATGTCGTCGGCCAGCGTGCCGTGGTCCAGCACCAGGGTGCGTTTCTTCATCCGCTTGACCAGGCCGAGGTCGTGACTGGCGATCAGCACGCTGGTGCCGCGCCCGGGCAGTTCGGCGAACAGCGCCATGATCTCGGCCGACAGCGTCGGATCCAGGTTGCCGGTCGGCTCGTCGGCGACCAGCAGCCGCGGCTCGCCGACGATCGCGCGGGCGATGCCGACGCGCTGCTGCTCGCCGGCCGACAGCTGGCCCGGCAGCGCGCGCTCGCGGTTGCCCAGGCCCAGCCGCTCGAGCACGCTGCGCACGCGCTTGCCGATCTCGCCGCGACGCAGGCCGCGCAGGATCAGCGGCAGCGCGATGTTGTCGTACACGCTGCGGTCGGGCAGCAGCCGGTGGTCCTGGAACACCACGCCGACATCGCGGCGGTGCATCGCCACCTTGCGGCCGCGCACCTTGAGCAGGTTGCGCTCGGCGAACACCACCGCGCCGCGGCTCGGCCGCTCGGCCAGGTGGATCAGCCTGAGCAGCGTGCTCTTGCCGGCGCCGGAGTGGCCGGTGACGAACAGCATCTCGCCGGCGGCGACATCGAAACTCACTTCCGACAGGGCGACATGGCCGCCCGGATACTGCTTGCTGACATTGTCGAATCGCAGGACGCTCATGCCCGCAAGTATCGCAGATGGCGGCAACCCGCAGCCGTCAGTGATTCCCTTGCGGCGCCCGGGTCACCAGCTTGCGC
Source organism: Proluteimonas luteida (assembly GCF_021191695.1). Classification (GTDB taxonomy): domain Bacteria; phylum Pseudomonadota; class Gammaproteobacteria; order Xanthomonadales; family Xanthomonadaceae; genus Luteimonas; species Luteimonas luteida. Next base: position 273,307 of record NZ_JAIWPT010000002.1, read on the forward strand.
AGGCCACGGCCGATCCGGCTCAGCAGCGACGGCTGCGCGGGATTGTCGCCGCCGACCTTGACCGGGGCGGCCTTGGCTGCGCCCGCCGCGCCGCGCGCGGCCTGTGCCGCCGGACGCGCGGCGCGCGGCTCGACCTTCACGGCATTGCCGCCGTTCGCGACCGGCGCACCATTCGTCCCGTTCGTGGCGGCCTCGGCGCCTTCGACCTTCTGGCCGCGACGCCGGCGCCGGCGCTTGCGCGGCGGACGCGACTCGTCGGGCATCGCCGCGGCGACCGCGCCCGCGGCATCGATGACGGACGCGGGTGCCGCCGCGACGGCCGCGTCCGGCGTGGCGGCAGCTGCCGCAGTCCCGCCAGCCGCAGCATCCTCGGGACGGCGGCGCGGCTTGCGCGGGCCGCGCTCGCCGCGGCCTTCGCCACTGCCGGCCGCACGCGGGCCGCGCGAACCGGGGCCGCCGCGTCCGCCGCCGGACCGGCCACCGCCGCGGCGCGCGTCCTCGGCCGCGCGCGCCTCGCGCGCTTCGCGGAAGATCTCGCCGATGCTCTCGCCGTCGTCGTCTTCCAGCTCGACACCTTCGCGCGGCTTGCGCGGCAGCGCGGTCAGCAGTTCCTGGGTCACCGGCTCGGACGGGATCTTCTGCTCGATGTAGGCCTCGATGTCGGGCAGCGACACCGCGTAGCGTTCGCAGGCGAAACTGATCGCGTCGCCCTCGGCACCGAGGCGCGCGGTGCGGCCGATGCGGTGCACGTAGTCCTCGGCATCGAACGGCAGGTCGTAGTTGTAGACGTGGCTGACACCATCGATGTGCAGGCCGCGGGCGGCGACGTCGGTGGCGACCAGCAGTTCCAGCTGGCCGGCCTGGAACTTCTTCAGCAGGCTCTCGCGCTTCTTCTGCGGCACGTCGCCCGACAGCACGCCGACCCGGTAGCCGGCCTTGTCCAGCGCACGCGCGACGCGCTCGACGTAGACCTTGGTGTTGACGAACACCATCGTCCGCGCGCCCTCGCTGCGCGACAGCAGGCCCAGCAGCAGCGGGATCTTCTCGTCGTCGGCCGGGTAGTACATCTTCTGGCGCACGCGCGCGGCGGTGATCGATTCGGTCTCGACGACCAGCTTCTCCGGCTCGTTCATGTGCTCGTAGGCCAGCTCCAGCACGCGGTGGCTGAGCGTGGCGCTGAACAGCAGCGTCTGGCGCGTGGTGCGCGCCGGCATGCGCCGCAGCAGGAAGCGGATGTCCTTGATGAAGCCGAGGTCGAACATGCGGTCGGCCTCGTCGAGCACGCACATCTCGCAGGCGTGCAGGCTGACGACCTTGTGCTGCTTGACGTAGTCGATCAGCCGGCCGGGCGTGGCGATGATGACGTCGGCGCCCTCCTGCAGGATCTGGCGCTGCTTGTCGTAGTCGACGCCGCCGTAGACCAGGGCGAACTTCAGGCCGAGCTGGCTGCCGAACTTGACCGCGTCCTTGTGGATCTGGATCGCCAGCTCGCGGGTCGGCGCCAGGATCAGCGCGCGCGGATCCTCGGGCTTGCGCTCGGCCAGCGCCGGCTTGGTCAGCAGGCGGTTGATCACCGCGACCAGGAACGCCAGGGTCTTGCCGGTGCCGGTCTGGGCCTGGCCGGCGACGTCGCGGCCCTCGAGAGCCAGCGGCAGGGTCAGCGCCTGGATCGGCGTGCAGCGGGTGAAGCCGGCGCCCTCGAGCCCGGCGAGCAGCGTCGGGTGCAGGTCGAAGGACGAGAAGGTGATGTCGGTTAGCGGTTTGTCGCTCATGCGTGGAATGTGTCCGGGCGTCGCCGCCTTGGGCGTCGCGTGCTTGCGTGGGAGGCATCCGCAACGCAGACTGCCTGGAGCGGGACGCGTGGGTCGTTCCGCGGGTGCGCCGCCTTGATTCCGGCGGACGATCCCCCATTTTACCATTCATTCCGGCGCCGCCCCAGCCGGCCCCGACCGACCGGAGAACCCCGTGAGCGAACGCGTCATCCATGCCACCGATTCCGACTTCGACGCCACCGTGCTGCAGTCCGACACTCCGGTGCTGGTCGACTTCTGGGCGCCGTGGTGTGGCCCCTGCAAGATGATCGCCCCGGCGCTCGACGAGCTGGCCGGCGACTACGCGGGACGCGCCAAGGTGGTCAAGGTCGACGTCGACCAGAGCCAGGCCACCGCGCTGCGCTATCACGTCCGCTCGATCCCGATGCTGCTGCTGTTCAAGGGCGGCCAGGTCCAGGCCACCCAGATCGGCGCCGTGGGCAAGGCCGAGCTGGCGCAGATGATCGACAAGGCCCTGTAGCGTCCGCCGGCCTACCCGGCCCGGCGCGTCGCCCGGCGATGCGCCCCTTCGGACGGTCCTTTTCCCGCGGACCGTCATCGTCCGCCTGAACCGCTTCGTGGCGGCGCTTGCCGACCATCGTCGGCAATGCTAGGTTTGCGCCACTCCGGCGTGGAAACCGCGCGCCGCACCCATCTGGCGATACTTCCCGGTTCTGCCATCTTCCAACCTCCGCCCGGTTCCGGGCGCTCGCAGCAAGCGAGGATTTCCTCTTGTCCGACAACACACCCGACACCGGCACGCCGACCGGCGACAGCGCCGTGAAGCGCGTCCGCAAACCGCGCGTTGCCAAGAAGGCCGCCGACGCGGCCCCCGCCGAAACGCCGCAGTCGCAGCTGCAACTGCCCGCGCAGGATGCGCCGCCGGCCGTCAGGCCCGCACGCGAAGCCAAGCCCGCGGATGCGAAGCCGGACGACGCCCCGCGCACGCCTCGCGAGAACGCCCCCCGCGAAAGCGCGCCCGCCGGCGCGAACGGCGGCGACGCCCCGCAGGACGGCAACCGCGACGGCAAGGGCGCACAGGGCGGCGAGCCGCCGCGCCAACAGCAGCACAACCCGAACCAGGGCCGGCAGGACAACCGCCAGCAGGACCGTCAGCAGGACCAGGGCAACCGCCGCGAGCGCTTCCGCAACAACAACCGTCGCGACCGCCCGCGTGGTGGCCGCGACGACGGCCTGCCGCAGGACGGCGGCAACGACCACGCCCAGCGCCTGCCGCCGCCGAACGTGCCCGAGGGCTTCCCGCAGTATTCGCTGAGCGACCTCAAGCGCATGCCCGCGCACAAGCTGCTCGACATCGCCGAGCAGCTGTCGATCGAGGGCGTCGCCCGCGCCCGCAAGCAGGACGTGATCTTCGCCCTGCTCAAGGTGCTGACCCGCTACGGCGAGGGCGTCGTCGCCGACGGCGTGCTGGAGATCCTGCCCGACGGCTACGGCTTCCTGCGCGCCGCCGAGGCCAGCTACCTGGCCGGCCCGGACGATGTCTACATCAGCCCGAGCCAGATCCGCCGCTTCAACCTGCGGACCGGCGACCACCTGTCGGGCCGCATCCGCTGGCCGAAGGACGGCGAGCGCTATTTCGCCCTGTCGGTCGTCGACACCATCAACGGCGAGCCGCCGGAAGCCAGCAAGGGCAAGGTGCTGTTCGAGAACCTGACCCCGCTGTTCCCGCGCAAGCGCTTCAAGCTCGAGCGCGGCGACGGCTCCAGCGAGGACATCGCCGGCCGCATCCTCGACCTGATGGCCCCGCAGGGCAAGGGCCAGCGCGCGCTGATCGTCTCGCCGCCGAAGGCCGGCAAGACGATGATGATGCAGCAGATCGCCAGCGCCATCACCTACAACCACCCCGACGTGCACCTGATCGTGCTGCTGATCGACGAGCGCCCGGAAGAAGTGACCGAGATGCAGCGCACCGTGCGCGGCGAGGTCATCTCCTCGACGTTCGACGAGCCGGCCGCGCGCCACGTGCAGGTCGCCGAGATGGTGATCGAGCGCGCCAAGCGCCTGGTCGAGCACAAGAAGGACGTGGTCATCCTGCTCGACTCGATCACCCGCCTGGCCCGCGCCTACAACAACGTCGTGCCGTCCAGCGGCAAGGTGCTGACCGGCGGCGTCGACGCCAACGCGCTGCACCGCCCGAAGCGCTTCTTCGGCGCCGCGCGCAACGTCGAGGAAGGCGGCTCGCTGACCATCATCGCGACCGCGCTGGTCGACACCGGCAGCGCGATGGACAAGGTGATCTACGAGGAGTTCAAGGGCACCGGCAACTCGGAAGTGCACCTGGACCGCCGCATCACCGAGAAGCGCGTCTACCCGGCGATCAACGTCAACCAATCGGGCACGCGCCGCGAGGATTTCCTCATCGAGCCCGACCTGCTGCAGCGCATCTGGATCCTGCGCAAGCTGCTGCACCCGATGGACGAGATCGCGGCGATGGAATTCCTGCTCGACAAGATGAAGACCACCAAGTCCAACGACGAGTTCTTCGCTTCGATGAAGCGCTGAGCCGACGCGGTCGACGAAACGAGAAGGCCCCGCATTGCGGGGCTTTTTCGTTTCTCCGCCGATTCCCGAAGCCCTTGGCCGCAGGTCCGGGCAACGCCCGCGACACCGGGACTTCCGGCCGGCCACGTCGGCGAGCCACGCACGTCGGCCGCGTGGGGCCGACCTGCGCGAGGATTGCCCGCTGACATCCCATCGCGCTCATGGCGGCTTGCAGGCACCGTTATCGGGGTCCCGGGCGGCCGGCCGCCGGCCATGCGCCGACGTCGATGACCTCCGCGGCAACCGTCACCCGGACGATCGCGCTGCCGTCCCAGTGGTAGTGCAGGTGCGGCCCCTGGCGGGCCGGCGCGACGCGGTCGGGATGGAAGACCGCGATGCACTGGCCGCCGGACCGTCTGACGCTGTCGTAGACGATGCCGTCGCTGCCCGCCTCGCGCAGCGCGGCTGCCGCGCGCTGGCTGGCCGCGTAGCTGGCCGGATCGTGCAGGTCGGGCCAGCCGCCGCGGATGTCGTGGAAATCGCCGGCGATATCCGCGAGGTAGCAGCGCAGCTCGAGCACGCAGGCGGGCTCGCGCGTGTACGCGAGGAACCGGGCGCGGTGATGGACGGTCTCGGCGATCGCGGTATCGCGCTCCCGCGCCGCGTAGTAGACGCCGTAGCGGCCGTCCGCGAAGCGCGAGCCGTCGCGGTTGGGATGGGTGAAGGCCGCCATGACCGGGGTCGTGCCGGGGCCGGCGATCCGGCGCGCCGGGGGCACGAGGCTGATCTCGCCCAGTTCCTGGCGCAGGCGCGGGTTGGTCATGCCCTCGAGTTCGAACAGCGCGTCCATGTCCTGCGGATCGGCGATCGCGTCGAACACGCCCACCGGCGGAAAGCGGCTGGACACGATGCGGTGGCTCGGCCGCCACGCGACGGCGCGCACCGGTGGCGGCATCGTCAGTTCCAGCCGCGCTGCGCGTCGAGGTACTCGCGCACCACGTACAGGTCCGCGACCCGGCCGCCGAGCATCCGATCCAGCGCGGACGTGCCGCCGAACGGCGGTGCGCTGTTGGGCCTGCGTACCCAGCCATCGGCCTGGGCGTCGTCCGGGAACAGGATGTGCAGGGCCTTGTAGATGCCGAGCAGGTAGCTGATCCGCTCGAGCGCGTCGCCGGGCACGGCGCCGGCCAGGTCGCGCTTCCAGCGGAAGAACGTGGAGCGCCCCGGACTGCCGAGCAGGCGCCGCTCCTGCTCGGCGCTCAGTCCCCAGCGCTGGGCGATGTTGAAGAACGCCTTCAGCGCCGGCGCGGCGAGGTCGCGGCGGGTCGGCAGCGGGAGATGGGCAGGGGTCGCGTTCATCATCCGGTCTCGGCTCCAGCATGGAACTTTGACCCGATTATAGTCCCGATCGGGACTTGCGGCGAGCGCTGATGCGTTGCCGTTTACACAGGCACGCCCGGCATCGACAACATCGCATCGACGTCAGGGGATTGAGAGTCAGTCGAACGCCGTAGCGGGACCGTCGCCGGGCGTTCGGCGGCAGTCGCAGTCGGGCGGGCGAATACTCCCAGCCTCTCAGCCGCCCAGCGGCGTCAGCAACCGGAAGCGCGATTGCCCGGACTGTACGTCGCCGGCGGCGAGCGCATCGGGGCTGAAGCCCGGCGGATCGGGCTCGGCCCAGGCCGGCCGCGTCTTCGGGCCGGGCAGGTAGCCGGCCCATTCGCCGTAGCCGGGCGCGCTGTCGTCGCCCAATGTGAACTCGACCGGCACCCGCACCACCCAGTAATCCTTCGGCGCATTCTCGCCTTCGCTCGGCGGAATGAAGCTCCAATGCCTGCGTGCGGTATCGACCGAAGCCTTGGCCAGCGCATTGCGGATCGACTCCATCTGCCGGGCCGATCCCAGCGCGGTCAGGTTGACCTGTTCGGCGACGACGTCGTCGACGCTGCCGTCGCGCGCGACCTTGACCAGCAGGTACACCGTGCCCTTGCCGCCGATCTGGACGACGTTCGTCGGATAGCGTGGCGGGCGCATATTCGAGCTGCGCACACCGGAACCTTCGGCCTCGGCGTCCTCCTCGCCGAAATGCGCGCTCTGGATGGCGAGCGTCATGTCGCCGTCGCCGGCCGGCGTCGCGACCAGGCGCAGGCTCATCTTCGCCCGCGCCAGTACCGGGGCACCGTCGACCAGCACCGGTTCGAAGCGCATCTGCGGCACCGCGCGCTCGACCAGGCTGATGACATACGGCGGCAGCTTGTCCGGCTGGTCCAGCGCATGCGCGGTGGCCCGGCCCTCGCGGTCGATGTCGACGGTGCCCGTGACCAGCATGCTGGCCTCGACCTGGCTGCGCATCTCGCGCGCGGTCTGGGCATGGGCGAGCGGCGGCAACAGACAGGCCAGCACGAGTAGCAGGCCGAGAACGCGGTTCGTATTCATCATCAGGATCCGTCCTTGCGGGGAATGCTTGCAGCGGATCCACCATAGTCGCGGCCCGACGGCGCGTGCAAGCCGGGGACAACCCCAGTACGGGCCGACACCTGTCGCTCCGACGCCCGCGACGCACGCTGGCCGCGTGCGATGGCAAGGCGCGACGTGGCCGCCGCAGGCGGAACGTCGCGCCCCGCGCCCCCTCAGCGGTGCTCCCGCAGGAACCGCGCCATCGACACGCTGTCCTGCGACGGGACCGGGGCGAGTTCGGCGGCGACGTCGATGAAACCGCGCATCACCGCGATCTCGCGCGGGGTGCGGTTGATGGTGTCGCGCAGGTCCGGGTCGGCGCCTGCGCGCAGCAGGCGCCGAGCCAGCCGCAACTGGCCATGCAGCGCCGACAGGTGCAGCGGGCCGAAGCCGCGCGGGTCCTGCGCGTCCAGCGAGACGCCCTCGTCGAGCAGGTGCTCCATCGCCGCCAGCACGACCTCCTCGTCGCACGCGGTCCCCGGCTCGGCGCGTGCGCCCAGCAGCAGCAGCAGCGGGGTCACGCCCCCGGCCGCCGCCGCATCGACCTCGGCGCCGGCCAGCAGCAGGGTGTCGAACAGGGCCAGCAGGCGCGGGCGGTCGCGCGAGGTGAAGCCGTACATCGCCGCGCAGTGCAGCGGGGTCAGGCCCTGCGCGTCGCCGGCGTGGATGTCGGCGCCGGCGGTCAACAGCCGCGCGCAGACGTCGGGCAGGCCGAGTGCGGCCGCCAGCATCAGCACGGTGACGTCGCCGGGCAGGCGCTGTTCCAGCGAGCCGCCCGCCGCCAGCAGCCGGTCGACGATCTCGCCCTGGCGCATGCTCACCGCCGCCGACAGCGGCGTGGCGCCGGACTGGGCCGCGCGGGCTGGATCGGCGCCACGCGCCAGCAGCACGTCGACGACGTCGCGATGCCCGCCGCCGGCCGCGCGCAGCAGCGCGGTGCAGCCCTGGACGTCGGCGGTGTCGACGTCGAAGCCGAGGTCCAGCAACCGGCGCACGGCACCGGCGTCGCCGACGATCGCCGCGGCCGGCAGGTCGTCCGCGGCCAGCGGCCGTTTCGGCAAGGTCCAGCCGCGCCAGTCGAGCCAGTCGGCAAGGTCGCGGCGACCGCCCGACAGGGCGACGCCCAGCGGCGTCTGGCCGTCGGCGGCGCAGGCGTCCGGCGAGGCGCCATGGCGCACCAGCAGCTTCAATGCCTCGTCGCGTCCCAGCGCGGCCGCCAGATGCAGCGCGGCCATGCCGCGCGCATCGCGGGCGTCGAGATCGACGCCATGGCCGATCAGCCCTTCGAGCAGGCGCGGCCAGCCCAGGCGCACCGCCAGCGACAGCGGCGGGTCGCCATCGGGCGACGCGGCGAAGGGGTCGGCGCCGCGCGCCAGCAGTTCCAGCGCACAGGCCTCCAGCGCGCGGGTGGCCTGGTCGTCGCGGGCGCAGGCGGCGAGAAAGCGCGCCAGCCCGCCCGCACCTGCCGGCGACGCCCCGTGCCGCAGCAGCGCCTGCACGATCGGCAGTACCGACGGCCCGACGCCGAGCAGGACCGACAATGCGGTCTGCCCGTCCTCGTCGCGCGCCTCGACGTCGGCGCCGCGGGCCAGCAGCCATTCCACCCGCTCCAGCGCGTGCGGCGCCTCGGGATCGAGCAGCAGGCTGCCCAGCTCGGCCGGCCCGAGCAGACGCAGCAGCGTCTCCAGGTCGTCGTAGCGGCCCTCGCGCAGGCTCGCGCGCAACAACAGCAGCGGCGTGCGCTCGGCCGGCGCGTCGGCGTCGTCGTCGGCCAGCACGTTGCCCGGCAACGGGTATTCGGGATCGAGCAGGCGCACCAGCGCCCAGCGTCCGCAGGCGGCGGCGCGGTCGGCCGGCCGCCTGCCGTCGGCACCGACGACATCGGCCGGGACACCCAGCGCCAACAGCCGGTGCACCAGCGGTACCGACGGCGTCTCGGCATCGCAGGCGAGTTCCAGCGCGTTTCGCCCGGCGATATCGACCGCGGCGACATCGGCGCCGGCGGCGACCAGCGCCTCCAGCGCGGCCAGGCTGCCGCCACGGGCGGCGTCGAGCAATGGCGTGCGCCCATCGTTGTCGCGGGCCCGCACGTCCGCGCCCGCGGCCAGCAGCGCCGCCAGGACATCGGTGTGGCCGCTCGACGCGGCTGCGTGCAGGGCGCTGCGACGCAGGCCGTCGCGGGCGTCGACCCGCGCCTTGTGGCGGATCAGCAGTTGCACGCCGGCCGGGTCGTCCTCGTCGCCGCCGGCCGCGGCCAGCAGCGCCGGGGTGCCGCCGTCGACCTCCGGTTTCGCGCCGCGCTCGAGCAGGAACTTCGCCAGCCGCCAGTTGCCGGCCGCGCAGGCCACGCCGAGCGGGGTCAGGCCGTCGTGGTTGCGGGCATCGAGTTCGGCGGCGGCATCGCGCAGCAACGCGGCGACGCCGGGATCGGAACTGCGCGCGGCCAGATGCAGCGGGGTATTGCCTTCGTGGTCGGTGACGCGCGCATCGGCGCCGTTGGCCAGCAGGGTCATCACCGCGTCGGGGCGGCCATGCCAGCTGTCGCGGGTCGCCGCCAGCAGCGGGGTCATGCCGGCATGGGCGGCGTTGACGTCGACCCCGCGCGCGATCAGTTCGCGCAGCAGGCGCAGGTCCGGCAGCACCGCGGCCAGCACCGCGAGGCTGCGCTGGTCGCGGTCGCCCTCCGGCGGCAGCGCGCCGAGGTCGGCGCCGCCGGCGACCAGCGCCAGCGCGCGGTCGACGCGGCCGCTGCGGGCGGCGGCATACAGCGCGATTTCGGGCTCGGCGGCATCCGCGTCGTCGAACAGGGCGGCGGCGGGATCGGCGGTCATCTCGACCACCTGCAACGGCAATGCCGCGGGCGCCGCCAGACGCTGCAGCAGCAGGTGCAGCAGCGGCCATGCGAACGCCGCGGCGGCGGCCGCGCCGATCCGCACGCCGGTGCCCGCCGCCGGCATCCACGCCAGCGCCAGCACCGTGGCGACGACGAGCGTCACGCACAGCGCGGCGGCCACGCCATGCCAGCTGCCGGTATCGCGGTCGGCCAGCGCGCGCCAGTGCTGGCGCAGGTCGCCGCCGTCGCATTCGAGCGCGTGCCACAGCGGCCAGGTTCGCCAGAACCCGATCACGCCGACGCCCACGACCACGCTCAATGCCAGTGCCGCCCCCAGTTCACCGCCCTGGCGCAGCGCCGACAGCGGCCAGACGACCAGCAACGCCGCCACGCCGACGGCGCCGCCCCAGGCCACCAGCAGGGACACGGCATCGGTGTGCAGCGCGCGGCGTCCGGCCGGCGCACCGCTGCGCCAGCCACGCACCGCCAGCGCGAACGCCGGTTGCGCGAGTACGCCGGCGATCGCCGCGACGATGCCGCCGGCTGCGGCGACGCATGCCAGCACGATGCCGACCAGCAGCGCATGGCGGGCGGTCGCCGGCAACACCGGCCGGGCGCGGATCGACTCAGGCATCGGTGCCCCAGTCTTCGCTCAGGGGATCGAGTGCGGCACGCGGCGGCATCTGCAGATGGAAACGCTGCGCGTCCAGATTGGCCCGCACCCGTGCCGCGTCCTCGCGCGCCAGCCGGCGGCCCGGGGCCAGCGCCACGTCCAGCACGAACCGCAACGGGCCCAGCTGGGTCCGCAGCGGCTCGGGAAGCGCATCGAAATCGTCGCGGGCGGCGAGGTACACGTAGGTGTCCGCCTTGCGCTGGCTTTTGTAGACGTAGGCGTGCATGGCCGCTGCGTTCGGGAATGCACGGAATTGTGCGGGAAATCCACCTGCCGGGGAAATGACGCAGCTGAACCGCGGCAGGCGGATCGCACGGCGCGGACGCGGGAAACCGTGCATTCCGCCGATGCGTCCCGCGCCGGGATCCGGGCATCGACGCCGGCAGCCGCGGATACCGGCACCGGCCGCCGCCCTCCCCGCTGCCGCCGGAGCAGCGGCGGTTCGTGCACGCGGATCGTCCCCGACGGCGGACATCTGTCGCCGAACGATGCGATTCCGCTCTATATTCCGCTGGCGCCCCCCTGGCGCGGGGCAATCGATCGATGGAACCCGGACCAGTCGACGCCACGGTGCCGTCCGCGCACCGCGCGCGCTTCGTCGAGCTCTACGAGCAGTTGCGGCGCATCGCCAGCCGCGAGCTCGGCGGCTCTGCGCGCACCTCGCTCAACACCACCGCACTGGTGCACGAGGCCTACCTGAAGCTCGACGGCCGCGCGCTCGACGCCAGCGAACGCGGCCCCTTCCTCGCGCTTGCCGCCAAGGCCATGCGCCATGTGCTGGTCGACCACATCCGTGCGCGCATGGCCGGCAAGCGCGGCGGCGACCAGGTGCGGGTGCCGCTGGCCACCGACCTCGTCGACGGCGCGGCCGAGGGCTTCAGCGACGTGCTGGAGGTCGAACAGGGCCTGCGCGCGCTCGAACGCCTCGACCCGCGGCTGGTCAGCGTGGTCGAGTGCCGGTTCTTCGCCGGCATGGAGTTCAACGAGATCGCCGCGCACCTGGACATCAGCGAGCGCACCGCGCAGCGCGACTGGCGACGCGCCCGCGCCTTCCTGCAGACCCGCCATGCCGGGAGCGCACCATGACCGGTTCCGGGCCCACGGCCGACCCCGGCGCGCGCTGGCAGCGGCTGGCCGCGCTGTTCGATGCGGCCATCGAACTCGAAGGCGATGCACGCAAGGCCTACGTCGCCGCGGCCTGTGGCGAGGACGCCGGACTGCGCAACGAACTGGAGGCGATGCTGGCCGCCGATGCGGCCGCCGCGATCGTCGACCGCGGGGTCATCGACGTCGTCGACATCGACAGCCTTGCGGCCAGCCCCGCGCCGGATGCCGGCAATGACGGCAGCGGCGCGATCGGCGCCCGCATCGGCCCGTACCGCCTCGACGCCGTGCTCGGCCGCGGCGGCATGGGCATGGTGTACGCGGCCAGCCGGGTCGACGGCGCGTTCGAGCAGCGGGTCGCGATCAAGCGCCTGCGCCTGCGCTGGGAAGGCCGCACCCTGGCCGAACGCTTCCTGCTGGAACGCCGCATCCTCGCCTCGCTGTCGCATCCGCACATCGCCCGCCTGCTCGACGGCGGCATCGACGACGACGGCCAGCCCTGGTTCGCGATGGAGTACATCGACGGCGCCCCGCTGACCGCCTGGGCCGATGCACGCACGCTCGACCTGCGCCAGCGCATCGCGCTGTTCGGCCAGGCCTGCGAGGCGGTCCAGTACGCGCATGCGCATTTCGTCGTGCACCGCGACCTCAAGCCCGACAACATCCTCGTCGACGCCGATGGCGGCGCGCGGGTGCTCGACTTCGGTGTCGCCAAGCTTGCCGACCCGCTGGCCGAGGCGACCACGCGCACCGGCGTCGCGGTCGGCTTCACCCCCGAGTACGCCGCGCCCGAGCAGATCACCGGCGGCGCGATCAGCGCCGCGACCGACGTCTACGCCCTGGGCCTGGTGCTGTATGAGTTGCTGACCGGCCGCCTGCCCTACGATCTGGCCGAACACGACCTGCAGGCCCGCGTGGCGGCGATCAGCGAACGCGCGCCGATGCGCCCGGAGCAGGCCATCACCAGCGGCGAGCCGCAGCAGGTGGACGCGCGCCTGCGGCAGCGCCGCATCGACGCGGGCAGTTTCCGCAGGTTCGTCCGCGGCGACCTGACCCGGATCCTGCAGACCGCGCTGGCCAAGGAGCCGCAACGGCGCTATGCCAGCGTGCAGGCGATGGCCGACGACCTCGGGCGGTTCCTCGAAGGGCGCCCGGTCTCGGTGGCCGGCGACACCTTCGGCTACCGCGCGCGCAGGTTCGTCGGGCGCAACCGCTGGGGCGTGGCGATGGCATCCGTCGCGGCGCTGGCCCTGCTCGCAGGCGGCGTGGGGATCGTGGTGCAGAGCCGCGAGGTGCGCGCGCAGCGCGACGCGGCGCTGGTCGAAGCCAGCCGCGCCAACGCCGTGCGCGAGTACGTGATGCTGATGTTCGGCGATGCGGCGCAACGCGACACCTCCGGCACGCTGACCGCGCGCGACGTGCTGGGCAATGGCGCCGAAGCCGTGTTCAAGCGTTTCCAGGACCAGCCGGAAAACGGGCGGGCCGCCCTGCTGATGCTGGCGGAGCTGTACGTGCAGATCGGCGATTTCGAGGGTGCGGTCCCACTGCTGGAACGCATGCTGGCCTGGCAACCCGAATCCCAGGACCCCGCGACATTGGCCGATGCGCGCAACCTCCTGGCCAACGCGGTGTTCCAGCGTGGCGATCCCGGGCGCGCAGGCGAACTGCTGGCACAGGCGCAGACGTTCTGGAGCGCGAATCCGGAGACCTACCGGTTGCGGCTGCTGGAAAGCCGCAGCCTGCAGTCGATGCTGGAGCGCACCGAGGGCAAGCCGGAACAGGGTGTCGCCACCCTGCGCGCCGCGCTGGCGGACAGCATCCGCCTGCGCGGGCCGAGCGACAGCGACACGATGAAGATCTACAACAACCTCGCCAATGCGCTTCTGCAGACCGGGCATCCCCAGGAAGCGCTCGCGGTTGCGGACGAGGGCTGGGCCATCGCCGTCGACGCCGACCGCCACCGCTCCGATTTCGGCATCGCGCTGATGAACATCCGCGGCGTGACCCATGCCCACCTCAGGCACATGGACGAAGCGCAGTCGATCTTCGCCGAAGCAGTGGATCTGCAACGGGCGCTCTACGGGCCATCGCTGCAGCTTGCCGCCATGCTCCAGAACCTGGGCAACCTGCAGGGCCTCACCGGAAGGCCGGAGGCGGCAGCCGAAAGCTTCCGAGAATCGATCACGATGGCGGATCAGTTCGCCGGGCCATCCAACCAGACCAGCCTGGTCTCGCGCTTCCTGCTGGCCGAAGCCCTGGCCGCCACCGGCGAGGTCGCGGCTGCCGATGCCGAACTCGCGCCTGTGATGGAGAAGATCCGCAGCCAGTTCGGCGAACAGCACATCCTGACCGCGCTCTCGTACCGCGCACGTGCCAACGTGCGCCTGGCGCAAGGCCGGACCGCCGATGCCGGCCGCGACCTGGCGCAGGCCCAGCGCATCCTGGAGTCGCTGGGTCCGCCGGGCGTGTCCCACCTCGCCAATCTGGCCAAGCTGCGCGAGCGGATCGAGGCTGCCGGACAGGCCGCAACCGCATCTACCCGCACCGGCGGTCCGAGCGGCTGAGATCCGTCTGCGGCCCAGCTGTCGTCTTTCGCCGCCGCGTCCCGATCCTCCTGCATCCGGCAATCGCGCCGGGGATCAAGGAGGACACCCATGCCCGCCACGCGCCGCTCCATCCTGCATGCCCTGTCGTCGCCGGCCCGGGCCGCGATCGCCTGCCTGCTGGCCACCAGCCTGCTGCCGGCCGCCGCGCAGGAACTCACGCGACCGACTGCCGGCGACCGCTTCGACCCCGGCCAGCGCAGGCCGATGCCCTGCCTGACCCCGTTCCGGTCGATCGGCAGACTCGACAACCTGTATCCGGATCGGGCCGAGGCCTCGGCCGAAGCGATCATCGGCGCGGCGGGGCAGCGCATCGGGCGGATCGACCGAGTGGTGATCGAAGCCCGTCATGCCGCGCCGTTCCGGGCCTCGTTCGCGGTGCCGCTGGATGGCGCCGAGCCGCTGCTCGAGAACCGGGACGCCAACCGGACGCCGATCCATCTGGTCCCGCGGGGACGCGAGGCCCGCTACGACGTGCGCCAAGGCGACCGGCCGCTGTATGCGAGCACCCCGAACCTCATGCGTGTGGTGCTGGCGCGCGACGGCGCATGGCCGGCGGAGAACGTCGGCAGCTACGTGATCGAGGGCTGCCATGTCGAGGCCTTTCCGCAGCACATTCCGCGCCTCGACCTCGACCTGCCGCGCCTGCCGCCCGCGCGCACCGGGCCACGCGCACCGGTGGAACAACTGGAACACAGGGCCACGCCGCGCAGCCGCTGAAGCCATCGGCCGCGCCGCTCATGCCCCCGCGTGTCCAGCTGCATGTCGTGTTCCCGTCCCGTCCTGCGTCGTTCCCCTGCACCGGCAATGACGCCGTGCCCACCCGGAGAAATCCCACCATGGAGATCCGCGACCGGCAGACCAGGGCAGGTCGTGTCGTCTTTGCGCGCCGTTTCCCGACCCTCCAGCGCCCGGCAGTGACGCCGGCTTACCTTGGAGAGTTCCCATGTCCTCGCACACCCCCCGCTGGCATGCCCGCACCTGGCGCCTGTCGGCCCTGTTCACGGCCCTGTCACTGGTCATCGTTGCGCAACCGGCGCATGCCGACCAGAGCTGCCTGAACCAGAACGGCGCACCGGTCGCCGGAAATACCAACCAGGGGTAGGAACACGGCGACAACAACACGACCTGTTACCCGGCCTCCGCGGCGTATGGCCTTTGGAACATCGCCGCCGGCCACTCATTCGCGATGGGCGGATACAACGTGGCGCTGAGTGACCGCAGCTCGGCTTTCGGCGCCAACAATCACGCCTACAGGCGGTACAGCAGTGCCTTTGGCGTATTCAACAACCTGGTCGGCAACGACGGCGTCGCAAACGGCGAATTCAGCAACGCCTTCGGCTACAACAACATGTCGGCAGGCCATTCGAGCAATGCGTTCGGCTTCGGCAACGCATCGGCCGGCAATTCCAGCAGTGCATTCGGTTACGGCAATGCCGCCCAGGCCGGCCGCAGCTCGGCATTCGGTGTCGAGAACCGGGCGACGCAGCTGGAGAGCTCGGCATTCGGCCACAATAACGAAGCCCTCGGCACCAACAGCAGCGCCGTCGGAAACGGCAACTATGCGCTGGGCGCCGGCAGCAGCGCCGTGGGCGCCGGCAACAGGGCATTGGGCAGCAACAGCAGTGCATACGGTTCCGACAATCTCGTTGTCGCGGTTGCCAGCAATGGCGTGGCGTTCGGCCTGGACAACAATGTCGGCGCTGCAAGCGCCAGTGCGGTCGGCGTCGGCAACTCGGCCCAGGGTGAGAACGCCAGCGCGATCGGCCGCAGCAATGGCGCCAGCGCCGCCTATTCGAGCGCGCTGGGCTACAACAATGGCGCCAGGGCCACCGGTGCCAGCGCCGTCGGCAGCGCCAACGTGGCCTGGAGCGAACACAGCACGGCGATCGGCCGCCTGAACACGGCCAGTGGCGCCAGATCCACTGCGATGGGGTTCGACAACGACACGACTGCCGCCATGGCCAGTGCACTGGGCTACGGCAACCAGGCAAGCAGTGATGCCAGTGTCGCGGTGGGATTCATCAACGTGGCCAGCGGCCTGGGTGCCAGCGCTGTCGGCTTCCAGAACACCGCCAGCGGCGGCGGCGCCAGCGCCATCGGCAATTTCAACCGGGTCAGTGGCCTGTTCGCCGTCGGAGTGGGCTACGACAACCAGGTCAGCGGGCAATACAGCAGCGCCCTGGGTGTCGGCAACCAGACCACGGCCGACTACAGCGTGGCCATCGGCTACGCCGCCGTCGCCGATCGGGCCTACACGATCTCGGTAGGCAGTGCCGGTGCCGAACGCCAGATCGTGAATGTCCGGGCGGGTACGGCCGATACCGACGCGGTGAACCTGCGTCAGCTCGGATCCGCCGGCGATGACCTCGGCGCCGGCATCGCCGCATGGTTCGGTGGCGGCGCGGCCTATGCCGGCGGCATGTTCACCGCGCCGGTATATGTGATCCAGTCGACCAGCTACACCGACGTCGGCTCGGCCTTCGGTGCGGTCGATGCCGAACTCACCGGCATCCACCAGCGCATTGCCGATGCCGGTGGGATCCAGGGTGAACGTGGCTACAGCGCCTACGAGGTCGCGACTCAGAACGGGTTTGCCGGCACGGAGGCCGACTGGCTGGCTTCTCTGGTCGGCCCGCAGGGTCCGCAGGGACCCGAAGGCCCGACCGGCCCGCGTGGTCCCGAAGGCCCCGAGGGTCCGGAAGGCCCGCAGGGCCCCGCCGGTCCGGAAGGCACGGGCGGCAGTGGGCCGCGCGTGGTCAACTACGACGACGACGACCACGGCTCGCTGACCCTCGCCGGCGCGTCCGGGACCGTGGTCTCGAACGTCGCGGACGGCGTCGACGACATGGATGCGGTGAACGTACGCCAGATGCAGGCCGGCAATGCCGCCACCCTGCAGTCGGCCAACGACTACACCGGCACGCGCGAGGCCGCGGTCCGCACCGACATGGCCACCGCGGATGCCGCCACCCTCGAATCCGCGAACGGCTACACCGACACCGTCGCCGTGCGGACCCTCGCCTCCGCCAATGCCTATACCGACAGCGCGATGGCCGCCTTCAACGCCGACATCGACGGCCTGCGCGTGGAAATGGACGACCGCTTCCGCCACCAGGACCGCCGCATCGATCGGCTGGCGGCCACCAGCGGCGCGTATGCGGGCATGGCGATGAACACCGCCGGCCTGTCGGGACGCAACCGCGTGGGCGTGGGCGTCGGCTCGCAGGGCGGCGAGCAGGCATTGGCGGTCGGCTACCAGCGCGCGATCGGCAACCGTGCCAGCGTGTCGATCGGCGGTGCATTCGGGGGTGGGGAGAAAAGCCTGATGGGTGGCGCCGGCTTCAGCTGGTGAGCCGCGGCACGGGGGCGACGGCAGCCGCCCCCGTCGCGCCGGCTGCGCGTCGTCCCGACGCCATGCCATGACCTTCGCCAGAGCAGCCGGACCGGCGACGGCTGCTACCCTTGCCGGGTTTTTCCAACCCGGATTGCCTGCCGATGCCGCGTCGCCTGTCTCCCCGCAGGGTGCTGCCCCGCGCCCTCCTCCCCGTCCTCGCGTTCGCGCAGCTCGCCTTTGCGCCGCTTGCCTTCGCCCAGCCCGCGCAGCCCGCGCAGCCGCTGACGATGCACCAGGTGATGGCCGATCCGGACTGGATCGGCGCGCCGGTCGAGCGCGCGTGGTGGCGCTGGGACGGACGGCACGCGTTCTACAGCCAGAAGCGCGACGGCGAGGCGATCCGCGACACCTGGACCATCGACGTGGCGGGCGGCGCGCCGACCCGGCTCGACGGCGCCAACCGCGCCGACATCGACGGCAACGCGCCGGTGTTCGACGCCGAGCGCACGCGCATGGCGTTCGTGCGCAACGGCGACGTGTTCGTGCGCGACCTGCGCAATGGCAGCCTGACCCAGGTCACCCGCACCGAGGCCACCGAGGCGCAACCACAATGGAGCCGCGGCGGTACGCTGGTCTGGCGCTCGGGCGACGACTGGTTCCGCTGGGACGCACGCGGTGGCACCGCGCAGCTGACCAGCCTCAAGGCCGAGGACGATCCGGCGAAACCGCCGCCGGCCGACGACCTGCGCGAGCGCCAGCTGCGCATGATCGAGAGCCTGCGCACCGAGCGCGCGCGCCGCGATGCGCTGCGCGCGCAGAACGACGACTGGCGCCGCAGCGACCCGACCGGCGTCCCGGCGCCGGTGTTCCTCGGCAAGAACGTCAAGATCGCCGGCTCGGCGCTGTCGCCCAACGGCGACTGGCTGGTCGTCGTCACCCAGGCGAAGGACGGCAACGAGGGCCAGGCCGGCCGCATGCCCAGGTACGTCACCGAATCGGGCTACGAGGAGTTCGAGGACGTGCGCACGCGCGTGGGCCGCAACGACCCGCTGCCGCACACGCTGTGGCTGGTCGAGCTGGCATCGGGCACGGTGCGCGAGCTGAAGACCGATCCGCTGCCGGGCATCGCCAGCGACCCGCTGGCCGACCTGCGCCGCGCCGCCGGCAAGGACGCGCTGACCGGCAACCGCCCGGTGCGGCTGGAGATCGACAGCCGCGGCGGCGGCAACGGCGCGATCCGCTGGAGCGACGACGGCCGCCAGGTCGCGCTGTCGATCCATTCGGTCGACAACAAGGACCGCTGGCTGGCGACCGTCGACCTGGCCGGCGCGACGCTGCAGCCACGGCACCGCCTGACCGACCCGGCGTGGATCAACTGGGACTTCAACGAGTTCGGCTGGCTGCCGGACAACCGCACGCTGTGGCTGCTGTCCGAGGAATCGGGATATTCGCACCTCTACCTCAACGACGGCGGCCGCTCGCGCGCGCTGACCTCGGGCCGCTGGGAAGTCTCGTCGCCGGTGATGTCGCGCGACGGCAGCCGCTTCTTCTTCCTGTGCAACCGGCAGTGGCCGGGCAGGTACGACGTCTGCAGCGCTTCGGGCGGCCAGGTCGCCGAGATCACCGGCACCGGCAACGTCGACGACTTCGCGCTGTCGCCCGACGAGACCCGCCTGCTGCTGCGCGTCTCCAGCAGCTACACCCCGCAGCAGCTCGCCGTCGCCGATGTCGCCGGCGGCGAGGTACGCGTGCTGACCGACACCCGCACCGCCGAGTACAAGGCCTTCGACTGGCTGCAGCCCGAATACGTGCAGGTGCCGTCGAAGCACGGCGCCGGTGCCGTCTGGGGCAAGTTCTACGGCCCTCAGACCTACGAGCCCGGCCGCAAGTACCCCGTCGTGCTGTTCGTGCACGGCGCCGGCTACCTGCAGAACGTGCACGAGCGCTATCCCAACTACTTCCGCGAGCAGATGTTCCACAACCTGCTGGTGCAGCAGGGCTACCTGGTGCTGGACCTCGATTTCCGCGCCTCCAGCGGCTACGGCCGCGACTGGCGCACGGCGATCTACCGGCAGATGGGCCACCCGGAACTGGAGGACTACCTCGACGGCATCGACTGGCTGGTCGAGCACCACCAGGCCGACCGCGACCGCGTCGGCATCTACGGCGGCAGCTACGGCGGCTTCATGACCTTCATGGCGCTGTTCCGCGAGCCGGGCACGTTCAAGGCCGGCGCCGCGTTGCGCCCGGTCGCCGACTGGTCGCAGTACAACCACAGCTACACCGCCAACATCCTCAACACCCCCGAGCTCGACCCGGAGGCGTACCTGAAGTCCTCGCCGATGGAGTACGCCGACCGGCTGCAGGACCACCTGCTGATCGCCCACGGCATGATCGACGACAACGTGTTCTACCGCGACTCGGTGATGATGAGCCAACGCCTGATCGAGCTGCGCAAGGACAAGTGGGAGCTGGCCAGCTATCCGCTGGAACGCCACGCCTACCAGCACCCGGCGTCGTGGTACGACCAGTACCGGCGCATCTTCGAACTGTTCGAGCGCACGCTCAAATGAGCGCGCGCGGCGCCGGCCTGCCCGATGTCGAGGTGCTGCGGCCGGCGCCGTGGAAGATGCTGGCGCTGCTGGCGATCTCGGCCGGCTTCGTCTGGCTGGCGGTCGACATCGGCGGCCGCCATCCGCTCGCGGCGTGGCTGTGCGGCGGCTTCTTCGCGTTGTGCGCGCTGGTGGCGCTGGTGGCGCTGGTGCCCGGCGCCAACCACCTGCGGCTCGACGCCGACGGGCTGGAGATCCGCTCGCTGTTCCGCACCACGCGCCTGGCCTGGGGCGACATCGCCCGCTTCGGCCCGACCCGCGTGGGCCTGCACACGATGGTCGGGCTGGATTTCGCCGACCACGTCGACCGGGCCGCGCGCCTGCGCCGGGTCAATCGCGGCCTGACCGGCTACCACGGCGCCCTGCCCGACACCTATGGACACAAGGCGGGCGCACTGGCGACGCGGCTGGAGGCCTGGCGACAGGCGCACGCCGGACCGGCGGACTGAGCACCACGGCACGCGTCCGGCATTGCGCACGATCAATGCCGCCGCACGGGCGCCCCCTACAATGCGCCGCATGAACGAATTCGACGCTGTCCGCGACTATCTGACCGGCCTGCAGGACCGGATCTGCAACGCCATCGAGCAGGCCGATGGCCAGGCCCGCTTCACCGAGGACCTGTGGCAGCGCGCCGAGGGCGGCGGTGGCCGCACCCGGGTGCTGCGCGAGGGCGCGGTGTTCGAGCAGGCCGGCATCGGCTTCTCCGATGTCTCCGGCAAGGCCCTGCCGCCGTCGGCCAGCGCCAACCGGCCGGACCTCGCCGGCGCCTCGTGGCGCGCGGTCGGGGTGTCGCTGGTGTTCCACCCGCGCAATCCCTACCTGCCGACCACCCACGCCAACGTCCGCCACTTCCGCGCGATGCGCGACGGCGAGACGGTCGCCTGGTGGTTCGGCGGCGGTTTCGACCTGACCCCGTTCTACCCCTTCGACGAGGACATCGTCGAATGGCACCGCACCGCGCGCGCACTGTGCGAACCGTTCGGCGGCCAGGCCCGCTACGACGACCACAAGCGCTGGTGCGACGAATACTTCCATCTCGGCCACCGCGGCGAGGCGCGCGGCATCGGCGGCCTGTTCTTCGACGACCTGCATGGCGATTTCGAGCGCGAATTCGCCTACCTGCGCGCCGTCGGCGACGGCTTCCTCGACGCCTACCTGCCGATCGTCGAGCGCCGCAAGCACACGCCCTACGGCGAGCGCGAGCGCGAATTCCAGCTCTACCGGCGCGGCCGCTACGTCGAGTTCAACCTGGTCCACGACCGCGGCACGCTGTTCGGGCTGCAGTCGGGCGGGCGCGCCGAGTCGATCCTGATGAGCCTGCCGCCGCGGGTGCGCTGGGAGTACGGCTACGCGCCGGAGGACGGCAGCGCCGAGGCGCGGCTGCTGGACTACCTGCGCCCGCGCGACTGGCTCGCCGAGGCGGGCTGAGGCCGTTCCATGGGCAGCGCCGAGCACCCGGACGTCGCCCCCGACTGCCTGCGGGTGCTGCATGTCGATCCCCACCTGCTGGCGTTCGACAAGCCCAGCGGGCTGCTGTCGGTGCCAGGGCGCGGCCCCGACAGGCAGGATTGCCTGGCGACCCGCGCAGCGGCCGCCTGGCCGGACGCGCGCATCGTGCACCGGCTCGACATGGCGACGTCCGGTGTCATCGTGATGGCGCGCGGCGAGGCGATGCAGCGCGCGCTGAGCATCGCCTTCGCCGACCGCGAGATCGACAAGCGCTACGTCGCGGTCGTCGCCGGCTGGCCCACGGCCGATGCCGGCGAGATCGACCTGCCGCTGCTGACCGACTGGCCCAACCGCCCGCGGCAGATGGTCGACGCCATCGCCGGCAAGCCGTCGCTGACCCGCTGGCGGGTGCTGTCGCGCGACACCGCGGGCGACGGCAGCCGGCGCACCCGTCTGGCACTGACGCCGGTCACCGGCCGCAGCCACCAGTTGCGCGTGCACCTGCAGGCGATCGGCCATCCGATCCTCGGCGACGCGCTGTACGCGGACGACGACGCCCGCGCCGCCGCGCCGCGCCTGCTGCTGCACGCCGAGACGCTGGCGATGTCGCATCCGGCGCACGGTGCGGGGCTGACGCTGACGTGCCCGGTGCCGTTCTGACGCCGGCATGCCTGAAGCCGCGCGCGTCGGCCGCGTAGGGCCGACCCACGTCGGATCGGAGCTGCCGGTTTTCCCGGGCGTTGGTGAAGAATCAGGGAAAAGCCAAAAATCGGGGCCTCGATCGTAGGTCGGGGCCACGCCCCCGACGCCGGGATTTCCGGCCAGACCGGACAGGCGGGTCCCACGGCACCTCGCGAACCCGGAACGCCGCGCGCGTGGGCCGCGTAGGGCCGATCTACGTCGGGTCGGAGCGGCCGTCTTCCCCGGACTTGGGCGAAACAACATAAAAAAAGCCCCGCAGGCAGGGGGGGCCGGCGGGGCTCAGGGAACCGGCTCGGGGAGAAGCCATATGGTTCCGGTCGATCACTCCAGGGGAAGGGAGAGATCTGGCGACAGACGTTGCATCTGTCGCGACCTATATGACCACTCCGTGCATGGATGGTTCGTGAAGATTTCCGTTAACTTTCCGTGGGATTCAGGCCTCATTTACCCGTAAACCCGACCACCCGCGCGATCCGCCAATTCAGGCAAAACTGAACGCGCCGCCGGCGCAAAAACCGGGAGTAAATCGGCCGCCGCCGCGGCCGCAGCCAGCGGGCGACCGGCCCTCAGTGCGCCTCGTCCCAGTTGTCGCCGACGCCGCTGTCGACGACCAGCGGCACGCGCAACCGTGCCGCGCCGGTCATGCGCGCATTCACCTCGACCAGCAGCGCGTCGACGAAGCGCTCGTCGACCTCGAACACCAGTTCGTCGTGGACCTGCAGGATCATCTGCGCGCGCTCGCGTTTGTCCGCCAGCCAGGCGTCGATGGCGATCATCGCGCGCTTGATGATGTCGGCGGCGGTGCCCTGCATCGGCGCGTTGATCGCGGCCCGCTCGGCGCCGGCGCGCTGCCCCTGGGTCCCCTTGCCGATGTACTCCAGGTACAGCCGGCGGCCGAACACGGTTTCCACGTAGCCACGCTCGCGGGCCTCGTTGCGGGTGCGCTCCATGAAATCGCGCACACCGGGGTAACGCGAGAAATAGGTGCCGATGTAGTCCTGCGCCTCGCCGCGGCCGATGCCGAGGTTGCGGGCCAGGCCGAACGCGCTCATGCCGTACATCAGGCCGAAGTTGATCGCCTTGGCGGCGCGGCGTTCGTTGGCGGTCACTTCCTCCAGCGGGCGGCCGAACACCTCGGCGGCGGTCGCGCGGTGCACGTCCATGCCCTGCTCGAAGGCGCGGATCAGGCCCGGGTCCTCGGACAGGTGGGCCATGATCCGCAGCTCGATCTGCGAGTAGTCGCAGGCGACCAGCTTGCGCCCGGACGGGGCGACGAACGCGCGGCGGATGCGGCGGCCGTCGTCGGTGCGGATCGGGATGTTCTGCAGGTTCGGATCGCTGGACGACAGCCGCCCGGTCGCCGCGCCGGCCTGGTGGTAGCTGGTGTGCACGCGGCCGGTGCCGGGATCGACCATCTCCGGCAGCTTGTCGGTGTAGGTGCTGCGCAGCTTGGCCAGGCCCCGGTACTCGAGGATCAGCCGCGGCAGCTCGTGCTGGTCGGCGATCGCCTCCAGCGCCTCCTCGTTGGTGCTGGGCTGGCCCTTGGGCGTCTTGATCAGCGCCGGCAGGCCCAGTTCATCGAACAGCAGCGCCTGCAGCTGCTTGGGCGAGTCGAGGTTGAACGTGCGCCCGGCCAGCTCGGTGGCCTTCTGCTGGGCGACGAGCATGCGTTTGGACAGGTCCGCGCTCTGCCGGCGCAGTTCGACCGCGTCGATCATCACGCCGTTGCTCTCGACCCGCTCGAGCACCGGCACCAGCGGGATCTCGATGTCGGCGTAGACCCGCGACAGCCCCGGTTCGGCGTCGATCCGCGGCTTGAGCACGCGGTGCAGGCGCAGGGTGATGTCGGCATCCTCGGCCGCGTACGCGGTGGCGTCGTCGAGCGCGACCTCGGAGAAGGAGATCTGCTTCGCGCCCTTGCCGGCGACGTCCTCGAAGCGGATCGTCTCGATGCCCAGGTGCCGGCGCGCCAGCGAATCCATGTCGTGGCGCGCGGTGCCGGCGTCGAGGACGAAGCTCTCGAGCAGGGTGTCGTCGGCGTAGCCCCGCACCTCGACGCCGTGGCGCCGCAGCACGTGCAGGTCGTACTTGCCGTGCTGGCCGAGCTTGCGCCTGCCCGGATCCTCGAGCAGCGGCCGCAGCGCATCGAGCACGAGTTCGCGGTCCAGCTGCGCGGGCACGCCGGGATAGTCGTGGCCGACCGGGATGTAGGCCGCGCGCCCGGGCTCGACGGCGACGCTCAGGCCCACCAGCTTGGAGCGCATCGCATCGAGCGCGTCGGTCTCGGTGTCGAACGCGAACTCGCCGGCGTCCTGCAGACGCGCGACCCACGCATCCAGCGCGTCGCGCGTGAGCACCAGTTCGTACTCGCCCGGCCCGGCGAGCGCGGGATCGAGCGTGGCCGGCGCGGTGGGCGTCGTGGCCGGCGCCGGGGATGGCAACGACGCGGCGGCGTCGAGCTCCTTCAGCGCCTGGGTGAAACCGTAGCGCGCGTACAGGCCGCGCAGCGTGTCGGCATCGCGCGGGCGCAGCACCAGCGTATCGGGGCCGCCATCGAGCGGCACGTCGACGCGGATCGTCGCCAGTTCGCGGCTCAGCGGCAGCTGCGCCAGCGCCGCGCGCAGGTTCTCGCCGATCTTGCCCTTGATGCCGTCCGCGCCGGCGATCACGCCGTCCAGCGATTCGTACTCGGCCAGCCACTTGGCCGCGGTCTTGGGCCCGCACTTGGGCACGCCGGGGATGTTGTCGATGCTGTCGCCCATCAGCGCCAGCATGTCGACGATCTGGTCGGGGCGGACGCCGAACTTGTCGAGCACCGCCGCCTCGCTGTCCATGCGGCTTCCGCTCATCGTGTTGACCAGCGCCACGCGCGGGCGCACCAGCTGGGCGAAGTCCTTGTCGCTGGTAGAAATGATCACTTCGATGCCAGCCTCGCTGCCCTGCACCGCCAGCGTGCCGATGACATCGTCGGCCTCCACGCCCGGCACGCGCAGGATCGGGAAGCCCAGCGCCTCGACGATCGCGCACATCGGCTCGACCTGCGCACGCAGTTCGTCGGGCATCGGCGGGCGGTTGGCCTTGTACCCGGCATACAGGTCGTCGCGGAACGTGCGCCCGGGCGCGTCGACGACGAAAGCCGCGTAGTCCGGCGCCTCCTTCAGCGTCGCGCGCAGCATGTTGACCACGCCGAACAGCGCGCCGGTGGGCTCGCCATCGGCGTTGGACAGCGGCGGCAGCGCGTGGAACGCGCGGTACAGGTACGAGGACCCGTCGATCAGGATCAGGCGTTTGCTCATCTGGCGATTCTACGGGCTCCGTCCCGTGGCGTCCGTCCCGTGGCGCCCGCTCGATGGCGACCACCGGGGCGATCCGCGCAACCCCGTTGCCGCCGCCGGCGCGTTGACAACCGGGAGCCACCAGCGACGGGACCGCCATGCAGACGACAGGTGCTGACAAAATCCGAACGCCGCGACGTGATAATCCCCCGACGCAACGGGAGAAGGGATGCGCATGTCCTGTCATGGCCGGCCGCGGCACGGCACGGATGTCCAGATCGTCCGGGACCGGAGCGGGCGATGAGTGGCGACGACGCCACGCGCCCGCCTGCCGCCGATGCGGCACCGCCGCCGGAGGTGCCGTGGTGGCGGTCCGGCATCTGCCGCAACTGCGGCGCGCCGATGCACGGCGCCCCGTACTGCAGCCAGTGCGGCCAGAAGGCCGCGCACCGGCTCGGCATCGGCGACCTGCGCAAGGAGACCTGGGAGAAGTGGCGGCTGTTCGAGCTGTCGGTCGCGCGCACGCTCGGACGCCTGCTGCTGCGACCCGGCACGGTCGCGCGCGAGTACGTCGAGGGCGCGCGCAGCCGCCATGTGCATCCATTGAAGCTGCTGCTGGTGTGCATCGCGCTGCTGGTGGTCCTGCTGGGCCGCATCGGCTTCATGACCTCGCCCGACGCCGACGTGAATGCCGCGATGGCGCTGGCCCAGCGCTACGGCAAGTGGAGCTTCACGCTCGGCATCTTCGCCATCGTGGCCACGACCCTGCTGGTGTTCCGGCGCCGGGGCGGCTTCAACCCCGTCGAGCACCTGGTGCTGGCCGCCTACTGCCATGCGGCGATGATCGTGCTGAATTTCGTGAACCTGCTGCCGCTGCTGGTGCTGGACACCTCGGCCTACATGCTCGCGTGGCGGGAAGCCTCCAAGTGGTACATGTACGTGGTCGAGTGCGCGCTGCTGGCCTTCGCATGCGTGCAGTTCTTCCGCCTCGACCTGCGCCGCGACGCCTGGCGCCTGCTGCTCGCCATGGGCTGCTTCGTGGCGATCGACCTGATCCTGCTGCGTGCCTATTCGGAGCTGATCGTCGCGATCGTCCTCGCCCGTCTCGCCTGACCGACCTCGCCTGACCGGAATTTCCATTCAACAGGAGTTGATGCCATGCGCCTTGTCCACCCCGCTCTTTCCGCTCTCCCGCTCGCGTTGCTGCTGGCCGCCTGCGGACACGACGATGCGCCGCCGCCCGCCGCCACGGCCAGCGGCGGCATGAGCCGCGCAGAGATGGTCCGGGAACTCGCCTCCACCCTGCAGGCCTGCTCCTACGATGGCCGCAGCGAGCAGCTGGACCCGGCGACGCTGACCGGCACCGCGCCGGCCGACTGCCGCTCGATGGTCGAACAGGTCATGGGCTTCACCGGCCTGCCGCAGAACTTCATCGTCACCGAGGGTCCGGTCGCGAATGCCGCCGCGGTGATCCTGGCCGACGAGAACCGCATCCCGCAACGGGTGATCGCGTTCAACCGCAATTTCCTCGGCGAGGTGCGCACGGCCACCGGCGGCAACCCGTGGGCGCCGATCAGCATCATGGCCCACGAGATCGGCCACCACCTGTCCGGGCACACGATCACCGGCACCGGCAGCCAGCCACCGATCGAACTGGAAGCCGACAAGTTCAGCGGTTTCGTGCTGCAGCGCATGGGCGCCAGCCTCGAGGACGCCAAGAGCGCGATGCAGTCGCTTGGCACCGACCACGTCACCGACACCCACCCGGCCCGCGCGGACCGCCTCGCCGCGATCCGCGACGGCTGGACCGAAGCCTGCCGGCAGGCCGGGCGCCCGGATTGTCCGTCGGGCAGCGGCACCGGCGCGGCGCCACCGCAGGCGCCGGCATCGCCGAGGAACGTTTCGGTCCGCTTGCCCGCGCCGTCGGCCCAGACGATCCCGTTCAAGTACGGGCGGTTCGTCGTCGACGAGACCGGCAAGCTCGATCCGGAGCTGCTCGAGGGACTCGAAGGCACGCTGTACGACCTGGCGCAGACCCAGGGCATCGAACTGGCGCTGCTGGTCGTCGACGACCTGAACGGCGTGAGCGCGCAGGACTATGCCTGGGCGATGCTGCGGCAGTTGCGGATCGGCAAGCTCGACCTCGGCAACGGCGGCGTGTTCGTCGTCGCGCCGAACCAGGGCACCTCGGCGGTCGCCTATGCGCCCGGCGTCGCCAAGCAGCTGGAGTTCGGCGATCCGCCGAAGCAGTTCGACGGCTGGACCGCGCAGATGTGGCAGCGCTACTGCCTCGACGACGACGGCTGCGGCATCTCCACCCGCAGCCTGCTGAACATTGTCGAATCGCAGGTGCGGATGCTGACCAGCCGCGGCGTGACCTTCCAGATCCGCTTCAACGACATCCAGGAGATCCTGGACTACACCAATGCCCGCCAGGCCGAACGCAGGCAGGGGCGTGCCTGGGACGACAAGCTCGACCAGACCATCGGCTCGCTGGTGCGCTTCAGCGCGACGGTCCGGAATCTCGAACCGGAGCCGGAGTTCCTCAAGGTCAACGAGGCGATCGTCAAGGATGGCCGCTGGCGCGCGATCACCGTCGAGACCGAGGACGGCAACGAGGTCACGCTGTACATGCAGCCGCAGACCGAGCAGCTGATGCCCACCGGCCGGCTGGAGGCCGGGAAGCGCTACACCTTCGTCGGCGAACTGACGACGCCCGGCCAGTTCCACACCAACGCCGGCGTGCAGCAGGGCAACGCGCAGCTGTGGCTCTTCAGCTACGACCCGTTGAGCTGAGCACCCGGAGCGGACGCCGCGCACGGCGCCTCGCGCGCCGTGCGCGCATAATGGCGATCCGACCGCAGGAGATCCGTCATGTCCGCCACCCGTTCCGCCATCCTCGCCGCCGCCCTGCTGGCCCTGTCCGCCTGCGCGACCACCGGTACGGACGGGCTGCCGCACGGCATCCCCGAGGACGCCGAACAGGTCACCCGCGTCGAATCCAACGGCGACCGCATCACCGAGTTCCGCATCGCCGGCCAGTTGCGCGCGATCCAGGTGGTGCCCTCGCGCGGCCCGACCTACTACCTGTACGACCACGACGGCGACGGCCGGATCGACAACGAAGGCGACAACCCGCCGCAGACCTATTTCAAGCTGTTCGGCTGGTAGGTCCGGTCCACGGCCCGGCACGTCCCGATGCCTGCCGCCCCGCTGCAGGTCGCGCTGGTCGGCTACGGCCTGGCGGGCCGCGTGTTCCATGCCCCGCTGCTGCAGGCCACGCCGGGCCTGCGGCTGCGCACCGTGGTCTCGCGCGACGCGGCCAGGGTGCATGCCGATCTCCCGGAGGTCGCGGTCGTCGCCGACCCGCACGCCGCCTTCGCCGACCCGGCGATCGATCTGGTCGTGATCGCCGCGCCCAACGCGGTGCACGTACCGCTGGCGATCGCCGCGATCGAGGCCGGGCGCCACGTGGTCGTCGACAAGCCGTTCGCGTTGGACCCTGCCGGGGCCGAAGCCGTGATCGCGGCAGCCGGACGCGCCGGACGCATCGTCAGCGTGTTCCACAACCGGCGCTGGGACGCGGACTTCCTCGCCCTGCGCACGCTCGTCGATGACGGCACGCTCGGTACCGTCTCGGAACTGCATTCGCATTTCGACCGCTTCCGGCCCACGGTACCCGACCGCTGGCGCGAACGCCCGGGCCCCGGCGCCGGCCTGTGGTTCGACCTCGGCCCGCACCTGGTCGACCAGGCGCTGCAGCTGTTCGGCCTGCCGGACGCGGTACAGGCCGACATCGCGATCCAGCGCGACGGCGCCGAGGTCGACGACTGGTTTCATGTCGTGCTGCGCTATCCGCGAATGCGTGCAGTGCTGCACGCCGGCGCGCTGGTGCCCGACAACGGCCTGCGCTTCGCCGTGCACGGCAGCGGCGGCAGCTGGGTCAAGCGCGGGCTGGATCCGCAGGAGGCGGCGCTGCGCAGCGGCGACACGCCCGGCGATGCCGGCTGGGGCGTGGATCCTGCGCCCGGCCGCCTGCTGCGGGTCGCCGGCGATGGCGGCCTGCACGACGACGACGGCCCGGCACCGCCGGGCGACTACCGCGCCTACTACGCGGGCCTGCGCGACGCGCTGCTGGGCCGCGGACCGCCGCCGGTCACCACCGGCGAGGCGCTGGCGGTGATGCGCGTGCTGCAGGCCGGCATCGACAGCGCCGCCGGCGGGCGCACGATCCCGCTGTCCACGTAGAGCGGAGCAAGCCCGCTCTAGGGCGGGATCATTCCTGCAGCAGTTCGTCGACCAGCGTGTCCGCCCCGTAGACGGTCTTCAGCGCCTCGACGATCGCGCCGCTGTGCACCGACACCGTGCGGTTGAGGCGCGGGTCGTACCAGAAGCTGCCGCCCAGCGAGTGGATGTTGCCGTCGAACGCCAGCCCGACCACCCGCGCATCGCGGTCGATGACCGGGCTGCCGGAATTGCCGCCGATGATGTCGTTGCTACTGACGAAGTTGAAGCGCGTGTCGAGCGCCAGCCGCGACTCGGCGTCGAGCCAGCGCTGCGGCAGCGCATAGGGCTCGGCACCGGTGTTGCGCGCGAACACGCCGGCGATCTCGGTGAACGGCGCGACCGGCTTGCCGTTCTCCTCCCATCCCTGCACCTCGCCGTACGACAGGCGCAGCGTGAACGTCGCATCGGGGTAGACGCTGGTACCGAGCTTGTCGAACCGCACCCTGGCGATCTGCGTCGCGCTGCGCGACTCGATCGAGGCCACTTCGGATTCCTGGCGCTTGCGCAGCGCGCGCGCCGGCGCGTCGACCAGCCGGGCGAGTGCGATGAACGGATCTTCGGATGCGGCCACCGCGCGCTCGCCGCCGTCCCACAGGCGCTCGCGCGTCGCGACATCGGCCAGGGTGCTGCCCTCGACCAATGACCTGGCGACCTGCGCCGGCGACCGGTCGCCCAGCACGTCCTTGACCAGCGGATCGTCGGTGCCGAGCAGTTCGCGCAGCTTGGTCAGCGACCACGTCAGCTTGGCGATCTCGAACTCGGGATGGATCGGCGCGCTGCTGAGCAGGGTCTGGCGCAGGCGGCCCTGGCCGGCGTCCTGGAACTCGGGCAGGCGCGCGTCGTTGGGCTTGGCGCGTTCGCCGGCGCCGCGCAGCAGGGTGCGGGCGATGGTGAACAGACGGGTGTCGAACGCACGCCCCTGCTCGAGCAGCATGTACGGTACCGCCAGTTCGCGCGCGGTCTGCTGCGCCGCGGCCACGTCGTCCCATGGCGCCTGGTCGACGCCCTCGCGCAGCGCCGCCTCCTCGGCACGCTTGGCCGCGAACACCGCCGGATCGAGCAGCGCCTGCAGCTGGCCGCGGAACACCTTGTAGCTGTTGTCGGTGAAGGTGAGGTCCGACTGCGCCTGGCGCGCGGCCTCGTCGTCGATGCGCCCGTACTGGCCCAGCATGGCGCGGCGCTCGGCCAGCCACAGCAGGTTGTTGATCAGGTTCACGTCGCGCACGGTCTCCAGCTGCGCCACGGTGAGCTGGCGCTGGGTGCGGCCGGGATGGCCGGTGACCATGACCAGTTCGCCGGCCTCGGCGCCGGCCGGGTCGAGCGCGAAATGATGTTCGATGCTGGCCGGCCGGCCGTCCTCGTAGGCGCGCAGCAGGCCCGCGTCGAGGTTGTAGCGCGGGAAATTGAAATTGTCCGGATCGCCGCCGAAGAAACCGACCGAATACTCGGGCGAGAACACCAGGCGCACATCGGAATAGCGGTGGTAGCGATAGAGGTGCTGCTGGCCGCCGTTGTAGAGCTCGACCACGTCGCAGCGCGTGGTCGCTTCCGCATCGCCGACGCATTCCGACTCGATGCGGCTCTTCTCGGCGTTGCGCGCATCCACGTAGTCCTGTCCGCTGCGGCCCTCGACCGCGCCGGCGAGACGGTCGCTGACGTCGGTGATGTCGAGCAGCACGTTCAGTTCCTCGGCCGGGCACTGCAGCTCGTCGCCGCGCGCATTGGCGACGAAGCCCCCGTTCTGGAGGTCGCGCTCGGGCGAGGAGAGTCCCTGCACGCAGCCGACGATGCAGTGCGCATTGGTCAGCACCAGGCCGTCGGGCGAGACGAACGAGCCCGAGCAACCGCCCGCCAGCCGCACCGACGAGCGCATCGCATGGGTGACCCAGGCGTCGTCGGGCGCGAAGCCGTAGCTTGCCTGCAGGTCGGCCAGCGGCAGGTTGTCGAGCGTCCACATGCCCTCGGCGGCGAGCAGCGGGGCGGACACGAGGCCTGCGACGGCCAGGGCGAGTGCATGTCGGGTCATGGGACTTCCGGGCAATTGGCGATTGCACAGAATACTGCAGCCGTCGGCGGCTCCCATGCCGGGACCGCGCATCCGTCCGCGCCGGGACCGCAACGGACGACCGATGGCCACTGCACTACGGCCCGGAACCAGCTTGTCAGCGGACGACCAGGACCGGCAGCGTGCTGCGGGTGACCACGGCCTGGGTCTGGCTGCCGAGCAGCAGCCGGCCCAGGCCGCTGCGCCCGTGCGAGGCCATGACGATCAGGTCGCAGCCCTGGGTGGCGGCGGTTTCGAGGATCGCATCGGCCGGCGGCCGTTCCGGCAGGTACACCGTCTCGACCGCGACGCCACGATCCTGCGCCAGCGCCGCGGCGGCGCCGAGGACCTTGTCGGCGGCTTCCTTGCAGCCGCTGCGATAGTCGTCGAGCAGCTCGGCCGATGCGCCGAGCGTCATCGCATCGCCGAGGCCGGTATGCCACGGTTCCGATACGGTCACGACCACGAGCCGCGCGTGCAGGTCCGCGGCCAGCGCGACCGCCTGTTCGACGCCGCGTGCGGCGAGATCGGAGCCATCGGTGGCGACGAGGATGTTGCGGTACATGACGTTCTCCCGGGGCTGACGAGGATCGACAACCCGACTATACGCGCCTGCCCGGCCCGGAGCGGGCACGGCAACCGCGTGGGAAGCCCGGACGGTGTCTGCCGCCCCGCCTACGCCGGCTGCAGGTTGGCGTAGGCCAGCACCAGCCACTTGCTGCCGGCGTCGTCGAAGTTCACCTGCACACGCGCGTGCGCGCCGTCGCCTTCGATGTCGGTGACCGTGCCGGTGCCGAACTTCGCGTGGCTGACGTTCTGGCCGAGGCGGATCCCGGTCGTCGGCGCGAGGCTGGCATGGCCGTAGTCCGGCCGCTGCCGCTGCGGGAACGACGCGCGCATGACCTGCTGCCGCGGGCGCACCTCGTTGAGTAGCACCGGCGGGATCTCGCGCAGGAAGCGCGAGGGAATGCCGAGCATGTCCTGGCCATGCAGGCGCCGCGCCTCGGCGTAGCTGAGCACCAGCTTCTGCCGCGCGCGGGTGATGCCGACATACGCGAGCCGGCGTTCCTCCTCCAGCCGGCCGCTCTCCTCGACCGAACGCGCGTTGGGGAACAGCCCTTCCTCCAGCCCGACCAGGAACACCAGCGGGAACTCCAGGCCCTTGGCGCTGTGCAGGGTCATCAGCTGCACGCCGTCCTCGCCGGCCTGCGCCTGGCCCTCGCCGGCCTCCAGCGCGGCGTAGGCGAGGAACGCGACCAGCTCGGTCAGCTGGGCACTCTCTTCGTCGTCGCCGCGCACGAAGCGCGAGGCCACCGACACCAGTTCGTCGAGGTTCTCCACGCGCGAATCGGCGCTGCCCTTCGATTCGTTGGTGTAATGCACGCGCAGGCCCGAACGCGCCAGCACGTGGTCGATCTTGTCCTTGAGCGGCAGCTCGGCGACCTCGTCCGCGAGCGCATCGATCAGCTGGTGGAACCCGGCGAGCGCGTTGCGCGCCCGCGCGGCGAGGGTGTTGCCCTGCGCGACCTGCTGCGAGGCGGCCCACAGCGACAGCGCGTGTTCGCGCGCATGGCGCCGGACCTCGTCGAGCGTGCGCTCGCCGATGCCGCGCGTGGGCGTATTGACCGCACGCTCGAACGCCGCGTCGTCGTCGCGGCTGGTCACCAGCCGCAGGTATGCGAGGGTGTCCTTGATCTCGGCACGCTCGAAGAAGCGCACGCCGCCATAGACCCGGTACGGCACCTGCTCGGCGACCAGCTGCTCTTCCAGCGCGCGCGACTGCGCGTTGCTGCGGTACAGGATCGCCGCGTCGCCATGGCTGCCGCCGTCACGCACCCATTGGGCGATGCGCTCGACCACGTAGCGCGCCTCGTCGATCTCGTTGTAGGCCGCGTACAGGTCGATCGGATCGCCCTCGCCGCTGTCGGTCCACAGCTGCTTGCCGAGGCGCTCGGGATTGTGCGCGATGACCGCGTTCGCGGCGCCGAGGATGTTGGCGGTGGAGCGGTAGTTCTGTTCCAGGCGGATGGTCTGCGCGCCCGGGTAGTCGCGCAGGAAGCGCTGCACGTTCTCGACCTTGGCCCCGCGCCAGCCGTAGATCGCCTGGTCGTCGTCGCCGACCACGAACACCTTGCCGCCGCTCCCGTCGGCACCGCTGCCGGCCAGCACGCGGATGAACGCGTACTGGATCGCATTGGTGTCCTGGAACTCGTCGACCAGGATGTGCCCGAAGCGCTGGCGGTAGTGCGCCAGCAGCGCCGGCGTGTCGCGCAGCAGTTCGTGGGCGCGCAGCAGGATCTCGGCGAAATCGACCAGGCCGGCGCGGTCGCAGCGTTCCTGGTACAGCGTGTAGGCCTTGAGCATCACCCCCGACCATTCGTCGCCGACGGCCTGGATGTGCTGCGGGCGCCGGCCCTCGTCCTTCTGTTCGTTGATCCACCAGGCGATCTGCCGCGGCGGGAAGCGCGCGTCGTCGAGTTCCAGCTGCTGGACCACGCGCTTGACCAGCCGCAGCTGGTCGTCGCTGTCGAGGATCTGGAAACCCTCGGGCAGTTTCGCGTCCTGCCAGTGCAACCGCAGCAGCCGGTGCGCGAGGCCGTGGAAGGTACCGATCCACATGCCGCGTGCGCCGCGCGGCAGCTGCGCGTCGACGCGGTGGCGCATCTCCGCGGCGGCCTTGTTGGTGAAGGTCACCGCGAAGATGCCATGGGTTGGCACGCCGAGCACTTCGTTGAGCCAGGCGATGCGATGGGTCAGGACCCGGGTCTTGCCGCTGCCGGCGCCGGCGAGCACCAGATAGTGGCCATCGGGCGCGGACACGGCCTGGCGCTGGGCCGCGTTGAGCCCGTCGAGCAAATGCGAAACATCCATCGGCACATTCTACGCGCCCGCCCGTCGCGCCGGACGAGACCGGCGGGCGCGGCGCGGGGATTCGCGCCGCGCCGTCAGTGCGCGGCGTGTTCGCGCTTGGCCGTGCTGCCGGTCATCAGCTTGTCGGTGTAGGCGATGCCCATCGCCGACAGGATGAAGCCGCCGTGGATCAGCGTCTGCCACATCACCCCCGCGGCGGTCACTTTGGTACAGGCCGGCGCGGCCAGCGTCAGCCCGGCGGCGACCGCCTGCGCATGGGCGCTGGCGGCGGCGATGAAGTCGGACGAGCCGCAGACCGGCAGGCCCACCTCGCCGGCGGCGATGAAGGTCTTGAGCAGGTGGATCGACGAGATGCCGATGATCGCCATCGCCAGCTTGACCTTGAGCACGCTGGCGTTGACGTGGCTCAGCCATTCCGGCTGGTCGGGATGGTTCTGCAGGCCGAGCCGCGAGACGAAGGTCTCGTAGCCGCCGACGATCACCATCACCAGCAGGTTGGAGATCATCACCACGTCGATGAGCCCCAGCACCAGCAGCATGATGCCCTGCTCGTCCAGGGTGTTGGCGCCCTCGACGAGGTGCCACAGCTCCTTGATGAAGAGGAAGACGTAGACGCACTGGGCGACGATCAGGCCCAGGTACAGCGGCAACTGCAGCCAGCGGGATCCGAAGATCAGCAGGGACAGCGGATTGGGACGGGGAGGCGGAACGGAAGCGGAGGTGCTGGACATGAGGTCGCAAGGAATGCTGCAGTGCAAAATCGTAGCGGTTCGATGGCCTGCGCCGCAACGCCGGCGCTGACCGGCGGGGGCGCCGGCACCCTTCGCCAGCTGCCGTTCCGGGGACGAGCGGACTGCCCGCCTCCCTCGCAGTTGCGGATCGACCGGTCCCCGCTGCGCTTCCGGCAATCCGCATCGCACCCGCTTCCACGGACAGGTTGCAGCGCCCGACCCGCGCGGGGCGCGGCGCAAACCCGTGCTGCGAAGCAGCATCGAACACGCATGCGCACGTCGCCATCGCGTTGCCGGCGGCATTATCCGGCGCCGGTCCCGGGCATCGATTGACAGCGTTGTCAGAGGCACGTACAAGCGCCTGTCAAAGGCCGGTGTCCGGCCGATGCCGCAGCCCTGGGGAGGGAACGACACGTGAGAGATCCGAGCAAGCGCGCAGCGCGGCTGTCCGTTGCCATCGGCGCCGCGCTGGGCCTGATGCACGCACTCCCGGCGCTGGCGCAGAGCAGCGCCGCCAGCGACGACCGGACCGACGAGGCCAGGACGCTCGACACCATCATCGTCACGGTCGAACGCCGCGAGCAGGACCTGCAGAAGTACGCCGGCACCGCGCAGTCGATCAGCCAGGACGAGATCCGCCAGCTGGGCATCAACAACGAGCTGCGCAACCTGCAGACGCTGGTGCCGGGCATGAGCATGGCCAACCAGGAGGGCAACCTGGAGATCTTCATCCGCGGCGTCGGCTCGGCGAACAACACCGAGCTGGGCGATCCCGGCGCCGCGCCGCACATCAACGGCGCCTACATCCCGCGCCCGCGCGGCCTGGGCGGCATGTTCTACGACCTGGAACGCGTCGAGATCAACAAGGGGCCGCAGGGCACCCTGCGCGGACGCAACGCGCTGGCCGGCACGCTGAACATCGTCACCGCGCGCCCCGACCTCGAGGACTTCGGCGGCTACGCCCAGGTCGAGGCCGGCAACCGCGACCACCGCGCCGGCGAGTTCGCGCTGAACCTGCCGCTCGGCGGCTGGGCGGCGCTGCGCGTGGCCGGCTACAAGGTCGAGAAGGAATCCTCGTTCGAGAATGCCGGCATGGCGACCCACCTGGATCCGGCCGGGATCCAGGACGAGAAGGGCGCGCGCGTCTCGTTCCTGTACGAACCCGACGACAGGCTCTCCGTGTTCGTGATGGCCGACATGGGCAAGGAAGGCGGGACCGGGTATCCCGGCGCGAACATCATCGGCGCGGCACGCGAAGGCTATTCGCCCGACCAGATGGATCTGCGCAAGGTGATCTACCGCGGACAGCAGGGCACGCTCGACAGCACCAACTGGGGTGCGATGGCGAACATAGGCTACGACTTCGGTCCGGTCTCGCTGGAATACAACGCCAGCTACCGCGACGTCGACTATCGCCAGACCAACGCCGCCAGCGAGGGCATCCTGTGGCCGGGCCGCAATATCGGCCAGACCTCGCCCGACAATCCCGGCGGCATCGACTACGACAACTACTCGACCCAGTACTGGATGACGCTGTCGCAGTCCCAGGTCCACGAGATCCGCCTGTCCTCCGACGACGACAGCCGGTTCCGCTGGACCACCGGCCTGTTCCATTTCAACGAAGACCAGCAGGTGGGTTACCTGTCGCTGGTCGACAAGGGACGGTGGTATTCGGGCACCGAGTTCACGATGCCCGACGTCAACGGCCGCTCCTCGGCGGCCTTCGCCGACGGCACCTTCGACGTCAACGACCGCCTGCGCCTGAAGGGCGGCCTGCGCTACACCCGGGAAGAAAAGTCGCGCTACGGCATCGGCGGCAACTGGGCGCTCGGCCTGCCGGGCGTGGGCGGCGATTTCGCCACCCGCCTGGGCACGCCGGGATTCGCGCCAGCGTTCATGTACCGCCCCAACTTCGACGTGACCGGACTGACGTCACAGGCGGACATGGCCCGCTTCCTGCTGCAGGGCATCCTGTCGCACGGCATCAACGACACCATCGCCGATCAGATCGGCGCGGTGCCCGGCGGCGGCGATTTCGGTTGCGTGGACCGCCCCGACATCGGCGGCGACACCATCGACTGCCCCTATCAGCCCTGGGTGCAGGTCAGCGGCATCCCGGCGCAGCAGTTCGGCGAGAGCAGGTTCAACTTCACCGACTGGCGGGCGGGCGTGGAGTACGACCGCAGCGACAGCCACCTCCTCTACGCCACGATCTCCAGCGGACACAAGGCGGGCGGCTTCAACGACGCCTTCGACATCGACGAGATCCCGGAAACCTTCAAGCCGGAATCGATCATCGCCTACGAGATCGGCAGCAAGGGCACCTATCGCTGGTTCGGCCGCCCGTCGACATTCAATATCAGTGCCTTCTACTACGACTATTCCGACCAGGTCTTCCAGGATCTGGCCGTCATCGCCGTCAACGAACTCGGCGAGGCCACCGGATACTCGCTGGTCAACCGCAACGTCGGCAGGTCCGCGGTCTACGGCGTGGAGGCCGAGAGCGTGCTGCGTTTCGACCACGGTTTCTCGCTGAACCTCAACGCGCTGTACCTCGACAGCGAGATCAAGGAAGGCACGGTCGCCGATGTCCGCAGCCAGAACCACGCCGCCGGCGGCATCACCTCGCTGATCGACCTGTCCGGCAACGAGCTGCCACTGGCCTCCAGGCTGACCTTCAACGCGCGCCTGCAGCACATGGTCGAACTCGCGCGCGGCACCCTGGACTGGCAGGTTCTCGCCTCTTACCGCTCGGCCTACTACCTCACCCAGTTCAACAACCGGGACGTGGTTTTCATCGCCGACGCCGCCGGCACCGTCGATCGGGTCGAAGACGCCGCGACCGCCGGTTTCCCCGACCGCCAGGATGCGGAAACCATGCTCAATGCCGGCATCGGCTTCACCATCCCGAGCGGCGCATGGCGCTTCGAGGCCTGGGGCAACAACCTGCTCAACCGGGATGTGTCGCAGAAGGCGCTGGTGGGCTCCGGCATCAACGTGCGCTTCCTCAACGACGCACGCAGCTATGGCCTGCGCGTGCGCTACCGGTTCTGATCCAGCCGGGCGCGGAGCCGTCGCTCCCGCCCGGTACCCCGCAGCTTCCTCCCGCATCCCCGCGTCCGCCAGCGGCAACCGGCCCGGCCTTGCGCAGGGCCCGCCCGCTCCCGGCCACGACAACCCGGAAACGCCATGACCCTCTCCCCGCTCGACACCGGCATCGTGCTGCTCTACCTGGTCGGCATCTTCATCCTCGCCCAGTGGGTCTCGCGCGAGAAGGCCGGGCACACCAAGGACGCGCAGGACTACTTCCTGGCCAGCCGTTCGCTGCCGTGGTGGGCGATCGGCGCGTCGCTGATCTCGGCCAACATCTCCGCCGAGCAGATCATCGGCATGTCCGGTTCCGGCTTCGCGCTGGGCCTGGCGATCGCCTCCTACGAGTGGATGGCGGCGATCACGCTGCTGGTGGTCGCCAAGTGGTTCCTGCCGATCTTCCTGCGCAACCGCATCTACACGATGCCGCAGTTCCTCGAACGGCGCTTCGGCAGCCGCATCCGCACCCTGATGGCGGTGTTCTGGGTCGGGCTGTACGTGTTCGTCAACCTGACCTCGGTGCTGTGGCTGGGCTCGCTGGCGATCGCCCACGTGTCGGGCATCGACCAGATGACCGCGCTCGCGGGGCTGGCGCTGTTCGCGCTCGGCTACCAGGTCTACGGCGGCTTGAAGGCGGTGGCGCTGACCGACATCGTGCAGGTGGCGCTGCTGGTGCTCGGCGGCCTGCTGCTGGTCGGCATCACGCTCAGCCAGATCGGCGACGGCGACGGCATCCTCGCCGGCTTCGAGCGCCTGCGCAGCGAGGCGCCCGGCCACTTCCACATGATCCTGTCGCCGGAGAACCCCTTCTACAAGGACCTGCCGGGCCTGGGCGTGCTGCTGGGCGGCATGTGGGTCATGCACTTCAGCTACTGGGGCTTCAACCAGTACATCATCCAGCGCGCGCTGGCGGCGAAGAGCATCGGCGAGGCGCAGAAGGGCGTGCTGTTCGCCGCGGCGCTGAAGATGGTGATGCCGATCATCGTGGTGCTGCCGGGCCTGGCCGCGGTGCTGCTGGCGCCCGACCTGCCGCGCCCGGACGCGGCCTACCCGACGATGATGGGCCTGCTGCCGGTGGGCATCCTCGGCATCGTGTTCGCTGCGCTGATCGCGGCGATCGTCTCGTCGCTGGCGTCGATGACCAACTCGATCTCGACGATCTTCACCCTCGACCTGTACAACCGCCTGCCCGGCGAGCGCAGCCAGAAGCAGATCGTGCGCGTCGGCCGCATCGTGTCGGTGCTTGCGATGCTGGTCGCGGCGCTGACCGCGCGGCCGCTGCTGGCCAGCTTCGACCAGGGCTTCCAGTTCATCCAGGACTACACCGGCTACTTCACCCCGGGCATCGTCGCGATCTTCGTGCTCGGCCTGTTCTGGAAGCGCGCCAACGAGGCCGGCGCGCTGGCGGCGGCGGGCGGCTCGTTCCTGCTGTCGATCGCGATCGGCCAGCTGCTGCCCGCGCTGCCCTTCATCCACCGGGTCGGCATCGTGTTCCTGCTGGCGCTGGCGCTGGGCGTCGTGGTCTCGCTGCTGACCCGGCCGGCCGAAGGCAAGGACTTCATCCGCACCGACGACGTCCGCTACGCCACGTCTCCGGTGTTCAACGTCGGCGCACTGGGCGTGGTCGCGATCTTCGTCGCGCTCTACGCGATCTTCTGGTGACACGCCGGACGGCGCCCGCCGCGCCGGCGAGCGCCGTCAGCGTGGCGGCCGGGAGGGCGCAACCCCGCCAGCCCCCGGCGCATCGCGCAGGAAATGCAGGACCTCGTCCTCGAACGCCTGCGCGCGGGCACCGTGGATCGGCACGTGTGCGCCGCCGGGCACGATCCACAACGCGGAATCCGGGATCGCGGCATGCATCGCGACCGGGATGTCGGGCGGGAAGAACTCGTCACGGTCGCCATGCACGATCAAGGTCCGTGCACGGATGCCGCCCAGCGACCGCGGGCTGAAATCCACGTCCCCGGCGCTCGTGGCGAAGCCGGCGAACTGCCGCGCCAGCGCGTCGACCTGCGTCTCGCCGCGCGTCGCGCACTGGCGGAAATAATCGAGATCTGCCAGCCGGGGCCCCGCCTCCGCCGCCCGGCGCGTGATCGCCCGTGCCTGCTCGGGAAAGTAATGGGCGGTCCCGACCAGCACCATCGCCTCGACGCGCGCCGGTTCCCGGGTCGCCATGTGCAGCAGCGTCATGCCGCCACTGCTGATGCCGATCGCCTTGAACCTGTCCACGCCGAGCCGGTCCAGCAACGCGGACAGGTCGGCCGCGGCCTGGCGGTGGGTGAACGCGTCCGACGGATTGGTGGAACCGCCGTGGCCGCGCAGGTCCGGCATGATCACCCGGTAATCGGCCGCAAGCCGCACGGCCTGTGCGCGCCATTCGCGGCCACATCCGCCGAACCCGTGCAGCAGCACCAGCGCATCGCCCGCGCCGACTTCCTCGTAGTGCATGCGCATGTCGCCGACCTGGACCTGCTGCCCGCCCGTCGACGACTGCGCGAATGCCGGGGCGGACAGCGCGGCGCCGCACAGCAGTGCGGCGAACCATGCCGGGAATGCATACGTCATCGGTGGGCCTCCTCGGGTGATCGATGCGAACCGCAGGGGTACCGGCCATGCCCCGGCATCATCGCATCGCCGCGGCAGTCGGCAACCGGTGCACGCGAGCTTGCCGGGCGGCGGCGTCCCTGCCGCCCGCCGGCATCGCGACCGCGGCCGGCACGGCTACGCAACCTGCCCGTTCCCGCGCGGAAACGCGTTGCACCGCAACACGGTTTTTCGCGGTTTTCCCGCGGATCCGGGCCACGCAGGGGGCGCGCGCGGGATTTTTTGACAACGCTGTCAATCTGGCCTCCAATCCCTTCGCGCAGCGTCACCGCGCGCATCCATAAACCGAACAAGCATCCATAAACCGAGTTGGCGGGATCCCTGGGGAGGGAACATCGATGAAGCATCTGCATGCCGGGCCCAAGAAGCGGCTTCTGACGTCCGCGTTGCTGCTGGCGCTCGCGCCGCCGCTGGCCGCACAGGTGGTCGATGCACCACAGCAACCGCAGGCGGGCGCCCCCGGCACCGACCCCACGGAACTCGACGCGGTGGTGGTCACCGGCATCCGCGGCAGCCTGACCTCGTCGATGAACCTCAAGCGCGATGCGCAGGGCATCGTCGACGGCATCGTCGCCGAGGACATCGGCAAGTTCCCCGACACCAATCTCGCCGAGTCGCTGCAGCGCATCAGCGGCGTGTCGATCGACCGGTCGATGGGCGAAGGCTCGCGGGTGACGGTGCGTGGTGTCGGCCCGGACTTCAACCTAGTGCTGCTCAACGGCCGGCAGATGCCCGCCTCCAGCATCGAGGCGACCAACGCCTCGAACTCGCGCGCGTTCGATTTCGCCAACCTCGCTTCCGAATCGATCTCGGGCGTCGAGGTGTTCAAGACCTCGCGCGCGGCGACCGCGACCGGCGGCATCGGCGCGACCATCGACATCAGGACCGCACGTCCGCTCGACACCGGCTCGCTGGCCAGCGTCGGCATGAAGGCCGTGCACGACAGCTCGGTCGACAACCTGCCCAAGCCGATGCAGGGCAACAGCTGGACCGGCGAGATGTCGGGCATCTTCAGCGAAACCACCGCCGACGGCCGCTTCGGCATCGCGCTCAGCGGCAGCTACCAGGAACGCGACTTCGGCTACAACGAGGCCGCGGTGGGCGGCGGCTGGTACGCGTTCCCCGGCGGCGAAGGCCCGCTGGCCAATCCCGATTCCGCGGCCAATGCGACCAATCCGCCGGGGCCGGGCGACATCTATTCGATTCCGCAGAACCTGATCTATGCGGTCAACGGCGTCCGCCGCCAGCGCACCAACGGCCAGGCCACCGTGCAGTGGGCGCCGACCGACCGGATCACCGCGACGCTCGACTACACCTACGCCGAGAACCGGATCCAGCAGCGACGCCACGAACTGTCGACGTGGTTCAACCAGGCCGCCTCGCAGACCTCGTGGACCGACGGGCCGGTCGCCGCGCCGACCGGCTATACCGAGTACGCCGGCTGCTTCAATCCCGCCACCGACCAATGGACCGCCAGCGACGCCAACAACGTCTGCCCGCCCGGCTTCGAGCCGCGCTGGGGCGACCTGGCGATGGCCGGTGCGCAGTTCGCGACGAAGAACGAGAACAAGTCGGTGGGCTTCAACGTCGAATGGGCCGCGACCGACGCGCTCGACCTCGTGTTCGACTATCACAGCTCGAGTGCGGAATCCGGCGCCGACAGTCCCTTCGGCTCGAACAACGTCATCGGCACCGCGGCGTTCGCGCGCGGCGTGACCAGCGTCGATTTCAGCGGCGACTTCCCGGTGCTGTCGGTCATGCTGCCGCCCGGCATGACCTCGGTGGGCGCCGACGAGATGATGGTCACCGGCTCGTCGTTCCGCAACAGCTACATGAAGTCCGAGGTCGAGCAGGGACAGCTGCGCGGCAGCTTCAGGTTCGCCGGCTACGCGCAGCTGGACTTCGGCGTGGCGTATACCGAAGTCGAGAACCGCACCGCCTACAACTTCACCCAGCGCGACGACTGGGGCGGGTTCGGCAACGGCGCGGCGGACTACGCCGACGACCTGTGGATCGGCGACGACATCAGCCGCTACTTCGACCAGTTCCCCGGCAGCGGCAACGCGTTCGGGCAGTTCTACCTGTTCGACTTCCAGCGCCTGCGCAACGCGGCGATCGCGGCCCGCGGCGGCGACGAGGCGGCCTACCTGCCGCCACCGGACTTCTCGACCGACCGGCGCACGACCGAGAAGTCGAAGAGCGCCTACGTGCAGTGGAGCAACACCTGGGACCTGTCGATGCCGCTGAACGTTGCGGTCGGCGTGCGCTACGAGGAAACCGACGTCACCTCCAGCGCGCTCGTGCCGATCGCCACCGGGCTGGTCTGGACCGGCGCCAACGAGTTCGCGGTGCAGTTCGGCGATCCGGACTTCACCACCCTGCGCGGCAAGTACCGGTACTGGCTGCCCAGCGTCGACACGAACCTCAGGATCACCGAGGACATGGTGCTGCGCGCCAGCTACGGCCACAGCATCGGCCGCCCGCAGTGGGACCACATCCAGGGCGGCCAGACCCTCGATGCGTTCGCGGCCTACGAGGGCGGTACCGGCTCCCAGGGCGACCCCAACCTCAAGCCGCTGGAGTCGAGGAACTTCGACCTGTCGTTCGAGTGGTACTACGGCGAGGGCAGCTACGTGTCGGTCGGCTGGTTCCGCAAGAACATCTCGAACTACATCGGCACGTCGGTCATCGAGACCTCGCCCTTCGACCTCACCACGCCCGTGGGCGGCGCCTACTTCAACGAGGCCGTCGCCAACGGCTGCGTCCAGGGCGGCACCGATTTCCGCAACTGCGTGCGCCGCTACATCCTGGAGAACCACGACGGCGACCCGGGCGTCGTCCGCACCGGCACCGACTCGAACGGCCAGCCGACCGGCACCATCGCCGGCCTGCCGGGCGACCCGGCGGCGGTGTTCCGGGTCTCGGTGCCGGTGAACAGGGATTCCTCGTCGCTGGACGGCTGGGAATTCAACGTCCAGCACATGTTCGGCGAATCCGGCTTCGGCATGTCGGCCAACTACACCATCGTCGACTCCGACCTGACCTACGACGACTACGACCTGGGCGACCAGTTCGCGATGGTGGGCCTGAGCAACTCCGCCAACCTGGTCGCGTTCTACGACAAGGGCCCGTGGCAGATCCGCGCGGCCTACAACTGGCGCGACGAGTTCCTCTCCAGCACCTACGACAGCTGGCGGCCGAACCCGGTGTACGTCGAGGCCTACGGCCAGCTGGACATGAACATCAGCTACCAGGTCAACGACAACTTCTCGATCCACGCCGAGGCGATCAACCTGACCGACGAGACCATGCGTTCGCACGGCCGCAACGAACGCCAGGTGTTCTACGCCACCCAGACCGGCCCGCGCTACATGTTCGGATTCCGCTACCGGTTCTAGTCCGTCATGGTCTAGTCCGGCGCGC
Source organism: Proluteimonas luteida (assembly GCF_021191695.1). Classification (GTDB taxonomy): domain Bacteria; phylum Pseudomonadota; class Gammaproteobacteria; order Xanthomonadales; family Xanthomonadaceae; genus Luteimonas; species Luteimonas luteida. The sequence goes on from NZ_JAIWPT010000002.1 coordinate 317,718, forward strand.
TCCAGTCCAGCATCATCGGGCTGCCACCGTCGGCGTGGCGGCGCGGCACCCGTCGCGGACCGCGGCGGGCGTCACCGTTCGAACGCAGCATCTTCCCGCCCGGCAGCGGGCGCAGGGGCAAGCCACATGGCGCAGACGCCGCAGACTGCCAACGTCGATGCTTCCGTCGCCGACGGGCCGGCGGGCATTCCCGAGGCACCGGCCGGCATGCCGCTGGACGCGGTCCTGCGTTCCACGTCGCCGCTGGTGGTCCGCGGCCTGGTCGCGCACTGGCCCGCCGTGCAGGCGGCGCGGCAGTCATCGCGCGTGGCCGCCGCATATCTGCGCCGGTTCGCCAACGACGCGCTGCCCGCGGTGGCCATGACCGCGCCACCGGACGCGGGCGGCCGCATCTTCTACGACAGCGCGCTGCGCGGATTCAATTTCCGCCAGGAACAGGTACCGCTGAGCGTCGCGCTCAACACGCTGGTGAAGTACCTCGGCGACGACGCCGCGCCGATGATCTACCTCGGCGCGACCACGCTCGACACCTTCCTGCCGGGCCTGCAGGCGGACAACCGCCTGGACCTCGGCGACCGCGATCCGCTGGCCAGCATCTGGATCGGCAACCGCAGCCGCGTGCCGACCCACCAGGACCTGCCCGACAACCTCGCCTGCGTGGTCGCCGGCCGGCGCCGGGTGACGCTGTTTCCGCCGGAGCAGCTGGGCAATCTCTACATCGGCCCGCTGGAGTTCACGCCGGCCGGGCAGCCGGTCAGCCTGGTCGACCCCGACGCGCCCGACCTGCAGCGGTTCCCGCGCTTCGCCGAGGCGTGGCGGCATGCGCTGGTGGCCGAGCTCGGTCCCGGCGACGCGGTGCTGATCCCGGGCATGTGGTGGCACCACATGGCGGCGCTGGACGGCTTCAACGTGCTGGTCAACTACTGGTGGCGCGACGCGCCGGCGTGGATGGCCTCGCCGGTGCATGCGCTGCACCTGGCGATCCTGACGCTGCGCGAGCTGCCCCCGCACCAGCGCGAGGTCTGGCGCGAGGTCTTCTCGCATTACGTGTTCGACGCGGACGCGACGACGGCCGGGCACATCCCCGAGGCCGCGCGCGGCATGCTGGCGCCGCTCGACGGGGCAAAGGCGGACGAACTGCTTTCCCGCCTGCGCAAGGCGCTCGCGCGCTGATGCGTGCCCGCAGCGCGTTGCGGGCCAGCGCCACACGACCGCGCGATGCCGCCGGGTGCCCGGGCGACGGCTACGCGTGCGCGCAACGCGGACCGGTCGTCACGCCGGCGCCGGCCCGGTGGACCGGCGGATCTTCAGCGCATAGGGCACCTCGACGATGCCGCCGGCACCGCGGTCGCGGATGACCTTCAGCAACTCGCCGGCACCCAGCCGCCCCATGTCGCGCATCGGCTGGTGCACCGTGGTCAGGGCCGGGTAGATGTGCCGCGAGATCGGGGTGTCGTCGAAGCCGCAGACCGAGATGTCGCGCGGCACCGACAGCCCGCGTTCGCAGATCGCGCAGATCGCGCCGGCGGCCATGTCGTCGTTGGCGGCGAAGATCGCGGTCGGCGGCTGCGCGAGATCGAGCAACCGGTTGGCCGCGGCGAAACCCGAGTCGTAGAAGAACTCGCCCGCGACCACCAGCGCCGGGTCGTAGGCGATGCCCGCGCGCTTGAGGCCCGCGCGATAGCCGGCCAGCCGCCAGCGGCTCGCGCCATGCGCGGGATGGCCCTTGATGTGGCCGATGCGGCGGTGGCCCAGCGCCGCGAGATGTTCGACCATGTCGCTGGCGGCGGTCTGTTCGTCGACCACGACGCCGATCCGGCGGTTCTTTTCCTGCGGCGAGATGCTGGCCCAGGGCACGTCCAGCTCGTCCAGTCGCCTGAGCAGCGCCGCGTCGTCGGTGATCGGCGGCGTCAGTACCACGCCGTCGAGCTGCGACTGCAGGATCAGCGACTCCACCTTGCTGACGATGTCCTTGGCGTCGTAGACCAGCGGCGCCAGCATCAGGTTGTAGTGCTGCGCCTGGCACGCATCCAGCACGCCGAGCTCGACTTCCATCAGGTAGTTGCTCGACGGGTTGTCGTAGAGCATCGCCACCAGGTACGACCGGCGCCCGGCCAGCACGCGCGCCGATGCCAACGGGCGATAGTTCAGCTTCTCGACGGCGGCCTCGACCCGGCTGCGGGTCTGCGCGGACACGTTGGGCTCGTTGTTGAGCACGCGCGAGACGGTCTTCATCGACACGCCCGCCGCTTCCGCCACATCCTCGATCCGCACGCGCATTGTGTTCTGCCCGGACATCATCCCGATCTCCCCGGGTGCGGATTCTGCCAGAGTCCGACGGGGGGCACCCGCGGCAGCCGGAATGCACCGGCGCACGACGCGGGCGCGGCCCGATGCACGGCCGTGGCCGCGATGGCGATCGATTGCATCCTGCCCTCCCCGTTGCCGTCGTCGCACGCCAGCGGCGCACGCAGCCCGCGAATTCCGCCGCGGCCCGTCTTTTGCGGCCCTGCAGCAAGCCTTGCCATCGCGTCCGGGCTATTCTGCTCCCGCCTGACAACGCTGTCATCCCTTCCCCCCATCGCGCCGCTCCCGTTGTCCTCGACTCCGCCGGCATCGCCGGTGTCTGCCAGGAAACCCTCGATGAACACCGTCCCGACGAAGTCCACGCCCTTCTCCGCCCGCCCGCCGCGCGCCCTGCTGCTGCCGACGCTGCTGGCACTTGCCGTCGTTGCCGGATGCGCTCGCGACGATGCGCCGCCCGCCCCGGTCGCGGCGCAGGCCACGGACGGCGACGCGACGCACAGCGCCACTGTCGATCCGGCGAACTGGCCGCAGCCCGCATGGCCGTTCGCCGACGACGCCGCGCTCGAACAGCGCCTCGACGCGCTGATGGCCACGCTCACCGTCGAGGAAAAGGTCGGCCAGATCATCCAGGGCGACATCGCCTTCATGACCCCCGACGACGTGCGCAAGTACCGGCTCGGCTCGATCCTGGCCGGCGGCAATTCCGATCCCGGCGGCCGCTACGACGCGCCGCCGTCCGACTGGCTGGCGCTGGCCGACGCGTACTGGGAAGCGTCGATGGACACCAGCGGCGGCGGCAAGGCGATCCCGGTGCTGTGGGGCATCGACGCCATGCACGGCCAGAGCAACGTGGTCGGCGCGACGCTGTTCCCGCACAACGTCGGCCTGGGCGCGACGCGCAACGTCGACCTGATCCGCGAGATCGCGCGCATCACCGCGGTCGAGACCCGCACCACCGGCATGGAGTGGACCTTCGCGCCGACCGTCGCGGTGCCGCGCGACGACCGCTGGGGTCGCGGCTACGAAGGCTATTCCGAGGATCCGGAACTCGTCGCCAGCTTCGCCGGCGCCTTCGTCGAGGGCCTGCAGGGCAAGCCGGGCGACGCCGACTTCCTCGGCGAGACCCGGGTCATGAGCTCGGTCAAGCACTTCCTCGGCGACGGCGGCACCACCGGCGGCAAGGACCAGGGCGATACCCGGGTCAGCGAGGCCGAGCTGCGCGACATCCACGGCGCCGGCTATCCGCCGGCGATCGCGGCCGGCGCGCAGGGCGTCATGGCCTCGTTCAACAGTTTCAACGGCGAGAAGCTGCACGGCCACAAGGGCCTGCTGACCGACGTGCTCAAGGACCGCATGCACTTCGGCGGCCTGATCGTCGGCGACTGGAACGGCCACGGCCAGATCCCCGGCTGCAGCAACACCGACTGCGCCGCGACCTTCAACGCCGGCCTCGACCTGGCGATGGCGCCCGACAGCTGGCGCGAGCTCTACGACAGCACGCTGGCGCACGTGCAGTCGGGCGAGATCCCGATGGCACGCCTCGACGATGCGGTGCGCCGCATCCTGCGGGTCAAGATGCGCATGGGCCTGTTCGACGCACCCAGGCCGTCCGAACGCGCGCTCGGCGGCAGGTTCGAACTGCTCGGCGCGCCCGAACACCGCGCGGTCGCGCGCCAGGCGGTGCGCGAATCGCTGGTGCTGCTGAAGAACCAGGGCGGGCTGCTGCCGTTGCCTGCGAACCAGCGCGTGCTCGTCGCCGGCGACGGCGCCGACGACATGGGCAAGCAGTCCGGCGGCTGGACGCTGAACTGGCAGGGCACCGGCACCAGGCGCGCCGACTACCCGAACGCCGACACGATCTGGGAAGGCCTGCAGGCGCAGGTGCGCGCGGCCGGCGGCAGCGCCGAGCTGGCGATCGACGGCAACTACCGGCAGAAACCCGACGTGGCCATCGTCGTGTTCGGCGAGGACCCCTATGCCGAATTCCTCGGCGACCTGCCGAACCTGCTCTACCGGCCCGGCGACGACCGCGACCTCGACCTGATCCGCAGGCTCAAGGCCGACGGCATTCCGGTCGTCGCCGTGTTCCTCAGCGGCCGCCCGCTGTGGATGAACCGCGAGCTCAACGCCGCCGACGCCTTCGTCGCCGCGTGGTTGCCGGGCGGCGAAGGCGCCGGCATCGCCGACGTGCTGCTGCGCGGCCAGGACGGCCAGCCGCAGCACGACTTCAAGGGCAAGCTCGCCTTCTCGTGGCCGCGCCGCGCCGACCAGTACGCCAACAACGTGGGCCAGGCGGACTACGACCCGCTGTTCGCCTACGGCTTCGGCCTGAGCTATGCCGACGACGGCAACCTCGACGCGTTGCCGGAGGACCCGGGCATCAGCGCCGACGACGGCCAGACCGGCACGTTCTTCGAGCAGGGCGTCCCGGGACCGGGCCTGCGCCTGGTGCTGACCGGCAGCGACGGCGAGGGCGCCGACGCGCTGCACGCCCGCGTCGCCACCCCGGACGGCACGCTGACCCTGGCCGGCGTCGACTACCAGACCCAGGAAGGCGCGCGCCTGCTGACCTGGACCGGCAACGCGCATGCCGAACTGCTGTCGCCGTCGCCGATCGACCTGCACCGCGAGACCAACGGCGACGCCCTGCTGGTCGCGACGCTGCGCGTCGACGCACTGCCGGACGCTGGCGACGTGGCGCTGTATGCCGGTTGTGGCGAAGGCTGCACGGGCGAGCTTGCGATCGGCCCGTGGCTGGCGTCGCTGCCACGCGGCGAATGGACGACTGCGGGCGTGCCGCTGAAGTGCCTGGCCGCCGCCGGCCTCGACCCCGAGCGCGTGCAGACCCCGTTCGCGCTGCGCTCGGGTGCGGGTCTCGCGCTCGGCCTGGCCGACGTGCGCATCGGCACCGAAGCCGCGCACCGGCTGGATTGCCAGACGCAATAGCCGCGCCGGCAGTGCACATCCGTCGCCCTGCCCGGGCGGCGGCGTCTGGCCGGTCGTCCGCACGGCAGTGCGGCAGCGCAACGCAGTGTCCGTCCCTGCCGGATCCCACGTCGCGGCGCGCGGCCTAGACTGGCCGATCTCCCGCCGCGGAAACCCGCCCGATGATCGACTTCTACTACTGGCCCACCCCCAACGGCCACAAGGTCTCGCTGTTCCTCGAGGAGACCGGGCTCGATTACACGCTGCGCCCGGTCGACATCGGCAAGGGCGAGCAGTTCCGGCCGGAATACCTGGCCATCTCGCCGAACAACAAGATCCCGGCGATCGTCGACCACGCGCCGACCGATGGCGGCGACCCGGTGCCGCTGTTCGAGTCCGGCGCGATCCTGCTGTACCTCGCCGACAAGACCGGCCGCTTCCTCGACAGCGACCCGCGCGTGCGCATGCTGACCTTCGAATGGCTGTTCTGGCAGATGGCGGGGCTCGGCCCGATGAGCGGCCAGTACGGCCATTTCAACGTCTATGCGCCGGAGAAGATCCCCTACGCGATCGAGCGCTACACCAACGAGACCCACCGCCTGCTGCGCGTGCTCGACACCCAGCTCAAGGGACGCGACTACCTCGCCGGCGACGACTATTCGATCGCCGACATGGCCGCCTATCCGTGGATCGGCGTCTACGACAGCGCGCCGATCGACATGACGCCCTACCAGGAGGTCCAGCGCTGGCACGCCAGCATCGCCGCGCGCCCGGCGACGCAGCGCGCGTACGCGCTGGCGAAACAGGTCAATCCCGATGCCGGCAAGCCGATCAGCGACGAAGAGAGGAAGATCCTGTTCGGCCAGCGCTAGAGTTGCTGCCCGTCCGCAGGAGCGGCCCGTGGCCGCGACCGGGCCGCGCCGGATGCACACCCAGGCCTGCGGGAGCGATCGATCGGGCGCTCCCGATTCAACCGGCGGCACATCGACCACAGTCATCGCGCCCGCTGCGCGGGCGTCGGCGCCGACAGCTGCGTCGGCACGAAAGCCGCGCGGCATGTGTTGGGTCGCGGCAGCCTGTCCACTGTACAGCCACGCTTGCGGACGACGCCCGGCCCGGGCCGGCGCGCCGCTTCCGCCCCGCCAGCCATGCGCCACGTCGCGTGCCCCATATCGCACGCCCCATTTCGCGTGCTTCACTCCAAGTGCCTCATTCTGTGCACTTGACTCCGTATGTTCCCGCCAGCCCCGAGATCCCCCGGCATGTCACAAGCCCTCCCCACGAACCGGCGCGCGTGGAGCGGCGTCTACGCACTGGCCCTGGCGGCCTTCATCTTCAACACCAGCGAGTTCGTCCCGGTCGGACTGCTGAGCGACATCGCCGCCGGCTTCGACATGCCGGTCACCCGGGTCGGGCTGATGCTGACGATCTATGCCTGGGTCGTCGCGCTGACCTCGCTTCCGTTCATGCTGATGACCCGCGCGATCGAGCGCCGGCGCCTGTTGATGGGCACGCTGGCGCTGTTCATCGCCGCCCACGTGGTCTGCGGCACGGCCCAGAGCTTCGCCGTGCTGGTGGCCGGGCGCATCGGCATCGCGTTCTCGCATGCGGTGTTCTGGTCGATCACCGCCTCGCTGGCGGTGCGCGCCGCGCCGCCGGGCAAGCAGGCGCAGGCGCTGGGCCTGCTGGCGGCCGGCACCTCGATCGCGATGGTGCTGGGCATCCCGACCGGGCACGTGATCGGCGATCTGATCGGCTGGCGCACCACCTTCCTGGCGATCGGCGCGGTCGCGGCGCTGGTGATGGTCGCGCTGCGCCTGCTGCTGCCGCCGCTGCCGTCGCAGAACGTCGGTTCGCTGGCCAGCCTGCCGCTGCTGTTCCGGCGCAAGGTGCTGGTCGCGCTGTACCTGCTGACCATCGCGGTGGTGACCGGCCACTTCACCGCCTACAGCTACATCGAACCCTACGCGCAGACCGTGGCCGGCCTGTCGTCGAAGGACACCACGATCCTGCTGCTGGTGTTCGGCGGCATGGGCATCCCCGGCACGATCCTGTTCGGGCGCTGGTACGCGCGCCACTCCAATCCGATCTTCGTCGGCGCGATCGCGATGATCGCGCTGAGCCTGCTGTTGCTGGCCACGGCCAGCCACCACCACTGGACCCTGATCGCCCTGTGCGCGCTGTGGGGCCCGGCGATCCTGGTGTTCGGCCTGGCGATGCAGGCGCGCGTGCTGGAACGCGCGCCGGAGGCCACCGACGTGGCGATGGCGATCTACTCGGCGATCTACAACGTCGGCATCGGCGGCGGCGCCCTGCTCGGCAGCCAGGTCAGCGAGCGCATCGCACTGCGCGACGTCGGCACCGTCGGCGCCGCACTGGTGGTGGTCGGCCTGCTGATCGCCTTCTGGATCGTGCTGCGACGCCCCGACGTCGGCCTGCCGGTCGCCCCCGGCGAGCCGCGCCCGCACCCCGACGCACCGCCGGGCGCTTGGCGGCGCTGGCGGGAGCGGCATGCGGCGCGGCGCGACGGGGCCCAGGTCTGACGGCATGTCTTGCATTGGGCTGGATGCACGAATAACTCACCTGACACCGTTATTCCTGCGATCAAATGATCGCTGACAGCATAAAACGCTGGAAAACCTCAGAACCTGACCACGTCATGCACCACCGATCCAGCACCAAATCCGCACGACGCACCCAGAAAGTCATTCACGGATTCGCCGGCAGCCGAGCCCCGGCAAACTAGCGCGTATTAATGAAGGGCGTGGCGCTGATGGTGACGCGCGGGTTGATCTTCTGGTCCGCCACCTCGATGCCGGCTTCGAAAATCCTGCGGGTCAAGCCCCCCTTCACGGCATCGACGCGGTACTGGATCTCCTTGAGCCGCAGCGTCCGGGGGTGGGTGGCGGTCACCGTGGTGAGCCAGAGCTCGACATCCGGCGGTTTCAGCTCGAAGAGCTCCCGCAGGTAGCGCTCTATTCCCAGGCGCTGGAACTGCTGGTTGACCTCCTCAGGTGCGTAGCGGATGGCGTGCGGGCTCTCGAATCCCGTGCCGTTGCCTTGGCTGTGGGCGCGCTGCCAGCCGGCAAGCCCGACCTCGATTCCCGGGAACAACTGCTTCTCGAACCCCAGCCTGCCAGGCGCGGGACGCATGCGGCTTTGAATGACCGTGGCGCCCAGTGCGTCCTTGAACGTGCGTTCGATGGGTATCACCGTAACCTCCTTGTACCTAGGGACCTGCGTCGACTGCATCCAGCCCGTGTCGTGCAACGCGCCGGATCGACTGCTCTTCCGAGCCGGAGTCTAGCGGTCATGGCAGCGAACGGAAGTCGGCTGGATGGTCTATGGCGGAAGATGTCCTGAGAAGCTGGGTGGAAGGCACCCGTCCGACGCGGTGAGGACGAGACGGCACCCCTCAACTTCCGCCACCTGCTCGGCATGGACTGGCGGCGAAGCTGTTTGAATCGGGGGAACAGAACTCCGGGTTACAAAGATGCGATCGAAAGGCAGGGCACCTGCTCCGGGTGATCAAGCCGAAGGAGGCGTTTTGCAGGAATTTCGGCCCGAAATGACTTTCCAAAAAACGCGGATGTGCGCGTTCGATCCTTCGAGGAGCGGATCGCAATCCGGATTCCGGGTCAGTGGCTGCTTCGGACCTTCCAGAGGCTGCCGCAGTCGGACGGTTGGCAGGGGATGCTGCTGCGCGTGGCGTGGAGTTCGAATGGCGGGAAGCCGTCAGCCCGCCATGAAGCGCACCCGATACACTGGACCCCATCGCTCCACTGGACCCGCCATGCGCTCCCTGCTCGCCGCCACCGCCCTGATGCTCGCCACGACCGCCTCCGCCCAACCCGCCACGCCGCCCACCGACGGCCGCCTGACCCTCGAAGCCATCACCGGCGACGCGCCGCTGGCCGGGCCGACGCTGATGAAGCCGCAGGTGGCGTCGGACGGGTCGCGGGTCACATTCCTGCGCGGGCGCGACGACGACCGCAACCGGCTGGACCTGTGGGAGTACGACATCGCCAGCGGCCAGACCCGGATGCTGGTCGATTCCAGGGTGGTGCTGCCGGGCGAGGAAACCCTCAGCGACGCCGAGAAGGCGCGCCGCGAGCGCCAGCGCATCGCCGGCCAGTCGGGCATCGTCGACTACCAGTGGGCGCCGGATGCGCGCACGCTGCTGTTCCCGCTCGGCGGCGAGCTGTACCTCTACGACCTGGCGAAGACCGGCAGCGACGCGGTGCGCAAGCTCACCGACGGCGAAGGTTTCGCGACCGATCCGAAGCTTTCGCCCCGCGGCGGGTTCGTCAGCTTCGTCCGCGACCGCAACCTGTGGGTCATCGACCTGGCCAGCGGCACGCCGCGCCAGCTGACCCGCGACGGCAGCGACACGATCGGCAATGGCGTCGCCGAGTTCGTCGCCGACGAGGAGATGGACCGCCACACCGGCTACTGGTGGGCGCCCGACGACAGCGCGATCGCCTACGCGCGCATCGACGAGTCGCCGGTACCGGTGCAGAAGCGCTACGAGGTCTATCCGGACCGCACCGAGGTCGTCGAGCAGCGCTATCCGGCGGCGGGCGACGCCAACGTGCGCATCTCGCTGCACGTGGTCGCGCCGCAGGGCGGCGAGGCGGCGACCGTCGATCTCGGCGCCGATCCCGACATCTACCTCGCCCGGGTGCAGTGGCGCGACCCGCAGCGGCTGACCTTCCAGCGCCAGTCGCGCGACCAGCAGACGCTGGAGCTGGTCGAGACCACGTTGGCGACCGGTGCGCAGCGCACCCTCATCACCGAACGCAGCGATACCTGGGTGCCGCTGCACAACAGCCTGCGCTTCCTCGACGACGGCCGCTTCGTCTGGTCGTCGGAGCGCGACGGCTTCCAGCATCTGTACCTCGCATCGGAGGACGGTCGCCAACTGACCCGGCTGACCCGCGGCGAATGGCCGGTCGATGAACTGCTGGCGGTCGACGCCGCGTCGGGCCTGGTCTACTTCCGCGCCGGCCTGTCGCTCGACGATGGCGCCGCGACCGCGCTGCCGACCGAGTCGCGGCTGTTCTCGGTCGCGCTCGACGGCGGCGAGGTGCGCGCCCTGTCGACCGAACCCGGCATGCACGCCGCCAGCTTCGCGCGCAACGCCTCGGTCTACGTCGACAGCTGGTCGAACACCACCACGCCGCCGCAGATCGCGCTGCACCGCGCCAGTGGCGAGAAGATCGCCACGCTGCTGGAGAACGACCTGTCGGCGCCGGACCATCCGTATGCGCCCTACCGCGCCGCGCATCGCCCGACCGAGTTCGGCACGCTGACCGCCGCCGACGGCCGCACGCCGCTGCACTGGTCGCTGATCAAGCCGGCGGACTTCGACCCGGCGAAACCGCATCCGGTCGTCGTGTTCGTCTACGGCGGGCCGGCCGCGCAGACCGTGCTCAACACCTGGCCGGGCCGCGCAGACGCCAGCTTCCACCAGTACCTCGCGCAGCGGGGCTACGTGGTGTTCTCGCTCGACAACCGCGGCACGCCGCGGCGCGGCGCGGCATTCGGCGGTGCGCTGTATGGAAAGCAGGGCACCGTCGAGGTCGAGGACCAGGTGCGCGGCGTCGAATGGCTGCGCGCGCAGCCGTGGGTCGACGGCGAGCGCATCGCCGTCAACGGCTGGTCCAACGGCGGCTACATGACGCTGATGCTGCTGGCCAAGGCGCACGACGCCTATGCCTGCGGCATCGCCGGCGCGCCGGTCGCGGACTGGGCGCTGTACGACACCCACTACACCGAGCGCTACATGAACCTGCCGGCCGCGAACGTCGAAGGCTACAAGGAGGCCAGCGTGTTCACCCACGCCGGCAACATCCGCCCCAATGCGCTGCTGCTGATCCACGGCATGGCCGACGACAACGTGCTGTTCACCAATTCGACCCAGCTGATGAGCCAGCTGCAACAGGCCGGCACCCCGTTCGAACTGATGACCTATCCCGGTGCCAAGCACGGCCTGCGCGGCCGCGACGCGCTGCACCGCTACCGGCTCAGCGAGGCGTTCCTGGCGCGCTGCCTGCTGCGCTGACGGCACGGCCCGGCTCGGGGCGGGTTCCGGCAGCCGGCGCGTTATCCTGCCAGTGTCGCGACACGCATCAGATGCCGCCCTCCACCGCCGCAGACAGGAACGCCGCCTTGTCCAGCATGCCGTCGTCCGGACCGTCCACGCCCCCACCCCTGCCGCCCACGCCGCCGCAGGCCGCATCGTCGCCGCCACCTCCGCGCGGCTGGTGGCAGCGGCACTGGAAGTGGGCCATGCCGTTGACGGTGGTCGTCGCCTTCGCGGTGGTGGCCGGCGGCGTCGGCACGCTGGTGCTGGGCGTGCGCACGTCGATGCGCTCGTCGGAGGTCTACACCGGCGCGGTCGCACAGGCGCGGGCGCACCCCGGCGTGATCGCCGCGCTGGGGGAGCCGATCGAGGAAGGCTTCATGCCGTTCGGTTCCGTCGACAAGTCGAGCAGCGATGGCGGCTCGGGCAAGGCCGACCTGATGATCACGCTGATCGGACCGAAGGGACGCGGCATGCTGAGCGTCGATGCCAGCCGCTCGCAACGGCAATGGACGTACCGTAACCTGCTGTTCGTGGGTCAGGACCAGAAGATCGTCTGGCTGGTCCAGAACGGCGAACCGGTCGCGCCCGACGCCGTGCCGTGACCAACGGCGCATTGCCTGCGCCCCCATCGCCGCCTACGGTTGCCCACCGACCCGCGCATCCGGAGCCACCATGAAACGTTCTGCCCCGAGGCCACCCGCCGCCAGACCGTTCGTCCTCGCGATCGCGCTGGCCCTGCCGCTGGCGGCCAGCGCCCACGGCAACGCCGCGCATACCGCCACCACCACCGGCGACACCGCGCCGGCCACGGCCCCGGCCTGGGTCGAACGCAGCAACCAGCTGGCGCAGATCCTGATCGACGCGCATGCCCCGTTCCGGCCCGAGTACGTGGGTTTCTTCGGTATCCCCGGCTACGACGACCAGGTCGCCGACCTCGGCCCGGACAACCCGCGCCGCTATCGCGAAGCGCTGTCGGGCGCGCGCGCGAAGCTGCAGACCCAACTGGAACTGGAACGCGCCCCCAACGTGCGCCAGGACCTGCAGATCCTGCTGGCCAGCATCGACCAGAGCATCGAGGGCAGCACGCTCGACGAGCGCTACTTGCTGCCGTGGTCCGACGCGCCGCAGCTGGTGTTCGGCGGCCTCAACAGCCTGCTGTCGGCGCAGACCCCGCCCGAACGCAGGGCCAGGGCGCTCGACCGACTGCAACGCTATGCCGGGCTGGCGGACGGCAGCACGCCGATCACGCAACTGGCGCGGCAGCGCTATGAAGAACGGCTGTCGGATCCGGACCTGCTGCCGCCGACCCGGCTGGAGGTCGAGCGATCGCTGGACAATGCCGACACCTACGTCGCCGGCATCCGCAAGCTGTTCGCCGACGCCGGCATTGCCGGCGCCGATGCCGACGCGGCGCTCGATGCGATCGACAGGGAGATCACCGAGTACGCCGCGTGGACCCGGGCCACCGTGCTGCCGCAGGCGCGCGAGGACACGCGGCTGCCGCCCGAGCTGTACGCGTTCGGGCTCAAGCAGTACGGCACCGACATCGACCCGCAGTTGCTGATGCAGCGCGCGCAGCTGGCCTACATGGAGATCCGCGCGCAGATGCAGCAGCTGGCGCCGCTGGTCGCCGCAGCCAACGGCATCGAGGCCCGCGACTATCGCGACGTGATCCGCGCGCTCAAGCGCGACGCGATTCCCGACGACCGGCTGGAAGCGAGCTACCGCGAGGTCATCGACGCGATCGACCCGATCATCGAGGCCAATGCCATCGTCGACGTGCCTCGACGGCCGATGCAGATGCGGCTCGGCTCGGCCGCCGAATCGGCCGCCTCGCCAGGGCCGCACTTCCTACCGGCGCCGCTGGTCGGCAACACAGGCCAGCAGGGCACGTTCGTGCTACCGCTGGGCAATCCCGGCGGCGACGGCGAGGGCAATGCCTACGACGACTTCAGTTACGCCGCGGCGCGCTGGACGCTGTCGGCGCACGAGGGCCGGCCCGGCCATGAGCTGCAGTTCACCGCGATGGTCGAGCGCGGCGTCTCGCTGGCGCGCTCGATGTTCGCGTTCAACTCGGTCAACGTCGAAGGCTGGGCGCTGTACGCCGAAGCCGAGCTGGTGCCCTACGAGCCGCTCGACGGCCAGTTGATCGCACTGCAGTTCCGCCTGCTGCGCGCCGCGCGCGCGATGCTCGACCCGATGCTCAACCTGGGCCTGACCGACCGCGGGACCGCCGGCCGCCTGCTGGCCGACGAGGTGGTGCTGTCGCCGGCGATGGTCCGCCAGGAGCTGGACCGTTACACCTTCACCATGCCCGGCCAGGCGACCAGCTACTTCTACGGCTATACCCGCATCCTCGAGTTGCGCATGCGCACCGAACTGGCACTGGGCGAGAAGTTCGACCGGCGCGCGTTCAACAATTTCCTGCTCGACCAGGGCCTGCTGCCGCCCGACCAGCTGGCCGAGGCGGTGGAGACGCAGTTCATTCCGGCGCAGCGCTGACGCGGGACATCGCCTGCGCCGCCCGCACCCCTTTTCCACCCGCATCGCGGGTCGTGGCGGAACAGCGCCCTCATCCGCCCCTTCGGGGCACCTTCTCCCGGAGGGAGAAGGGTTCGCGACTGCCGGCAGCACTTTTTGCACGCAACGGGCGCGGGCATGCAGCCACTCTCCCTGCGGGAGAAAAGTTGGGGTGAGGGTCACGGCATCGCCTGCGTTCGCGGGGGGTCTCTCGCCCCTCGGCATCGCGGGTCGTGGCGGAACAGCGCCCTCATCCGCCCCTTCGGGGCACCTTCTCCCGGAGGGAGAAGGGTTCGCGACCGCCGGCAGCACTTTTTGCACGCAACGGGCGCGGCCATGCAGCCCCTCTCCCTGCGGGAGAGGGGTTGGGGTGAGGGGCACGGCATCGCCTGCGTTCGCGGGGGGGGGGGTCTCTCGCCCCCTCGGCATCGCGGGTCGTGGCGGAACAGCACCCTCATCCGCCCCTTCGGGGCACCTTCTCCCGGAGGGAGAAGGGTTCGCGACTGCCGGCAGCACGTCCTGCACGGCAGCAGCACCTTCCGTACGGGAACCGGCGCCGGCGTGCAGCCCCTCTCCCTGCGGGAGAGGGGTTGGGGTGAGGGGCACGGCATTGCCTGCGTTCAGCGCGCATCCGCATCGATGACGATGCGCTGCGCCGCGGTGCGCGCGTTGCTGGCGCCGCCGTACATCAGCTCGGCAGTGGCCGGCGCGGCGAGGTAGTCGCCGGTGTTGCCGACGCGCGCGAAGTAATGCAGCACGTGTTCGCCGGGCGGCAGGTACTCCGCGTAGAAGCGCGGCGTGCGCGGATCCAGCCGGCGCGTGCCGAACCAGTGGCTGCCGGTACCCGAAACCCGTTCCAGGTCGAGCCCGGCCAGCGCGCCGAGCGCAAGGTCGGTGGGGCGCAGTCCGCCCGGCACCACGTCGGTCACGGCGACGTAATGCCGCGGCGCGGCGGTGCGCACGGCCAGGATCACCCGCAGCCAGTCACCATCGCGCAGCCGCAGGCCGTCGATACCGGCCCAGGCGCCGTCCCGCAGCACCTCGTAGCGGCGCAGGATCGAGAAGCCGACCGCGGATTCGCGCGCCTGCCGCGCGTCCTCGAGGTAGTCGACCTCGGCGATGTAGCCGGCCGGGGTCGCGCCGCTGCCCTGCGGCGTCAGGCGCAGTGACCGTCCAGCCGGCACCGGCCCCTGCCAGTCGCTGCGGACCTCGCCGGGCGCAAGCGCCAGTCGCGTGGTCGTGCCGTCGTCGCCATCGATGGCGAGCGCGACTTCCGATGCGCCGCGCCGGCCGGCCAGGTCGCGCAGCGCCAGCAGGCAGGTCGCGCCGGTCTGGGTGTCGACCGCGCTCACGCCGCCGCCGTACAGGTCGCTCAGCCCCGCGATCAGCGCGCGGCGCGTGGCCGACTCGCCGGGGTGCGTGCGCAGCAGTCCGATCAGCGCGCACTGCTCGCGCATCGGCGATCCCATCCAGCGGTCGAGACCGCTACCGGCCTGCAGCACCCGCGTCTCGCCACGCGCCGGTGCCTGCGCCAGCAGCGTCGCGGTGGTGTCGGCGAGCGCCGGATGCCCGGCACGCGCCATCGCCCCGGTCAGCGCCAGCCGCGCGGGCATCGCCAGCTCCGCCCAGCGCAGGCGCAGCGCATCGAGCAGCGCGGGGTCGGCCGACGGCACCGCGGCGGCGGCCAGCGCCATCTCGTTGACGGCGGCCGCGTCGGCACGGTCGACCGGGCGCTGCAGCGTGCGTTCGAGTGCGCCGGTGGCGCGCGCGACGAGTTCGGCATCGACCGGATGCCCGAGTTCGCGCAGCAGGTCCAGCGCCTGCAGCGAGTACGCGGTCAACGCGACCGGCGGCCGCGACGCGTTGCGGATCGCGCCGTCGTCGTCGGCGAAGAACCGGAAGCCGCCGCTGCCGTCCTGGAACACCGCGGCATTGGCCAGCGCCTCGTCGACCGCAGCCTGCGCTTCCGGCCAGTCAGCGGTGTCGCCGCGTTCGATCGCCAGCGCCGCGGCGACCGCGCGGCTGAGGATCTGTTCCCAGCAGCGGTGCGGATACACCCGCAGGTCGCCGGTCCAGCGTTCGACGAGGCCGTCGATGCCGTGCACCAGCGCGATGTGCAGGCGTGCGTCGTGCGCGCCGTCCGGCAGCTGCGGCAGGTCCAGCGCCAGCGGCGCTTCGCCGAGCCAGCCGGCCTGCAGCCGGCGCCCGCGGATCGTCGGCGAGGCGACCTCGATGTCCGCCGCGACCGCGTCGCCGCCGACGCTGCTGTCGGCCGCGGCCACCGCGCGCAGCCCACCCGGCGCCGCCGGTGCGATCTCCAGCGCGATGCCGGCCTGCCCGCGCGCGGCAAGGGCCACGGTGGATGTGGCCTGCGCCGGCGGCGCGAGGCCGTCGACGCGCAGTTCGGCCGTCGCGTCCAGCGGCGTATCGCTACCCTGCCGCAGGTTGGCCGCCAGCCGCGCGCGGTCGCCCGGATACAAGCGCACCGGCGTCTGCAGCCGCACTTCCAGCGGCAGCCCGGCCTCGAGCGTGGCCTCGGCGACGTGGAAACCGTCGTCGGCGTCGCTGCTCCACGCGACCGCGCGCCAGCGCGTCAGGTTGTCCGGCAGCGCAAGCGCGATCTCGCGGGTCTCGCCCGGTGCCAGCCGCAGCACCGGCAGCCACAGCGCGGTGTCGGCGAAGCGCGTGCGCAGCCGTGCCAGCGCGTACAGCGGGTCACCCGGTGCTTGCAGCGATGGCGGCTGTTCATGGGGCGCGTGCGGTGGCTGCGCGCCCTCGCCCTGCGCCTTTTCCGGGTCGATGCGCGAGCCGGTGACCTGCACGCGGTCCAGCGACGCGCCGCCCTCGACGCTCGCGCCGATGTCCATGGCCGGCGCCGGTGGGGCCGGCGGCGCGGGTGCGCCAGCCGCGTACGCATCGTCGAACATCACCGGCACCTCGCAACGCGCCTGCGCCGCGGCGTCGACATAGGCCGCGCAGTCCTCGTCCGGCGCGGGGTCGCCATCGCGCCACGGCAGCCGCCGGGTCCACGGCGACGACGACGCCCAGTCCGCGAACGACGCGCTGCCCAGCCGTTCCTGCCAGCGCCAGTCGCGGCCCAGCCACTGCGGCCCCTGCGGATCGGTGTAGGACAGGTAATCGGCGGCCAGCGCACGCAGCGCGTCGTCGACCACCGCCAGCGCCACGTCGCGCGGCGCGTCGCCGGTATTGCGCAGCACCAGCGTGCGCGCCTGGCCCGGTGCCGCGGTGGGCGCATCGAACGCGAGTTCCAGCGGCGCGGCGGGACCGGACTGCGGCAACGGCAGCTCGACATCGAGCTCGAGCAGTGGCGCCGGACTGCGCCAGCCGTCCTGGACCGCCGCGGGCGCCGCGTTGCGGACGAAGGCGTGCAGGGTCGGCGTGCCACGCCAGGCGGGATCGGTCGGCAGGCCGATGCCGGCGACATTGCCGTCGACCGTCTCGACCCGGTGGCCGACGATGGCATCGCCGCTGGCGAACACGAACAGCACCCGCACGCGGGCGTGCGGCTGGCGCAGCAGCACGTGGGCCGGCGCGCCGGCGCTGTCGGGCGCTTCGACCAGTTCCAGACCGGGTTCCACTGCCGCGGCCGCGGTGTCGTGGCCGCCATCGCCCCAGACGTAGCGGACGACCTCCGCGGGCGCGGCGTCGCCGCTGCGCGCGAGCAGGCGGTAGCGCCCGGGCCGGGCACGCGCGAATTCGCAGGCGGCCGCCTCGCCGGCCGGCACCATGCAGCGTGCCAGTGCCTGCGGCGCGGCGTCGGCGGCGAAGCCGGGCAGATACTGCACCTCGACCTCGATCGGCGCCCCGGCCTGCACCTGGCCATCGGCGTCGATGACCACGCCCTGCAGCGTCACCGGCGTGCGCGCGTCGAGCCGGCGCGGCGCGACCTGCAGGCCGACGAAGCGGTCGAAGCGGCTGTAGCGCGCGGTCGCGGCATTGCTTGCCGTGGCCTCGCGGTCGTCGGGCCGGATCTCCGCCACCAGCCGCAGTTCGCCGAACGCGGGCGGCAGCGCGTCGTCGCCGGACGCGGTGAACGCCACCGGGCGCGCGATGCGCGCGCGCCCGTCCGCGTCGGTGGCCGGCGGCGGCGCATCCGCATCGGCCAGGACGACGGCATCGCTGTCGCCGTCGAAGACGTCGACGAAGGTGTATTCCGAATACTGCGGATACGCCTGCTGCAGCGGCAGCGGCGTCAGCCGGG
Source organism: Proluteimonas luteida (assembly GCF_021191695.1). Taxonomy (GTDB): domain Bacteria; phylum Pseudomonadota; class Gammaproteobacteria; order Xanthomonadales; family Xanthomonadaceae; genus Luteimonas; species Luteimonas luteida. Next base: position 335,780 of record NZ_JAIWPT010000002.1, read on the forward strand.
TGCTCACCTGCGACAGGGCGATGCCGGCGGCCGGCCCGCCGGAGTAGTAGCCGGCCTCAAAATCGACGGCGAAGGTGTCGCCATCGCGCAGCACGCGTGCCGCGTCGGCCGTCGCCCCGGCCCACAGGTCCTGCGCACGGTAGGTACCGACGAAGAAGCAGGCACCTTGCGCGCGTGCATCCGGCGCGTCGCCGCGGCCGATGCAGTAGGTGCCGTCGGTAAGGTGCACCGGCAACGGCAAGGTGCCGGCAAAGCCGGCGTCGGCATCGGGCGTGGCGGTCCAGCGCAGGATGGTCTTGCCGCGGTCGAGTTCGAACAACTGCAGTTCGCGCGGCCCGCGCTGCGCGGGGTCGAGCCGCAGCAGCCGGCCGCCGCTGCGCTGGCGCTGCCACAGCCGGTACTGGACGCTGTCGCCGGCACGGTACAGCGGCCGGTCGGACACGCCCCACGTCCGCACCGGCGCGTCCTCGCCCAGGCGTACGTCGTGCTGCCATTGCCGCCATGCCGGCAGCACCGCGCGCTGCAACTGGCGCCCGCGGCCATGGGTCGCGCGCAACAGCCACATCGGCGACGATCCGGCCCGCACGTCGCGCGTCGGCAGCGCGACATCGTCCGGCAGCCGCAGCCGGGCGACGCCATCGGCACCGGTCCGGGCCTGCGCGACCACGCGCGGCTGCGCGTCCGCCCGCTCGCGCCACAGCAGTTCGACGCGGGCACCGGCGACCGGCGCATCGGCGTCCCAGGCATTCGCCCAGGCCAGCACCTCGCGGCGGCCGGCGACCGCGGCCAGGTCGAAACCCGGCGCGGCGAATTCCATCGGCTGCGCATGCCGGCTTGCCGGTGCCGGCATCCACTGCACCCAGCCGCCGGCGGCCAGCGCAGCGAGCGCCGATGGCGAGGACAAGGGCTGCCGGTCCGCACCACGCGCCTCGGCGGTGTGGAACCTGGCGGTGCGGGCATCGCCGGCGAGCGTGGCCTCGTCGATCTCCACCGGCGCCGCGTTGTACAGCCGCGCCAGCACCGGCGGCGCACGACCGTCGGCGACCAGCGCATGGCTGCGCGCGGCCTGCAGCATCGGCGGGAAGGGACCGGCGCGCAGCACGATGCGGACCGGCGCGACCGGCGTCGCATCGCCGTCGGTGCGCAGGTCCGCCGGCAGGGCGAACGCCACGTCGGCATCGGGCGCGCGGATGCGCAGGCGCGCATGGTCGCCCGGCTGCATCGCCAGCGCGTCCCGCGGCAACTGGCGCCACTGCCCGTGCCCCCATCCCAGGAACTCCGCCGTGGCCGGCAGCGACGCGACGAAGCGGCGACGCGCGGCGCCGTCGAGGGGGCGCGAGAACGCCAGCTCGACCGGCTCGCCGGCCAGGCAGTCGAGGGCCAGCGCGCCGTCGGCCACCTCCGCGGCGGCGACGCCGTGGCGGCCGCTGCAGTGGCCGCCGCGCAGGCGGAAGGTTTCGTTGACCAGCGCATCGAGCAAGGTCCGGGCCTGCGTGCCCGGCAGCGGCCCGGCGCTGCTGCGCAGTCCCGGCACCACCGCCAGCGCCAGCCGCCGGTCCCGGCCCGCGATCGGCGGCAGGGCGAGGTCGAACGACATGCCGTAGCCGGCGCCGTCGTCGCGCCGCCGGACCCATGCCGGGTCGACCGCGACCGGCACCCCGTCCACGGTCACCCGCAGCACCTGCGCCACCGCGTCCGCGGTCGACGGCACGTTGCTCCAAAGCTGCAGCGACGGCATGCCGTCCACCCAGCCCTGCTGGCGCAGCATCAGCTGCGGACGCGCCGTCTCCACATGCACCGTCGTCGCCGGCCAGGCGTCGCCGCGTTGCGTGCGCAGGCCGGCGACCTCGATGCGGTAGCGCGTCGCCAGCGCCGGTCCGGCGCCGTCGAAGCGGCAGTCGAGCTGCGTGTCGCTGGCCCAGCTGCAGGTCGCCGGCAGCGCCGGCTGCAGGCGCACGGCCTGGCGCTCCACGCTGTTGTCCCAGACCTGCATCGCCGCCGGGAAGCGCAACTGCAGGCTCCGGTCGTACATGAAGCGCGCCTCGACGGCGGCTGCGGCGTCGGCTTGGGCTGCAACCGGCGCCGCCGCGCCCCACAGCAGCGCGTTCGAAAGCAGCGCAAACCCCAGTGTCGCGACCGCATGGCGCCGCACTGCGCATGCGCCTTCCCGCGTCACGTCCAGCGTCCCTGTCCTGCCCATGCCGCCTCCCGCCTGCGTCGCCGGGCCCAGCATAACGTCGACCGCCCGGCTGATCCGCCTGGAAGGCCCGCTCAGCTGATCCTTGCGAGCATGCGCCGGTGGCCGATCAGCCGCGCCCAGCGCGTGCCCACGTCGACCCAGCAGACATAGGCCGCCTCGCCGGCCACACGCCACAGCGCCAGCGGATGCCAGGACCAGCGCGATTCGGCCGCGCACAGTTCCCAGTCGAATCCGAGCTGGCGCGCGAACAGCGCGCAGCGCGCCAGGTGATAGCGGCTGCTGAGCAGGGTCACGTGCACGCCGGCGCGTACCGGCGCGGCGGCGTCGCCCGCCGCGGCGGCAAGCAGGGCGCGGGCGTTGCGCAGGTTCTGCAGGGTGTCGCGCGACTGGTCCTCGACCAGCAGCGGCGCGTCGGCGCCGAGGCCGCGGGCCAGCAGCGCATCGCGGGCCAGCGCGGCCTCGGTGCGCGTGCCGGCCGGGCCGCCGCCGAGCAGCAGCATCCGCTGCGGCGGCCGCGTCGCCCAGACGGTCGCGGCGCGCGCCAGCCGCGCCTCGAAATCGGCATCCGGCCGCCCGGCCGGCGCATGCTTGCCGAACAGCAGCACGCACTCGCCGCGTTCAGGCGCGCAGGGCGCGTTGCGGGCGATGCGCAGCACGTGCACGAAATAGCCGACGTAGACCAGCCCCAGGCTCAGCACGCAGGCCGCCGCGGCAACGCCCAGCGAATGCAGGGCGTCGCGGTCGTTCAGCATCCTGAGCCGGTGTTGCAGGCGGTTGCGGGGCATCGGGAAGCACCGGTGCGCACCGGCGTCCATTGGGGTATTCCCTGAAGTCTAGCGTCACGGGCCGCTCGCTATACTCCACGGCCTTCTGTCCTGGACCCGCCGCGTGCCCTCATCGCAGTCGCTGTCGCCGATGCCGGCCATTGCCATCCGCGCCTACACGGCCACGACCGCGCTCGGCCGCGGCAACGCCGCGCAGCTCGAGGCACTGCGCAACCGGCGCGGCGGATTGCGCCGCAACGATTTCGGCGATGCGCCGCTGCCGACCTGGATCGGACGCGTCGACGGGCTCGAGGACGCTGCGCTGCCGTCGGCGCTGTCGCGCTGGGAATGCCGCAACAACCGCCTGGCCTGGCTCGCCCTGCAGCAGGACGGCCTGCTGGACGCGCTGCAGGCGGCGGTCGCACGCCATGGCGCAGACCGCGTCGCACTGGTCGTCGGCACCTCGACCTCGAGCATCGGCGCCAGCGAGGAAGCCTATGCGCGCGCGTTGCCCGACGCCGACGGCACCCCGCGGTTCCCCGACGACCTGGCGCGGCCGATCGTGCACACGCCGCATTCGCTCGGCGATTTCGTCCAGCACGCGACCGGCCTGCGCGGCCCCTGCATCACCGTCGCCACCGCGTGCTCGTCGAGCGCGAAGGTGTTCGCACAGGCGGCGCGGATGATCGCGGCCGGCGTGGTCGACGCCGCCCTGGTCGGCGGCGTCGACACCCTGTGCGGCAGCGTGCTGTACGGCTTCAACGCCCTGGGCCTGGTGTCGGACGCGCCATGCCGCCCGTTCGATGCCGGCCGCGACGGCCTGTCGCTGGGCGAGGCCGGCGGCTACGCGCTGCTGGAACGCGAGGATGCCGGCGATGCGCCGCTGCAGCTGCGCGGTTATGGCGAATCCAGCGACGCCCACCACATGTCGTCGCCGCATCCCGGCGGGCTGGGCGCGACGCTGGCGATGCGCGATGCACTGGCGCGCGCCGGCATCGACGCCGCCGAGGTCGGCTACCTGAGCCTGCACGGCACCTCGACCCCGGCCAACGACGCGGTCGAGGCGCAGGCCGTCGCCGGCCTGTTCCCCGCCAGCCTGCACGCCAGCTCGACCAAGGGCTGGACCGGGCACACCCTCGGCGCGGCCGGCATCGTCGAGTCGGTGTTCGCGCTGCTCGCGCTCGAGCACGGCGTGCTGCCGGGCATCCTCAACAGCGCGGTGCGCGACCCGGCCTGCGGACCGCAGATCCGCTTCGACAACGCCGACACCAAGATCCGCTACGCGATGAACAACGCCTTCGGCTTCGGCGGCAACAACTGCGCGCTGGTGTTCGGCAGGGCGGCCGCGGCATGACCGCATCCGGCGCGCTGACCGCATCGATCGCCGGCATCGGCTTCTGGGCGCCGGGCCTGCCGGACTGGGCGTCGGCACGCGCCTTCGCCGCCGACGGCAGCCTGCCCGCCGATGCCCCCGCCAAACCGTCGCCGCAGCTGCTGGCGCCCAACGAGCGCCGGCGCGCGCCGGGTTCGGTCGCGGTCGCGCTGGAGGTCGCGCAGGCCGCCTGCCGCGACGCCGGCCGCGACCCGGCCGTGCTGCCGTCGGTGTTCGCCTCGACCCACGGCGACCTGGCGATCACCGACTACATGTGCGCGACGCTGGCCCAGGACCCGACGGCGATCTCGCCGACGAAGTTCCACAACTCCGTGCACAACGCCGCCGCCGGCTACTGGACCATCGGTAACGGCTGCACCGCCGCGACCACCGCGATCAGCGCCTTCGACGCGACCTTCGCCCAGGGCCTGCTCGAGGCGATGCTGCAGCTGGCCGCCGGCGCCGACGCGGTGCTGCTGGCCGCCTACGACACCGCCGCGACCGGCCCGCTGGGCACGGTGACCCGCAGCGAGGGCCTGCTCGGCGGCGCACTGGTACTGAGCCGCGACGGCCCCGGCCCGCGGCTGCGGGCGCAGCTGCGCGATGGCGCCGACGATGCCGCGCCCGGCCCGCTGGCGCTGCGCTGCGCCGGCAATGCGATGGCGCAGATGCTGCCGCTGTTCGACGCGCTGGCCGCCGGCCGCGACCGCGCGCAGCTGTGCGCCGGCCCGCACCGCCTGCTGGCGCTGGAGATCGTCGACGCGGGAGCGCAGGCGTGAGCGGGCGCCTGCACCGCGGCAATGTCGCGATCCTGATCCCGGCGCTGAACGAGGCATTGCGCATCGACGAGGTCGTCGGCGAAGCGCTGGCGCACTGCGACCGGGTGATCGTCGTCGACGACGGCTCCGACGACGCGACCGCGGACATCGTCGCCGCCCTGCCGGTGACGCTGGTGCGGCATCCGCAGCGGCGCGGCAAGGGCGCTGCGCTGCGTTCGGGCTTCGCCGAGGCGGTGCGGCAGGGCTGCGCGGCGGTGGTGACGATGGACGGCGACGGCCAGCACCGCGCCAGCGACGTCCCGCGGCTGATCGATGCCGCCAACCGCCATCCCAATGCCATCGTCAACGGCGCCCGGCTGCAGAAGCGCAGCACCCAGCCGTGGTACCGCCGCATCGGCAACGATTTCGGCGACTGGGGCATCGCCTGGGCCTGCGGCTTCCGCATGGTCGACAGCCAGAGCGGCCAGCGCCTGTATCCGGGCCACGTGATCGCGATGACCGACGTGCCCGGCGAAGGCTTCGTGTTCGAGGCGCAGATCCTGATCTCCGCCGCGCGGCGACTGGGCTGCGGCGTGGTATCGGTGCCGGTCGAATCGCGCTACCACAGCGCGGGGTCGGGCGAGCGGTTCCGCAAGAGCCATTTCCGCCTGTTCCACGACCTGCGCAGCATCACCACCCACGTCGTCGGCCAGGTGCTGGCGAACGGCCATGTGCTGCGCGAGTATCGACGGGCGCGCAGTCGTCCGCCGGTGATCGACGACGCCGACGACGCGGCCGGCACGCGGCCCCACCCCCGACTCCATCACCACGGATGAGTACAGTGACCCAAGCACCCGTCGACACCGACATCCTGATCCTCGGCGGCGGCCTCGCCGGGCTGACCCTCGCGCTGCAGCTGCGCGACCGCGAGCCGGACCTGCGGGTGACGGTGCTGGAACGCCGCGCTCACCCGGTGCGCGAGGCCGCGCACAAGGTCGGCGAGTCGACGGTCGAGATCGGCGCGCACTACTTCGCCGACGTGCTGGGCCTGCGCGAACACCTGGAAACCGAGCAGGTGCGCAAGTACGGGCTGCGCTATTTCTTCACCGACCGCGAGTACGACGTCCAGGACTGCAGCGAGATGGGCGTCAGCCGGCTGCTGCCGACGCCGTCGTGGCAGCTCGACCGCGGCCGCTTCGAGAACTTCCTCGGCGACCGCGCGCGCGAACGCGGCGTGGATTTCCGCGACGGCGCCGTGGTGCGCACGCTGGATCTTTCCGAGAGCGACGACCTGCACACCATCGGCTTCGACCACGGCGGCGAAAGCCATACGCTGCGCGCACGCTGGGTCGTCGACGCCTCCGGCCGCGCCGGCCTGATCAAGCGCAAGCTCGGCCTCGCCCAGGCCAACGACCACGACGCCAACGCGGTGTGGTGGCGCATCGACGGCCAGTCGGACCTCGACGGCTGGTCCGACGACCCGGGCTGGCGCACGCGCTTCGCGCCGGCCGAGCGCTGGAAGTCGACCAACCACATGTGTGGCCCCGGCTACTGGTTCTGGCTGATCCCGCTGGCCTCGGGCTCGCATTCGCTGGGCATCGTCTGCGACGCGAAGATGCACCCGCTCGAGACCATGAACACCTTCGAGAAGGCGATGGACTGGCTGCGCCGGCACCAGCCGCGTGTCGCCGAGGCGCTGGACAAACCCGAGTACGCGCTGCAGGACTTCCTGTTCCTGCGCCATTTCTCCTACGGCTGCAAGCAGGTGTACTCGAAGCACCGCTGGGCGCTGACCGGCGAGGCCGGGCTGTTCCTCGACCCGTTCTATTCCCCGGGCAGCGACTTCATCGCGATCAGCAACACCTACGTGTGCGAGCTGATCCGCAAGGACCGCGCCGGCGAGCCGATCGGCCAGTACGCCGACATCTACCAGCAGCTGTACTTCTCGTTCTACGAGAACACGCTCTCGCTCTACCAGGACCAGTACCCGATCTTCGGCCACCCGCAGGTGATGCCGGTCAAGGTGCTGTGGGACTACGCCTACTACTGGTCGCTGCTGGCGCCGCTGTTCTTCAGCCGCCGCCAGGCCGACCTGTCGATGCTGACGCGGCTCAAGCCGGCCTTTGCGGAAGGGCGCGCGCTGAACCTGGCGATGCAGCGGCTGATGCGCGACTGGGGCACGCGCGACGCCGCGCCGGACCTGAAGCAGGCGCGCGCCTACGACCAGTACCAGGTCGAGTGGTGCCGGGAAATGAACGGCGGGCTGACCGACGCGCTCGACGACGACGCCTACTACGCGCGCACCCAGCGCTCGGTCGCCGGCATGCGCCAGCTCGCCGCCGAGGTACTGGCGCTGGCGCGCGAATCGTTCCCCGACATCGACGACCGGGGGCTGGACGCGCTGCTGGCCAGCCACGACACCGGCCAGCATCCGGCGATGCTGCCGGAGCACTGGTTCGCCCGCGAACTGGCCGCCTGATCCGATGCGTCCAACCCCGCCCCGCCCGTCCCGACATCGCCCGCGGACCGGATCGCCGCGATGACCGCACTGCTGCTGCTCCAGCTCGCCGTGATCCTGCTGGTCGCCCGCGCCTGCGGCTGGGTGCTGCGGTATTTCGGCCAGCCGCCGGTGATCGGCGAGATGACCGCCGGCCTGCTACTCGGCCCCATCGTGTTCGGCGCCTGGGCACCGGACCTGCACGCGTCGCTGTTCCCGGCCGCGTCGCTGCCCTCGCTGTCGGCACTGGCGACGGTCGGGCTGGTGCTGTTCATGTTCATCGTCGGCGCGGAACTGCGCGCGATCGAAGGCTCGCGCGCGCAGGTCAAGGCGGCCAGCGCGGTCGGCATCCTCGGCATCACCCTGCCGCTGCTGCTGGGGCTGGCGATCTCGCCGTGGCTGTACCCGATGTTCGCGCCCGAGGGGCTCGGCTTCTGGCCGTTCGCGCTGTTCATCGCCGCCGCGCTGTCGGTCACCGCGTTCCCGGTACTGGCGCGGATCCTCAAGGACCGCGACCTGACCCGCACCCGCGCCGGCAACCTCGCCCTGAGCGCGGCGGTCATCGACGACGGCGCGATCTGGATCTTCCTGGCCGTGGTGCTGACGCTGACCGGCGGCACCGGCGAGCACGGCGTCGCCCTGATCGCCACCGGCGCGGTCGCGCTGGTCGCGGCGAACTTCCTGCTGCTCAAGCCGCTGTACGCCTGGCTGATCCGCCGCGACGGCGCGCCGGAGAATCCGCCCTCGCCCACGCTGCTGGTGGCGATCCTGCTGGGCCTGGTCGGCTGCGCGGCGTTCGCCGAGTGGATCGGCCTGCACGCGGTGTTCGGCGCGTTCCTGTTCGGCGTGGCGATGCCGCGCGACGACCGCCTGCTGCGCCACCTGGCCAAGGCGTTCGAACCGGTGTCGATGCTGCTGCTGATGCCGATCGTGTTCGCCCTCGCGGGCCTGAACACCACGCCCGATGCGTTCGTCGGCGCCGGACTGGGCGCGTTCGCGCTGATCCTGCTGGTCGCCATCGCCGGCAAGGTCGTCGGCGGCGGCATCGGCGCGCGGCTGTCGGGCTACAGCTGGCGCGACAGCCTGTCGGTCGGCGCGCTGATCAACGCGCGCGGGCTGATGGAGCTGATCGTGCTGAAGATCGGCCTCGACGCCGGCCTGATCGGACCCGAACTGTTCACGATGCTGTTCGGCATGGCCATCGTCACCACGCTGATGACCTCGCCGCTGCTGGCGCTGTTCTCGCGGCGCGGGCAGGAGGCGGACGCGCCGCTCGGCAAGAACGGCGTGCACTGACCCGCGGCCGCCGGTTCGCGGGTCCGCCGGCCGCGCGCCGTGCGGCCCTCGCCCCGCGACTCAGCGCGCGGGCGTTTCCTGTACCGGCGCCCGCGGCGCATCGACCGGCGGCGGATCCTGCACCCAGATCGCGATGCCGCTGGCGTACTTCTGCCGCGGGCTGATGTCCACGCCGACGCCGCCGGACGTGAAGGTGCGGCCGCCGCCGCGGCCGACACCGCCGCCGACGCTGACGCCGCCACCACCGTAGCCATCGGCCGTGCCCTGGAACAGCACGCCGTTGGCGCCGAGCTTGGCGGCCTCGTTGCGCAGCTTGGACAGCACCGAATCGACCTTGTTCTGTTCGCCGTAGGTCAACGCACCGCTGCTGGTGTTGAGGATCGCGATCTCCTCGTAATGGCCGGGCGGCGGACCGTGGTAGATGCGCACCTGGGCCGGATCGATCGGCGCGCGCGGCGTGCCGGTCAGGACATGGGAACTGGCGCAGCCGGCCAGCACCGGCGCCAGCAGCAACAGGAACAGCAGACGGAAGCGACGCATGGACGTGTCCTCGGACAGCGCGCCCGGTCGGGCGCTGTGCCGATCATCGTACCGGCGACCTGAAGCCGGCGTGGATGGCGCCCGCGCGGCGCCTGGCCGCGGCGCACAGCGCCGGCGACCCCAGGCAATCCCGTCGTCCCTCGCTACGCCCGGAACGACGGATCCTGCAGGTCGGCCCCACGCGGCCGACGTGCGCGGTGCCCGGGTTCACGCGGTGTCGGGCGCGTGATCAGGCGTGGGGCGGGTCTCGACCCGCCAGGCCCGTCGGCGCGCTGGCGGGTCGA